>DATJTE010000092.1:0-25505 GCA_035503715.1 Rhizobiaceae bacterium | reverse complement strand
AAGCCGGCCTTCGTGATCATCTGCGCCTGGCTGTTCGCCGAGCATAAGCGGCAGCCGGACATTCCGGGAAATCTCTTTGCAGTCATCTTGCTTGGCCTGGTGCTCGCGCTCCTCGTCGCGCAGCCCGACCTCGGCCAGACCATGCTGGTGCTCGGCACCTGGGGCGCGATGTTCTTCATGGCCGGCATGCCGTGGCTCTGGATCATCCTGATCGGCGCCGTCGGCGTTGCCGGTGCGGTCGGCGCCTATTCGTTCTTCCCGCATTTCGCCGACCGTATCGACCGGTTCATGACCGGCGAGGGCGATACGTTCCAGGTCGATATGGGTCGCGAGGCGGTGATTTCCGGCGGCTGGTTCGGCCAGGGGCCGGGCGAGGGTACGATCAAGCGTATCCTTCCGGACAGCCATGCCGACTTCGTCTTCGCGGTCGCCGGTGAGGAATTCGGCATCGCGCTGTGCATGCTGATCATGCTGATCTTCGCGTTCATCGTGCTGCGCGGCTTGTCGACGGCGCTGAAGGAGCACGACGACTTCACCCGCTATGCCGTTGCCGGTCTGGTAATCGTGTTCGGCTTCCAGTCGATCATCAACATGGGCGTGAATTTGCAACTGATGCCAGCCAAAGGCATGACGCTGCCCTTCATCTCCTATGGCGGCTCGTCATTGATCGCGATCGCCATTTCCATGGGCATGGTGCTGGCGCTGACGCGCAAGCGGCCTGACAAGCTGAAGAAGATCGGCATCAACCGCGCGCCGTCGGGCATCGTTCCCGCGGAGTAGCATGGCAAAGGGCACCATCCTGCTCGCCGCCGGCGGAACCGGCGGCCATCTGTTTCCCGGCGAGGCGCTGGCGCACGAGCTGATTGCCCGGGGCTGGGAAATCCATCTCGCGACCGACGATCGCGCGGAGCGTTTTGCCGGCAAGTTTCCGGCCAAAACCATTCATCCGATCGCGTCGGCGACGTTCGGCTCGAAGAATCCGTTTGCCCTGGCAAAGTCATTCTGGACGATCTTTCGCGGGGTCAGGCAGGCGTCCGCGCTGATCCAGAAGATCAGGCCGGCCGTCGTTGTCGGGTTCGGGGGCTATCCGACCTTGCCGCCGCTTTACGCCGCCACGCGGCGCGGCGTCCCGTCGATCGTCCACGAGCAGAATGCAGTCATGGGCCGGGCGAACAAGGCGCTCGCCCCGCGCGTGACGGCGATCGCTGGCGGCTTCCTCGACAACAGGGATAACAGCTTCGCGGCCAAAACCGTCGTGACCGGCAATCCGGTCCGACCGGCCGTGTTGAAGGCGGCAAAAGTCCCGTACGCGCCTTCTGTCGCGGGCGAGCCGTTCCGCTTTGTCGTGTTCGGTGGCAGCCAGGGCGCGCAGTATTTTTCTGACGCGGTGCCGGCGGCAATCGACGCACTGCCTGACGTGCAGCGCCGAAGGCTGCATGTCACTCAGCAGGCGCGACCGGAAGATGCGGACAAGGTCCGCGCTCATTACGAGAGGCTTGGCGTCACAGCCGAAGTGAATCCCTTCTTCACCGATCTTGCGGCGCGCATTGGAGCCGCACATCTCGTCATGTCGCGATCCGGCGCATCAACGGTTTCCGAGATCGCGGTGATCGGCCGGCCGTCGCTGTTCGTTCCGTATCCCTACGCTCTCGATCACGATCAGGCCGCCAACGCCGCCGCACTTGCAGCCGCTGGCGGGGCCGAAGTGTACCCGCAGGCGAGCCTGGCAGGCGGCAAGATCACCGACCTGCTCAACACGATGATGGACGATCCCGAACGGCTTTCGGCCATGGCCGCGGCGGCAAAATCGGCCGGCAGGCCCAACGCCGCAAGGTTGCTCGCCGACCTGACAGAGGCTATTGCCTCGGGAAAGACAGTCGCCGCTTACAAGGAAACGCTCCCGTCATGAAGATGCCGAAAACCATCGGCCTGGTCCATTTTATCGGGATCGGCGGCATCGGCATGAGTGGCATTGCCGAGGTGTTGCACAA
Source organism: Rhizobiaceae bacterium (assembly GCA_035503715.1). GTDB lineage: Bacteria > Pseudomonadota > Alphaproteobacteria > Rhizobiales > Rhizobiaceae > OAS926. Next base: position 23,514 of record DATJTE010000092.1, on the reverse strand, counting down.
TCTCGGCTACCGCGTGCAGGGTTCCGACCAGGCAGACAGCGCCAATGTGCAGCGGCTGCGTGCTAAGGGCATCGAGTGCTTCGTCGGCCACCGTGCTGAGAATATCGGCCAGGCGGAGGTCGTCGTCGTCTCGACGGCCATCAAGAAATCCAACCCGGAATTGCAGGCGGCGCGCGAAAAGCTGCTGCCTGTTGTGCGCCGTGCCGAGATGCTCGCTGAGCTGATGCGTTTCCGGCAGGCGATCGCCATCGGCGGCACGCATGGCAAGACGACCACCACGTCGATGGTCGCGACGCTGCTTGAGGCGGGCGGGCTCGATCCCACCGTCGTCAATGGCGGCATCATCAATGCCTACGGCACCAATGCGCGTATGGGCGAGGGCGAGTGGATGGTCGTCGAGGCCGACGAGAGCGACGGGACGTTCCTGAAGCTGCCGGCCGACATAGCGGTCGTCACCAACATCGATCCGGAGCATCTGGACCACTACGGCACGTTCGACAAGGTTCGTGAAGCCTTCCGCCAATTCGTTGAAAATGTTCCATTTTACGGTTTCGGCGTGATGTGCACGGATCATCCAGAAGTGCAGGCGCTGGTGTCGCGTATCGAAGACCGGCGCGTCATCACCTATGGCGAGAACGCGCAGGCCGACGTGCGCTTCACGCGCCATCGCATGGATGGCGCGACGTCGGTCTTCGACGTGATCATCCGCGACCGAAAGACTGGAATGCAGTCGACGATCCCAGATCTGCGCCTGCCGATGCCCGGCCGGCATAATGTCTCCAATTCGACAGCCGCGATCGCCGTCGCGCATGAGCTCGGCCTCACCGACGAGGCCATCCGCAAGGGCCTCTCCGGCTTTGGCGGCGTGAAGCGGCGTTTCACCCGGACCGGCTCCTGGAACGGCGTCGAGATTTTCGACGACTACGGGCATCATCCGGTCGAGATCAAGGCGGTGCTGCGTGCCGCGCGCGACAGCTCGCAGGGCCGCGTCATCGCGATTGCCCAGCCGCATCGCTACACACGGCTGCGCGACCTGTTCGACGAGTTTTCCGCTTGCTTCAACGACGCGGACACGGTTGCTGTCGCTCCTGTCTATTCCGCCGGTGAGGACAAGATCGACGGCGTCACGTCGGATACCCTTGTCGCGCGCATCAAGGCGGGCGGTCATCGCGACGCGCGGTTCGTCGAAGGGCCGGAGGCGATCGCGCCGATGATCAAGGCGATGGCGAAGCCAGGCGATTTCGTGGTGTTCCTGGGCGCTGGCAACATCACCCAATGGGCCTACGCTCTGCCCAAGGAACTTGGCGGGACACCAGCATGATCCGCGGCGAGGCGCTGATCGAAAAACTCGGCGACCGGCTCTCCGGCCTGCGCGGGCGCATCACGCCGAACGCCGAGATGGACAAGATCACTTGGTTCCGCGCGGGCGGTGTCGCCGAGGCGCTGTTCCAGCCGGCGGACGAGGACGATCTCGCCGCGTTCCTCAAAGCCGTACCGGCAGAGATCCCGATCACCGTCGTCGGCATCGGCTCGAACCTGCTCGTGCGGGAAGGGGGCATCCCCGGCTTCGTCGTGCGCCTCTCGGCAAAGGGATTTGGAGAGACGGAGGTGGTTTCCGCGACGGACATTCGTGCCGGCGCCGCGTGTCCGGACAAACGCGTCGCGGCTGCCGCGCTGGAAGCCGGCATTGGCGGTTTTCATTTCTATCACGGCATTCCCGGCGCTGTCGGCGGCGCGCTGCGCATGAACGCTGGCGCCAACGGCGTCGAGACGCGCGAGCGTGTCGTCGAGGTTCGCGCGCTGGATCGCGCGGGCAATGTGAAGACGCTTTCCAATGGCGAGATGGGCTACGCCTACCGGCATTCCTCAGCGCCAGCGGACCTGATCTTCACGTCAGCGCTCTTCCGCGGCTATCCGGAAGACAAAGTGAAGATCAAGGCGCTGATGGACGAGGTGCAAAACCATCGCGAAACCGTTCAGCCGATACGGGAAAAGACCGGCGGCTCGACGTTCAAGAACCCCGAAGGCACGTCGGCCTGGAAGGAGATCGACAAGGCGGGCGCACGCGGGCTGATGATCGGCGGGGCGCAGATGTCGCCGATGCATTGCAATTTCATGATCAACACCGGAACCGCGACCGGCTACGACCTCGAATACCTCGGCGAAACGGTGCGGGCGCGCGTGCTCGAAACCTCCGGTATTCGTCTCCAGTGGGAGATCAAGCGTATCGGCAAGTTCAAGCCGGGTCATGAGGTCCAGGAATTCCTGGGACAACTCCTTTAGCCGAAGTCATTCGACGGTGCCGAAGTGAGTCCGGGAAGCAACGCCGCTCGCTGAAATCGGTCTCAATTTTCAATGCGGCCTTGCCACAGATTCAAGTCTCTGATTCTCTGCCCTCAGAGCGTTTCCTGATTTGATTCGTACATCGCGTCCGCCGCGTGGTCTGGGGGCATAAGCCGCCGGGGGATCGGATTCATGTCAACGAAAACGCGTGGGGCTCTCAACGCGAGGGATTGAGAACGCATGCCTAAGCACGTGGCCGTCTTGATGGGAGGGTTCTCGTCCGAACGGCCGGTCTCCCTCTCGTCCGGCAACGCCTGCGCGGATGCGCTCGAAGAGGTAGGCTACACGGTGACGCGTGTCGACGTGGATCGCGACATCGGCGCAGTCCTTGGCGAGCTCGGGCCTGACGTCGTGTTCAACGCGCTGCATGGGCCGTACGGCGAGGACGGCACGATCCAGGGCATCCTCGAATACCTTGCTATTCCCTACACACATTCGGGCGTGCTGGCCTCGGCGCTTGCGATGGACAAGCAGCAGGCGAAGCGGGTTGCGAAAGCCGTCGGCATTCCCGTGGCCGAATCGAAAATCAAGAACCGCTTCGAGATCGGCAACAAGCATCCGATGAAGCCGCCATACGTCGTGAAGCCGGTGAACGAAGGGTCGAGCTTCGGTGTGGTGATCGTGAAGGAAGATCAGTCGCATCCGCCGCAGGTCATCGGCTCGACAGAATGGAAGTATGGCGAAACGGTCATGGTCGAGCGCTTCATCCATGGCCGGGAGCTGACCTGCGCCGTGATGGGGGATGTGGCGCTCGGGGTCTGCGAGATCATCCCGGTCGGCCATTCGTTCTACGATTACGATTCCAAATACGTGCCCGGAGGCTCAAAACATGAGGTTCCGGCTAAAATTTCACTAAATATTTACCAAAAGATTCAGACACTGTCGCTCAAGGCTCATCAAGCGATCGGCTGCCGGGGCGTCTCGAGATCCGACTTCCGTTACGACGACCGTCATTCGGAGAATGGCGAGGTCGTCTGGCTGGAAATCAACACTCAGCCCGGCATGACGCCGACGTCTCTGGTGCCTGAAATCGCCGCCCAGGCAGGGCATCCGTTTGGCGATCTCTTGAGTTGGATGGTGGAGGACGCTTCGTGTTCGCGTTGATGTCAGGGTGGCTCGGCAAGGCCCGCGGCTTGGCGTTCGCGGCTGGCGACGCTGTGCCGACGTCCGGCTTTGTCCTACCGCGCTTGCTGCGCCGGCCAGCGCGCCTGTTCAGCCGGCTGACCAGCGGCGAGATCGAGGCGCCGCGTTTTGCAGCAACGATTGGTACGGCATCCTTCCTGGCGATCACCTGCCTCTATGGCGCGTACCTGGGTGGACATTTTCCGACGCTCGTCCAGTCGACGACCGCGCGATTGGGCTTTGCCGTCGATGAGGTTCGCGTCACCGGCAATCAGGAGACGTCCGAGATCGACATTCTCGACCGGCTGCAACTGGACGGCTGGACATCGCTTGTCGGCTTCGATGCTGATGCCGCACGGACACGCATCGCGGACCTGCCCTGGGTCAGCATGGCGGCGGTCCGCAAGGTCTATCCCGATGTGATCGAGGTGCGCATCGAGGAGCGCAGGCCGTTCGCTCTTTGGCAGCACGGGCGGGAACTCACGATCGTTGAGGAATCCGGTGCGGTGATTGCGCCGTTCCGGGGCGGCCGTCACTCGATCCTACCTTTGGTCATCGGCCTCGGCGCGCCGGAGCACGCGGCAAGTTTCGTCGCGATGGTCAAAAGCCATCCCGAACTCGCGGCGCGGGTCAAAGGCTATATTCGCGTCGCCGAGCGCCGCTGGGATATCCGGCTGGAAAACGGGGTGACAGTCAGGCTGCCGGCGGCGGACGAGGCAAAGGCGCTCGATGACCTGATCGCGATGGATGAGGTCTCGGGGCTGCTGTCTCGTGACATTTCCGCTGTCGACATGCGGATTTCCGATCGGCTCGTCGTACAGCTCACGCCGGACGCAGTCGTGCGCCGCGAGGCTGCACTGAAGGAGCAGACCAAAGCCCGCAAGAAGCGGGAGCAGAAAATATGAGCTGGCTCGGCGGCAATAATAATCCTCAGCGCCGGTCGGGCATCGTCACGGTCATTGACGTTGGCTCGAGCAAGGTCTGTTGCGTCATCGCCCGGTTGAAGCCGGCCGAAGAAAGCCAGTTGCTACGCGGCCGCACCCATCGTGTGCAGGTGATCGGCATCGGCCACCAGAAGGCGCGCGGCGTGAAGTCCGGCATCGTCGTCGAGCTGGACAAGGCCGAGCAGGCGATCCGGCTCGCGGTAGATGCGGCTGAGCGGATGGCCGGGCTGACTGTCGACTCGCTGCTGGTCAATCTAACTTCGACCAAGCTCAGAAGCGACACGTTCTCGGCGACGATCAATCTTGGCGGCCACGAGGTCGACGACGCCGACATCAAGCGCGTGCTCGCCGCCGGCGGCAAGCAGGCACTGAAATCCGAACGCGAGCTGGTGCACACGCTGCCAACAAGCTTCGTACTCGACGGCGAGCGCGGCATTCGCGATCCGCGCGGCATGGTCGGCTCGACGCTCGGCGTCGAAATGCATGTGCTCACCGGCGAAGCGGCGCCGCTGCGCAATCTGGAGCTCTGCATCAATCGCTCGCATCTGTCGGTCGAGCGCATGGTGGCGACGCCCTACGCCAGCGGGCTTGCCTCGCTGGTCGACGACGAGCTCGAAATGGGCGCGGCCTGCATCGATATGGGCGGCGGCACGACGACGCTCTCGGTTTTTGCCGACGGCAAGTTCGTTTTCGCCGACGCTATCCCCGTGGGCGGCAGCCATGTCACGGGAGATCTTGCGCGCGGGCTGTCGACGCGGGTCGATGCGGCGGAGCGCCTCAAGGTGATGCATGGTTCGGCGCTTTCGGCAAGCGCGGACGATCGCGACGTGGTTACCGTGCAGCCGATGGGCGCGGACGAGGGTGATGTGCCGCTGCAGGTGCCGCGCTCGGTGATGAACCGGATCATTCGCGCACGCATCGATGAGACGCTTGAGATCATCCGCGACCGCCTGAGCGCGTCGGGCTTCGGCAATGCAGTCGGCAAGCGCGTGGTGCTGACCGGTGGCGCGAGCCAGCTCGCGGGGCTGCCGGAAGCGGCGCGCCGTGTACTTGGCCGCAATGTCAGGATCGGCCGCCCGCTCGGCGTCGCGGGGCTGCCGGAAGCGGCGAAAGGTCCTGCGTTCTCAACGGCTGTCGGCCTTCTGATTTACCCACAAGTATCGAGTTTCGAGAGTTACCAGGGCGGTTCGAGCTATCGGTCGCGCATGACGGGTACGGGCGGGACGTTTCAGCGCATGAGTCAGTGGTTCAGGGACAGTTTCTAGATCGGCGGGGCTAGCCCCAGACAATGGCGGCCGCGGCGGCGAAGCGGCAGGAAAGGCAAAAGGACGAGGACTATGGCGATCAATCTACAGAAGCCGGACATTACCGAGCTCAAGCCGCGCATCACCGTTTTCGGTGTCGGTGGCGGCGGCGGCAACGCTGTCAACAACATGATAACGGCGGGGCTGAGGGGCGTCGAATTCGTCGTTGCCAATACCGACGCCCAGGCGCTGACCATGTCCAAGTCGGAGCGCCTTATCCAGCTCGGTGCTCATGTGACCGAGGGACTCGGCGCGGGCTCGCAGCCCGAAGTCGGGCGCGCTGCCGCGGAAGAGTGCATCGATGAGATCGTCGATCATCTGTCCAACACACATATGTGCTTCGTGACCGCAGGTATGGGTGGCGGCACGGGCACAGGGGCGGCGCCGGTCGTCGCACGGGCCGCGCGCGAAAAGGGTATCCTGACCGTCGGCGTCGTCACCAAGCCGTTCCAGTTCGAGGGCCAGCGCCGCATGAAGACGGCCGATTTCGGCATCGAAGAGCTGCAGAAGTGTGTCGACACGCTCATCGTGATCCCGAACCAGAATCTGTTCCGTATCGCGAACGATAAGACCACCTTCGCCGACGCCTTCGCTATGGCCGACCAGGTGCTCTATTCGGGTGTCGCCTGCATCACCGACCTGATGGTGAAGGAAGGTCTCATCAATCTCGACTTCGCCGATGTGCGCTCGGTGATGCGCGAGATGGGCAAGGCGATGATGGGCACCGGCGAAGCTTCGGGTGAGGGCAGGGCGATGGCCGCGGCGGAAGCCGCGATCGCCAACCCGCTGCTTGACGAGACCTCGATGAAGGGCGCCAAGGGCCTGCTCATCTCGATCACCGGCGGGCGCGACCTGACCCTGTTCGAAGTGGACGAGGCGGCGACCCGCATCCGCGAGGAAGTGGACCAGGATGCAAACATCATCCTCGGCGCCACCTTCGATGAAGAACTCGAAGGCGTGATCCGCGTGTCGGTCGTTGCGACGGGCATCGACAAGTCGGCGGAGCAGATCGCGGCAGCCCCGATCTCGATCCGCCAGCCGATGAAGCCCAAGGCGGTTGAACTCCAGCAGCAGCCCGCCGCGCGCGCCGAACCGTTGCGTCACGAGATCCGGCCAGCGGCTGATCCAGTCGCCGAAGCAATCCGCATGGCGGAAACCAATGCCGAGCTGATGGCCGCGGCGCGGCCGGCAGCGCAGCCGGTCGAGGAAGAGTTCCGCCCGCAGAGCAGGCTCTTCCAGGCCCCGCCGCAGCCTGTCGCCCAACCGGCGCCGGCATTCCAGGCGGTTGCGCAGCCAATGGTTCAGGAACAGCCGCAGCCACAGGTCCAGCCGCGCATGCCGCGTGTCGAGGACTTCCCGCCGATCGTGCGAGCGGAGGTTCACGCTCAGACCAATCGCGGTCAGGAACAGGAGTCGAGCGGGCCGCTCGGTCTTTTGAAGCGGCTGACCACCGGCCTGTCGCGGCGCGAGGAGGAGTCTGCGCGGCTGCAACCCGCGCAGCAGCCACGTGAGCCGAAACTTCGCCAGCCTGCGCCAGAGGCGCGCCGAATCAACCCGCAGGACCCGCAGCTCTACGCAGCCAAGCGTGGCCAGTTGGATGAGCACGGCCGAATCTCCGCTCAGCCCCGGGCCGTTCAGGAAGAAGATCAGCTCGAAATCCCAGCCTTCCTGCGCCGTCAGGCCAACTGACGGCGACGTAACCTTCGTGAAACAGGCGGGTGCTATAGCATCCGCCTGTTTCTGTTTATCCCCATAAAATCAGTCTATTGAGCCGAATTCTTAGACTCCTTTCGCGGTTACACCAGGTAAGAAACCGTGATTTGGCGGCGTTCCGGCGTGCGACTATTGTCAGCCGGCATTCATCTGGCGGTTAAGGGACGGGCCACAGATGTGAGTTGAGACGCGACGCCAGGAGGGGCGGCGCAGATGCCGGGCGAGCGCTAGGGGATTCAGTGTACGACAGTCAGACGACTCTCAAGTCGCGCATCTCTCTTTCAGGCATTGGCGTTCATAGCGGCAAGCCGGTTTCCATCCATTTCAATCCCGCCGATGCCGACACCGGCATTGTTTTTCATTGCGTTGACGCTGACGGGAACCTTGCCGAGCTTCGGGCGCTCGTCTCGGAAGTCGGCGCAACCGATATGTGCACCGTTATCGGTAAGCCGACGGGCGCCCATGTGGCGACGGTCGAGCACCTGATGGCGTCGCTCTTGGCGCTTGGCATCGACAATCTTTCGATCGAGCTGGAAGGCACCGAGGTGCCGATCCTCGACGGCAGCGCTGCGATGCTGGTCGAGGCCTTCGATCAAGCGGGCATCGAGGTGCTCGATGCCCGCCGCCGCTATATCCGCATCCTGAAGCCAGTGCGTGTCGAGCATGGCGGCTCCTGGGCCGAGCTAAAGCCTGATAGTCGGACGCGCTTCGAGGTCGAGATCGACTTCGAAAGTCCGGCGATCGGCAAGCAGTCGCTTGCCGTCGATCTCGATCCGGAAGCCTTTCGCCGCGAGATCGCCCGCGCTCGCACCTTCGGCTTCATGAAGGATGTGGAACGCCTCTGGGCGGCAGGTTTTGCCCTTGGCTCGTCGCTGGAAAATTCCGTGGTGATCGGTGACGACCATCGTATCATCAACATGGAAGGCCTGCGCTATCCGGACGAGTTCGTGCGTCATAAGATGCTGGACGCCATCGGCGACCTGGCGCTGGCAGGCGCGCGCTTTATTGGCTGCTTCCGCTCGTATCGCGGTGGCCACCGGTTGAATGCGGCGGTGCTACGCCAGCTTCTCTCTGACCATTCAGCATTCGAGATCGTTGAGGCAAACCGCCGGTCGCGCGGCCGGGCTCGCGAGATGGTGGCCGTGACCGCGCCCGTCTATGCACCCTGGACGCTCTGATATTTCAATCGCTTAGCTGTCCTGTTGCCGTTCGCCCACAGGGCGTCGAAAATAATGCCGGCGCTCAATCCATTGATGTCGCTGCCACAAAATCGCGCGAATGGGGCCTGATAGCGTTGCCGTTCCTGGGCTGGTATGATCTATGCGGCCCGTCTGTTGGGTGGTCACGGACCGCGAAGGTTGAATTTGTTGATGAATCCGAAGCGTAGCGAAGCGAGAGCACGGCCGGGGCGCGGTCTCTTAATGGCTGTCCCGATTTTGGTTGCGCCGCTCTTTGTCGCCGCCTGCCAGTCCGACGCCGATATCGATCTCTCGACCTACGTCGAAAATACCGAACCGGCGGATGTTCTCTACAATCAGGGCCTGGCCAATCTGGAAGCCGGCCAGCTTCGTGAAGCGAACGCCAAGTTCGAAGCCGTCGATCGCCAGCATCCCTATTCGGAGCTCGCGCGCAAATCGATGGTCATGGCCGCGTTCACGAACTATCGGCAGGGCAAGTACGAAGAGGCGATCAACGCCGGCAAGCGCTATGTGTCGCTCTATCCTTCGACACCGGATGCAGCTTACGCCCAGTACATCGTCGGTTTGAGCTATCACCGCCAGATCCGTGACGTGACCCAGGACCAGAAGGAAGCGCGCCGGACCATCGAGGCGATGGAAGAGGTCGTGCAGCGGTGGCCCGAGTCCGAATATGTCGAGGACGCCAAGGCCAAGATTCGCTTCGCCCGCGACCAGCTCGCCGGCAAGGAAATGCAGATTGGCCGGTATTATCTGGAGCGCCGGGAGTATATCGCCGCAGCCAAGCGCTTCCGTAACGTGATCGAAGTCTATTCGAACACCCGTCACATCGAAGAGGCGCTCGCGCGCCTGACGGAAGTCTACTACGCGATGGGCCTGGTGGACGAAGCGCAGACCGCCGCGGCGGTCCTTGGCAACAACTATCCTGACAGCCAATGGTACAAGGATTCCTACGAGCTCTTGCAAAAGGGCGGGCTGGAACCGCGAGAAAACACCGGCTCCTGGATTTCCAAGGCCGGCGCGCTCTTCAAGGCCTGATCCACTAAATTCCTGACAGCGGCGCAGTTCATTCCGCGCCGGAAATGGGCTAAGCGCTTCGGCATGCTCTCGCATCTGTCGATCCGCGACATCGTCCTTATCGAACGGCTGGACATCGACTTTTCGTCCGGCCTGTCGGTGCTCACCGGCGAAACCGGTGCGGGCAAGTCGATCCTGCTCGATGCGCTGTCTTTGGCGCTTGGCGCGCGCGGCGACGCATCGCTCGTCCGGCATGGGGCGGCACAAGGGCAGGTGACGGCCGCTTTCGATGTGCCGCGCAACCATCCGGTCCGGTCGCTGCTCGCCGAGAACGCCATCGACGACGAAGGCGATCTGATCCTGCGGCGCGTGCAGACGGCGGATGGCCGAACGCGCGTCTTCGTCAACGACCAGCCGGCGAGTGTCTCGCTGATGCGCGACATTGGGCACGCACTGGTCGAAATCCACGGCCAGCACGATGAGCGGGCGCTGGTCGATCCCGCCGCGCATCGCGATCTGTTGGATGCGTTCGGTGGGCATATCGGTGAGGCCGCCAGGGTTGCCGAAGCGCATCGCGCCTGGCGTGCTTCCGAGCAGGAACTGGCGCGGCACCAGGCAAAGGTTGAGGCGGCAGCGCGCGAGGCCGACTATCTGCGCGCCTCCGTTGCCGAACTTTCCCAGCTCGAACCCCAGCCGGGGGAGGAGACGGAGCTTTCTGAAAAGCGCAGCCGGATGATGCGGGCGGAGAAGATCGCCAGCGATATTCAGGATGCTGAGGAAGTGCTGTCCGGGTCGTCTTCGCCGCTGCCGCAACTGGCGAGCCTGCTGCGCCGGCTGCAGCGGAAGGCGGGGGATGTTCCTGGCCTGCTCGATGGCATCATCAAGGGACTGGATGAGGCGCTAATCTCACTCGACGCTGCGCAGTCGGCGGTCGATGTGGCAATGCGCGTCAGCGAGTTCGATCCCGAAGTATTGGAAAAATCGGAAGCGCGGCTCTTCGCGCTGCGCGCGGCGGCGCGCAAGCACAATGTCGTGGTCGACAATCTGGCGCAGCTTCGCGATACGATGGTGGCTGACCTGGCCGATCTCGATGCCGGCGAGGGGCGGCTGAAGCAATTGGTGGCCCAGGCGCGCAAAGCGCAGGAGAGCTACGACGAAGCGGCGAAACATCTATCCGAGCTTCGCTATGGCGCGGCGCAGCGTCTCGCCAAGGCCGTGAAAGCGGAACTGCCGGCGCTTAAACTGGAGCGTGCCGAGTTCATCGTCGAGATTTCGAGCGAGCCGCAAAGCCGGATGGCGGAAGGCATCGACCATGTCGAATTCTGGGTGCGGACAAATCCCGGCACCCGGCCCGGACCGATGATGAAAGTCGCCTCGGGCGGTGAGCTGTCGCGCTTCCTGCTGGCGCTGAAAGTTGCGCTTGCCGACCGCGGCTCGGCGCCCACGCTGGTCTTCGACGAAATCGACACAGGGGTTGGTGGCTCGGTCGCGGATGCGATCGGCCAGCGGCTGGCCCGCCTGTCGGAGAAGGTTCAGGTGTTGTCAGTAACCCACGCGCCGCAGGTCGCGGCGCGCGCGCATATCCACTACCTGATCTCCAAGTCGGGCAGTAAAAACAAGGTGTCGACGGGCATCGCCGAGATGGACCGCAAGGCGCGCAAGGAGGAGATCGCCCGCATGCTGGCAGGCGCGACCGTTACGGAAGAAGCGCGTGCAGCAGCTGAGCGGTTGCTGAGCGAAAATGCAGCGGCGGGATAGATCGAGGGTGCGTCATGAGTAAGCAGAAGCCGATCGACAAGCTGACCGACGCCGAGGCCGCCGACGAACTGGAAAAGCTCGCGACCGAAATCGCCGAGCACAACAGGCGCTACCACGGCGAAGATGCGCCGATCATCACGGACGCCGAGTTCGATGAACTCACGAAACGCAACGCCGCAATCGAAGCGCGATTTCCCGATCTGGTGCGGTCCGACAGTCCCGCGCAATTGGTCGGCGCACCCCCTGCGGAAGGCTTTGCCAAGGTGCGGCACGCTGTGCCGATGCTCAGCCTTGCAAAAGCGTACACGGACCAGGATGTCGTCGACTTCATCGAGCGCGGCCGGCGCTTCTTCGAGCGCGACAAGGAATTGAACATAGCCTTCACCGCCGAACCCAAGATCGACGGACTCTCGGCCTCGTTGCGCTATGAAAATGGCGTGTTCGTGCAAGGGGCCACACGCGGCGACGGCACGGTTGGCGAAGACATCACCGCGAACCTGAAGACGATCGCAGACATCCCGCACATGCTCAAGGGTTCAGGCTGGCCGGAGGTGATCGAGATTCGCGGCGAGGTCTATATGACCTATGCGGAGTTCCAGGCGCTGAAGGAACGCTCGGCGGCGGTCGGCGGTCAGGACTACGTCAACCCGCGCAACACGGCGGCGGGTTCGCTGCGCCAGAAGGACCCATCTGTCACGGCCAGCCGCAATCTGAAGTTCCTGGCCTATGCTTGGGGCTACACCACCGAGGACCCTGCGCCGACACAGTACGACTCCGTCCAGAAGTTCGCCAAATGGGGCTTCAAGATCAGCCCGCTGTTGATCCGGGCCAAGTCGATCGACGAACTCATCGCGCAATACAGACTGATCGAGTCGCAGCGTTCGTCGCTTGGCTACGACATTGACGGTGTCGTCTACAAGGTCGACCAGCTCGAACTGCAGCGGCGCTGGGGGTTCGTCACCGGCGAGCCGCGCTGGGCGGTCGCGCACAAATTCCCGGCGGAGCAGGCGACAACCACAGTGCGGGGCATCGACACCCAGGTCGGTCGCACAGGTACATTGGCGCCGGTCGCGCGGCTCGATCCTGTCAGTGTCGGCGGTGTCACCGTCGTCAACGTGACGCTGCACAATGAAGATTACATCGCCGGCAAGGACAGCAATGGCGAGCCGATCCGCGACGGCAAGGACGTGCGCATCGGCGACACGGTCATTATCCAGCGGGCAGGGGACGTCATCCCGCAGATCGTCGACGTGTTGATCGACAAGCGGCCGAAGAGCGCCAAGCCCTATGTCATGCCGCATACCTGCCCGGTGTGCGGCTCGCCCGCCACGCGCGAGGTGAACGAGAAGACGGGCAAGGAGGATTCCAGACGGCGCTGCACGGGCGAGCTGATCTGCCCAGCGCAGGCGGTCGAGCAGTTCAAGCACTTTGTCGCGCGCGGGGCGCTCGACATCGAAGGTCTTGGCAGCGAGCAGATCGACCTGTTTTTCAAAGAGGGGCTGCTGAAGGCGCCTGTCGACATTTTCCGGCTCGAGAAGAATCGGAAGCAGGTCGAGGCAGCGCTGTTCAAGCGCCGTGAACAGCAGGCAGCCGAGCGTGAGAAGGCTTCAGGTGTCGCCCGCAAGAAGGTGCAGAGCGCCGAGGCACGATCCTACGAGTCGCTGGACAAGCTCTTTGCCAACATCAATGCCCGGCGTGAGCCCGAGCTTGATCGCTTCATCTTTGCGCTTGGAATCAGAAACGTTGGCGGAACAACCGCGGCGACCTTCGCGAAGACTTTTTCGACCATCGAGGCGTTCGAGGAAGCCGGGCTCAAGGGCGAATTTCCGTCGATCCACGGCATCGGCGATACTGCGACGGGCGCCGTGCGCGACTTCTTCTCGAATGAGCGCAATGTGAAGGCGCTGAATGAGCTTCTCGATGAAGTAAAGCCCAAGCCTTACATCGTCGAAATCTCGGCCGGCAGCCCGGTTGCGGGCAAGACCGTCGTGTTCACCGGCTCGCTGGAAAAAATGTCGCGCGGCGAGGCGAAAGCGATGGCCGAACGGCTTGGCGCGAAGGTCGCCGGCTCGGTCTCGGCGAAGACGGATCTCGTCGTGGCCGGTCCCGGCGCCGGCTCCAAGCTGAAACAGGCGAGCGAACTCGGTATCGAAGTCATCGACGAAGACCAATGGTTCGAGCGGGTTGCCAGGGCGAGCGGATGAGCAGCGGATTCAACGGGTTTGGCGAGAAGGCCATTCCTTTCCTCAAGGCGCTCGATTTCCATCAGAGCCGCGAATGGTTTCAGGAGAATCGCGACCTGTTCGAGAGCGAGCTGAAAGAGCCGCTGGGCGACCTGATCGATGCGCTCACCGCGCGCTTCTCGAAGCTGAAGCTCGGACTGAAGGGCGACCGCAAAAAATCGATGTTCCGCATCAATCGGGACGTGCGGTTCTCCAAGGACAAACGGCCGTACAACCAGCACGTCTCGGCGATCCTATCGTCTGACGGTTCCAAAAGTGGGCAGGGCGTGCTGTTCATATATTTCGGCGTCGACCGCTGCTTCGCCGGTGTTGCCTGGTATCAGCCGGAGCCGCCACTGATGCAGGCGCTGCGCAACGCCATCGTGAACCGGCCGGCGGAGTTTCGCGCGGTGGTCAAGGCGCTGAAGAAGAACGGCCTCGAGTTCGGTGATGACGAGCGTATGAAGAGGCTGCCGCGCGGTTTCGAACAGGTGACAGAGCCGGATCTCAGCGAAGCCGTCCGCAACCGGCATTTCGTCGTGCGCCAGACGATCGATCCCGCCGACATCCACAGCCCGAAGCTCGTCGACGAGCTCGTCGATTTCACGGTGCGCGCCAAGCCGCTGCTTGCCTGGGGCCGGGCGATCGAAGGTCGTCTCGCTGCGGAATAGCCGCGCAGCCCTATCGCATCACGATCGTTAAACCTTGGCTCAGCGGAATTCATGTGACAGGTCGGGCTGCCCAGCCTAGAGACGCCTTCCGGAGGGCCGATGGCCGTTGAATCGATCGAACAGGGTGCGGCGTCGCGCGAGTTCTGGCGCGGTGCGCGCGCCAGCATTGCGGTGGTTGTCGCATCGGCGCCGTTCGGCCTGCTGTTTGGCGCGCTGGCGGTCCAGAACGGATTTTCCGTCGGCGAAGCGGTGCTGATGAGCGCAACCGTCTATGGCGGCGCCAGCCAAATGGTCGGTGTCGAGCTGTTCGGGCAGAAGGTCGCGCCGTGGATGATCGTGCTGTCGATCTTCGTGGTGAACTCGCGGCATCTCCTCTATTCGGCGGTGTTTGGACGCCGCATCAAGCACTGGCCGGTCTTTCAGAAGGCGATTGCCTTCTTCTTCCTCGTCGACCCGCAATTCGCCGAGAGCGAGCGCAAGGCCGAGGCCGGCGAACCCATCACCTTCGTCTGGTACATCGGCATGGCGATCCCGATCTGCGTGTTCTGGATCCTCGATACGCTCGTCGGCGCGATGTTTGGATCGCTGCTTTCGAATGCTCATGCGATAGGCATCGATTTCCTGCTGCCAATCTACTTTCTCGGCATGGTGATGGATTTTCGCGAGCGGCCTTACTGGCTGCCGATCGTTCTGGTGAGCGCAGTCGCCTCGATTATTGCGGTCAAGACCGTCGGCTCGCCGTGGCACGTGTCGATCGGCGCGGCAGCGGGCATCCTGCTGGCGGTAATCCTGAACCCCGGTACGCAAGGGCAAAAGGCATGAGCACGACAGTCTGGATCATCCTCGCCGGTGCGTTTTTCACCTACCTGACACGGGTCGGCGGCCATTTGGTGCTCTCGCGCTTCGACCGCATTCATCCGCGTGTCGAAGCTGGGCTGAACGCCGTGCCTGCTGCAGTGCTCACCACGCTCGTCGCGCCGGCGGCCGTCGATGGCGGCCCGGCAGAATGGACGGCGCTGATTGTTGCCGGGCTGGTTTCGCTGCGCTTCGGCTTGATGTCGATGTTTTTGACCGGTGCGGCCGTTCTGATCGCGATGCGTTATCTGCTGGCCTAGAGCGGCGCGCAGGCTTTCTCCAGCCAGGCGAGCGTCTCGCCGTCCACCATCGGGCCGATCTCGGCGAGCACCCACGCATTATAGGCGTCGAGCCAGGCACGTTCATCGGACGTCAGCTTCTCCGTAACGATCAGCCGCCGGTCGAACGGCGCCAGCGTCAGCGTCTCGAAGCTGTGCATCGCGATGTCGCCGCCTTCGA
This sequence comes from Rhizobiaceae bacterium, assembly GCA_035503715.1. Classification (GTDB taxonomy): domain Bacteria; phylum Pseudomonadota; class Alphaproteobacteria; order Rhizobiales; family Rhizobiaceae; genus OAS926. Next base: position 7,910 of record DATJTE010000092.1, on the reverse strand, counting down.
CGGGTTCAGCGGGTCTCACGACGATCAGATTTTCGATACGGATGCCGTATCTGCCGGGCTTGTAGTAGCCGGGTTCGTTGGAGAGGATCATGCCCTCCAGCAGCTTCTCCGTGCCGGTCTTGGCGATGCGCTGCGGCCCTTCATGCACCGCGAGGTACGAGCCGACGCCATGGCCTGTCCCATGTGCGTAGTCGAGCCCGACCTGCCAATGTGCGTGGCGTGCAAAGGCATCGATGTCGGCGCCGCGCGTGCCGGCAGGGAAGCGTAGAACAGAAATCGCGATCATGCCTTTCAGCACGATGGTGTAGCGCTCGCGCATTTCATCCGAGACGCTTCCGACCGCGACGGTACGTGTGATGTCGGTGGTTCCGTCCTGATATTGCGCGCCGGAATCGAGCAGGAACAGCTCACCGTCGACCAGCTTGCGGTTCGTGCCGCGAGACACGCGGTAGTGCATGATCGCGCCATTCGGACCCGCACCCGAAATCGTATCGAACGACACATCGCGCAGTGGCATCTGCGTTTCCTCGCCGACCGAGGTGCGAAATCCTTCGAGCTGCGTGACGGTCGCGATTTCGTCGATCGTGCCCGGTTGCTGCCGGTCGAGCCAGGCAAGCATCTTTGCCACTGCCGCGCCATCGCGGCGGTGCGCGGCGCGGGCGCCGTTCAGCTCGGCCTGGTTCTTCGTCGCGCGCGGAAGCCGCGCGGGATCGGCGGTTGAAACGACGGTTCCGCCGTTTTCCTCGACGATCATGCGGAGCTTGTCGGCGGCCAACGCGGGATCGAGCGCGATCTTCGCACCTGTCTTCGCAAGCGCGGCGATCTCTTGGACGAGCGTTGAAGGCGCGCGCAGTTCGGCAAGCTGAGTTAGGTACGCCTCCACCTCAATGTCGAGCTTGCGCTTGTCCAGAAAAAGCAGCGGCAGTCCTTCCGCGCCGAGCATGGCAAAGCCGAGCGCTAGCGGCGTATGCGGCACGTCGTTACCGCGAATGTTGAAGGCCCAGGCGAGTGACGAAGGATCAGTCAGCACCGCATGGGTCGAGCCTTCCTTGGCAATCGCAGTAGCGAGTCGGGCGATCTTGTCCTTGGCGAGTTCACCGGCAAACGCGATCGGATGAATTTCGACGGGCTCCAGCGGCGGTTTCGGCCGGCCGGTCCAGATGATGTCGATCGGGTTCCTGTCCAGCGGTACGAGTTCAGCGCCGGTCTTCTCCGCCGCGGCCTTCAGTGCCTTGACGTCGCCGATCGTGTGGAGCCAAGGATCGAAGCCGATGCGCGCGCCCTTGCCGAGATTTTCGCGAATCCACACGGGCGGCGGTCGATCGATCAGGCTCTCCGGCGTGAACACGTTGATATCCGCCTGGTCGCGCACCTGCAGCGTGTAGCGGCCGTCGACGAAGATCAACGCCTTGTCGCGCAATACCAGGGCGACGCCGGCTGAGCCGGAAAAGCCTGTCAGCCATTTCAGCCGCTCGGCACCCGGCGGGACGTATTCGCCTTGATGTTCGTCGGCTCGCGGCACGAGGAAGCCGTCGAGATTGTTGTCGCTCAGCCACGTGCGAAGTGCGGCGACCCGCTCTGCGCCCTTGGTCGGATCGGCTTCGTTGTCGAAAGTCTGGAACATTTTTGTCGGCCGCATTTGCTGTTTCAGGCGCGCGACCCTAGCGACCGCTCAACCGGCAGGCAACCTGCGCGATCTGTCGCCAGGCCGTGCAAAATCCGAATGGCTGGCATGCCGAACACGAACTGGAAGAGTAGGTCAGTCGGGCTTACCTTTCTGGTGTGGAGGAACCTGTTTTCCAACCCTGCAGGAGAACGAATATGGCAACGTCACCCGGTTTCTTCCGTAACGCGCTCAACACGCTGGTTGCCGCAAGGCAGCGGCAGGCGGACCGTTATGTCAGTGGCGCACTTCTGGCGCTCGATGACGAGACGCTGAAAGCTCACGGCTACAAGCGCGAGGAGCTCACAAGGCGCGTATCGTACAGATTCTGAGTGCATTTCCAGTCAGAGTTAGTCAGGCGGCCCCGTGGGCCGCCTTTTTCTTATCGCTTGAGGTGGATCGTTACCCAGCCTTCGCGGTGCGTCGTGAGCACATGACGGAACTGCTGGCCTGCATAAGCGGCAACAACGGCGTTGCGCTGCCGGTCGAGAATGCCCGACAGGATCAATGAACCGCCGGGCGAGACGTGTCTCGCCATGTCAGGCGCCAATTTCATCAACGGCCGCGCCAGGATGTTGGCGACGATCAGGTCGAACGGCCTGTTCATCTTGAGCAGGGGGTGGTGGAAGCCGGTGGCGGTCGCAGCCTGCACGTAATCCTCGACGCCGTTCAAGTGGACATTGCCGGCTGCGACGCGCGTGGCGACCGGATCGATGTCGGTCGCGAGCACTGGAATGCGTGCGAGTTTTGCCAGCGCTATGGCGAGCACGGCGCTGCCGGTTCCAAGGTCGAGCGCGTTACGCGGTCTTTCCCGGCGGACAACACGGTCGATCATATCCAGGCAGCCGGCCGTCGTGCCGTGGTGACCGGTGCCGAATGCAAGACCAGCCTCGATCTCGATCGTGATATCGCCGGCGCGGCGCTTGTCGCGGTCGTGCGCGCCGTGGACCAGAAAGCGCCCGGCGCGAACCGGCTTCAGGCCTTCGAGCGATTTCGCAACCCAGTCGACATCGGGAAGAGTTTCGCGTTCGATTGCCTTGCCGTTGGCGTGCTGCGCAAACCGGCCTTCAACCGCAGCAATTTCATTGTCGACGTAAACCGATACTTCGTGGATGTCTTTCTCTTCGTCGATCTCGAGGATCGCGAGCGGAAAACCGTCATCCTCGAACTCGCGCTCGAGTGCGGCGTAGATCGCCGTGGCTTCCGCTTTCGTGCCGCGCAGATGAAGTCGGGATTGGACCATACTTGGTGAAGCGTCAGCCCTCGGTAGCAAGGCGCTTCAGCTTTGCCACCGCAGTGTCGGGGTTTTCGCCATAGGCGATCGTACCGGCGAAATCGCCCTTCTTGTCGAGCAGGAGCACGGAGGCGGTGTGGTCCATCGTGTATTCGCCGCCGCCGGTTTCGACCTTGCGGAAGAATATGCCGAACGCCTTTGCCATCTCCTGCACCTTCGCCGGCTCGCCGGTGATGCCGACGATGCGGCTGGAGACGTTGGTGACGTAGAGCTTCAGTACGTCCGGCGTGTCGCGTTCCGGATCGATCGAGACGAAATAAGCGCCGATATCCTTGCCTTCGTCGCCGAGCTGCTTCAGCCAGCCGTCCATCTCATAGAGGGTGGTCGGGCAGATTTCCGGGCAGTTGGTGAAGCCGAAGAAGACAGCGCTCGGATGCCCCTGAAAGGCCTTCTCGGTGATCTCGCCGCCGTTCTGATCGACAAGGGTAAACGGAGCACCATAGGCCCCTTGATCCTTGCCGGCGAAGTACCAGTCGTAGCTCAGCCAGCCGACGCCTGCCGCCATCAGAATCAGTATGCCGACGAGTATCCAGCGCATCATGATGGGAAAGGTCCGAGGCCAGGCGAGGAGGGGGTCAGAAACACCAGGAAAGGCCGGTCTCGGCCATGGACATCAGCATTTCCGGGCCGTTGTCGATCCAGGCAGCGAAAGCTGCGCCCGTCGCGGCGGCCAGCAAAACAAGGCCCGTGCCGATCTTGGCGAGGAACAAAGCCGCCGATTTCCGGTTATTGTCCATCGTTTGAATATATAGCTTCGGCCGAACCCGAGGAAGGGGCGACATTGCCGCGCCCCGGAGATGTGGTGGGCCAAGAGGAGGCGGTTGTGGACGTCCAGAATCCTCCGAACTATTCGCGCACGCAAATCATTCTCCACTGGACTGTCGCAGTCCTCGTCATCATGCAGTTCCTGTTGCATGACGGCGTGGAGCATGTCTGGGATGCCTATGAGGACGGGATTGCCCCGCCGCAAGGCGATATCCCGCTCGCCTATCTCCATGTCGCAACCGGTGCGACAATCCTCATCCTGGCGCTTTGGCGCCTTTACCTGCGCCTGACGCGCGGGGCGCCTCCCTTGCCGGAGCAGCACCACCCGCTGCTGAAAGCGGTCGCCAGGATCACCCACTATCTTCTCTATGCGCTGATCATCGGCCTGCCGGTGCTGGGTGCGTCGGCCTGGTTCCTCGGCATCGAAGCGGCGGCTGAGCTGCATGCCGCGCTGACGCCGGTGCTGTTCTGGACTGCGCTGGTTCATATCGCCGGCGGGCTCGCCGAGCATTTCATCTTCCGCACCAATGTGCTGAAGCGGATGCTTGGCATCGAGCCGAAACCGGCGTCGAACTAGCTGCTTGCAGAAAAGCACCGCGCATCCCACTTTGACCCGCATCGAAACGCTTTCGTGGAGTTCGCCATGCGCGTCCTGGCACCTTTCTTTGCGCTCACCATGCTGGCCGCCACACCCGCGGCGGCGCAACAGGTCGGCGAGGTCGGCGTCGACTGGCTCGGCAACGACATCATCGTCGAGGCGATCAAGGATCCGGCCGTCGAGGGCGTGACCTGCCACGTCTCCTATTTCGAGCGCGGCGTGATCGACCGGCTGCAGAAGGGCAACTGGTTCGAGGATCCCTCCGACACGGCGATCTCCTGCCGCCAGACCGGGCCGATCACCGTTGGCGACATCGAATTGGGCGAGGGCGGCGAAGAGGTCTTCAATCAGGGCATCAGCCTGATCTGGAAGCAGCAGGTGGTGAACCGCATCTACGACAAGACCACCGACACGCTGATCTATCTGGCGCACTCCCGGCAGGTGCAGGACGGCTCGGCGAAAATGTCGATGTCGACGGTGCCGCTCTACGGTCAGGACGTGACCTGGAAGAGCGGCAAGCCGCAGTGACTGGCAGGGCCGACGCGATCGGCCCGGCTTGAGCCTGAACGCCGGGCAGCGTAGACGGCTCGCATGACTGTCGAAGAACCTGGCGATCTCCGCTTCAAGGATGCCGAACCGCGCATCCATCCAACGGCTGAGCTGAAGACGACGAAGCTCGGCCGCCATTGTGTCGTTGCCGAACGCGTCATCCTGCGCGACTGCATCGTCGGCGACTTCTCTTATTTCGAGCGCCACGCCGAGGCGATCTACACGACGATCGGCAAGTTCTGCTCGATCGCGGCGAACACGCGCATCAACGCGCTCGACCACCCGATGGAGCGGCTGACCACGCACAAGGTCACCTACCGGCCGAACGAATATTTCCGCTATCTCGGCGTCGACGAAGACTGGCGCAGCACGCGGCAAGGCAAGCGCGTGACGCTCGGCCATGACGTCTGGATCGGCCATGGCGCGGTGATCCGGCCGGGTGTCACGATCGGCAATGGCGCGGTGATCGGGGCGAACGCGGTGGTGACGCGCGATGTCGCGCCGTTCACGATCGTTGCGGGTGCGCCGGCGCGCAAGATTCGATTCCGGTTCCAGCCGCAAGTGATTGAGCGGATTGAGAAACTCGCCTGGTGGGACTGGCCGGTCGAGCGGCTGTTCGAGGCCATTCCCGACATGCAGGCGCTCGGGATCGAGGCATTTCTGGACCGGTGGGAAGTGCGCTAGATCGGTTCAGCGTTTCTGCGAAACGCCGACCCGATCTATCTCTTTGTTTTGCCGCAATTCCGGACGCAGAACCGCTCACACTTTTGCTGGAATTGCTCTGGCCGGAACAGGGCCGGGTGCCTGCGCGTTTCAGGGCGGCCTTCTCCTCTCCGGAGCCCTTCATGGAAAAGATATTCACCAGAATCGCCGGGCGTACGGCGTATCTGACCGGCAAGCCAGTCACCTTTCTCCTGTGTGTCCTCATTGTCGTGTCGTGGGCGGTTGCGGGGCCGTTTTTCGGCTTCTCCGACACGTGGCAGCTCGTCATCAATACGGGCACCACGATCATCACCTTCCTGATGGTGTTCCTGATCCAGAACACGCAGAACCGCGACGGCATCGCCATCCAGGCCAAACTCGACGAGTTGATCCGCGCGAACCGTCGCGCAACAGACGAGGTTATCGGCATCGAGCACCTGACGGAGAAGGAGGTCGAGGAGTTTCGCCAGAAGCTCGAAGACGCCGCGAAACGGCACACCGAAAAGCGGAAGAAGAGGCCTGCCAAGACCGGCGTCAACGAGGAAGCCGGCGAGGACGGAGCGAGTGCCGGCGGCAACGCCGCGCTCGTGCCGTAGACTTAGCGCTTCGCCAGAAACTCCGCGAAGGCGTCTTTCCAGTCCGGATGCCAACGGGACAACGCCGGGCGGTTGGCGATGATGTCGCCGACGGCCCAGGCCATGCGGCGCTCATCCGCCGCGCGCTCGGTCTCGTTGTCGGGGCATAGAATGTAGAAATCGCCTTGGGCGAGGCTCTTCAGCATGAAGTCGGTGACCTGCTCGCCCGTCCACGCGCCGGCGGGTTTTTCCGCAGCACCTGTGGTGAGGCCGGTATAGGTGAAGCCCGGAATCAAGAGATGCGCGCTGACACGGCCGTCGGCGGTGTTACGCAGCTCATGCGCGAGACCCTCGGTGTAAACCTTCAGCGCGGCCTTCGAGACATTGTAGGCGAGGTTGCCGGGCGGCGTGGTGATGCCCTGCTTGGAGCCGGTATTGACGATCATGCCGGGCCGGCCTTGCGCGATCATGCGCTCGGCAAAAGCCGCAACGCCGTGCACGACGCCCCAGAAATTGACCTCGACCAGTTGCTTCCACGCTTCGGTATCCTGCCAGGGCTTTCCCGGATTGTTGCCGACGCCGGCATTGTTCATCAGGAAGGCGACGTCGGAGAAGGTTGCGTAGGCTTCTTCGGCGAGCCGGATCAGATCCTCGGGTTCGGCGACGTCGCAGGGGAAGGCGATCGTGTCCTCCGGACCGCCGGTGGAAATGGTGGCGACCGCCTGCACCGCGTCGTGGAGGGCCGCGCCCTCGCGGTCGGCCAGCACGATGCGCATGCCGTCGGCGGCGAGTTTTTTCGCGGTGGCGAGACCGATGCCGGAGGCGCCGCCGGTGATGACGGCAACGCGGCCATGGGCGAAGGTTTCGGCGTAATGCTCGGCGGCGGTGGTCATCGTGGCGGGGCGTCCCTGTTTCAATGGGTTATAGGGCGGGGAGGGGCGCGTTTGAAGGTCGGCCGCGCTCCCCCCTTGAGGGGAGGGTGGCCGGGCGCAGCCCGGCCGGGTGGGGTCGCTTCTGAAGCGCACGCCCCTTTTGCAACGCCGAAGAATGAGGTTGGTGCGCTGCCGCACATACCCCACCCGGCCAATCGCCTTTGGCGATTAGCCACCCTCCCCGCAAGGGGGAGGGAGCGCGTCGGTGCACTGCCGCGTCCCGTCATGACGTATCAGGCTGCTCCAGCACTTCGCGGGCGAAGTATTGGAGGTCTTTGAGCACCTCGTCGACCTCGTGTTTCGGCCGGCGTGTCCAGCCGGGTGGGTGGCCGGGACGCAGCGGCCAGACATGCAGGGCGCGCGGCCGGGGATGCGGGGTCGGCGCGCCTGAAGCCTCGCGCTCCCTCTCGCGGGCGCGGGCGGCAAGCCGCAGTGCCCTCAGTCGCGCGAAACGTTTTGCCTGACCCGGCAGATCGTCAAGCGCTGCGGCAAGGGTTGCGAGACGTTGCTGAATGCGCGCGGCGCTGACGCGACCACCCGGCATTGGCTCGCGGCGGACGGGGATGGGGAGGCGCGCACCAGCGCCCGGGTCGCTGATGCGCGGCACGCCGCGGTTTCGCGCCGGGCGGACGTAGAAAAATCGCTTTCGCGGATCGAACAGGGGCAGCGACGGGGTGCGGGGAGTGGGTGTTTCCACGATGCCCCCTACACCACGCTCCGCGTGGTCCCCTTCCCCCGTGAACGGGGGAAGATCCGCCGGCCGTGCCCCAAGCTTGGGCATGATGACGCCACGCTTGATGACAAAACCACGCGGCAGGATGATGCCGGTACC
>DATJTE010000091.1:0-7812 GCA_035503715.1 Rhizobiaceae bacterium | reverse complement strand
CAATCTTCTTTCCGAATCTGTCCACGGGGTATCCGCCGCATGGGATAATTCGCTCGTCGCCCTCATCGGGACCCTGGTGCGCACCGGGTACCAGGGGAGGGAGATGGCGTCCGGGCCGGCCTAGCTGCGGTAGCTAGGCTTAGGGAGTTGATCCCCAAGACCCGGTCCCTGGAGGCGGTCAGCGCTGGCGGCGCGAATGCTAAGGCCGGCCCACCAAGCCCAGGGAAAGAGCGTCGGCGGGGCGCGGGAGACCGCGCCGCATAGTTAGTTTAGGAAGGCTCGGCCCCGCGCCCCGCTTCCCGAACTACCCTTCCTTCAATGGCCAGGCCGGATTTCCGGAGCGTGGCAACGGGAAGGTGTGCCCCCAATCACCCCATAGTGAAGGAACTGCACGATGCCCCGATCGCACGAGACTCAATCGCCCAATACGCAAACACCCGATAATCAAGCGCAGGAGAACGCAACCGATCCCTGGAACGTGTTTTACAACGATGTCATCCAGTACGCGTGGGAGCCGGCGCTACGGTTCACTCTTGATGGCGAGGGCGCGCCGAAGCGATGCAAGCGTCGTATCTGTCGCATGTCGGGCAGTTGCCACATCGCACCACGCGACGGTGAGCCGCTCGACTGTGGCGGTGGCGTGTCACTAGAGACGGTGCGCCGGGCATGCGAACACATTTGTTTCCTGTATGTGATGGCGTGGGGGTTCATTGAGGGGCTTGGAATCTCGTCGCCGGGTTTCGCGGGCTTCCTGCTTGGCATGGACATTCGGCCTCCGAGTCAGGAAAACCGTGATGATCGAAAAGACAAAGTGGACGCTGCCGAATGAAACTTGCCGCCTACAATCGATTCTGCGCGTCGCTGCCAGCCACCACGCATGTGGTGCAGTGGGGCGGTGCGCATGTCTGGAAGGTTGGCGGCAAAGTGTTCGCCATCGGCGGCTGGGATGACGGCGAAGGGCTGTTCGTGACCTTCAAGGTTTCGGAGCTCGCCTTTGACATTCTCTCCGAGCAGCCCGGCTGCCGTCCCGCGCCCTATCTTGCCTCGCGCGGCATGAAGTGGATCCAGCGTTTCTCGGATGAGAGCATGGATGACAAGGCGCTTCGGGATTATCTGCGCGCAAGCCACCGCATGATCGCCGTGGCGCTGCCGAAGCGCGTAAAGGCGGAACTCGGACTGGAGTGAGGAGGCGTCATGGCGGAGGTATCTGCGGGAAAACCACGGCCGAAAATCATCGCCTCGGACGCCGTCGCCTGGCGGGAGGCAAACGACGTGCCGCGGTTCGGCATTCGTTATCGTGCGCTCACCTGGACGCTTATGGGCGACGATTATCGTGTCGGCGTGTCGATCGAGGAGCTGGCGCCCGGCAAGCAGGCCTACCCGTTCCACTACCACATTTTTGAGGAGGAGCATGTCTATGTGCTCGACGGCGAAATGTCGGTCAGGCTCGGCGGCGAGACGTTCGCGCTGAAATCAGGCGACTATGTCTGCTTCCCCGCCGGTCAGAAGATCGGTCACTGTCTCATCAACGCGAGCGCTGCTGCGTGCCGCTATGTGATGATCGGCGAACGCAACAACAATGAAGTCGCGGTCTATCCCGATTCCAACAAGGTGGTGGTGCGTGCACTCGGCGGACGCGCTCTGCTCGATCTCACCTCGTTGCGCGGTTACTGGCATGGTGAAGACACAGGCCTGCCCGAAGGCACGACGCCGCCCGGCGTCGGCGTCATCGATCCTGCCGATCCCGCATTGACGGCGAAGCCGCCGATCTCGTCACACGATGTCGCGTGGCGCCAGGAAGGCGACGGGCGCTTCAGCGGCCGCTCAAGACACCTGACCGACGCGGCGGTCGGACCCGGCTACCGTGTCGGCGTGCTGATCGAGTCTCCTGTGCCGGGTACGCGCCTCTGCCCGAAGCACTATCACATGCTGGAGGAGGAACATGCGCTGATCCTCGAGGGAGAGGTGACGCTGCTCTACGGCGAAGAGCGTTTTCCTCTGCAGCCTGGCGACTATGTGATTTTCCCGGCCGGCGAGAAGGTCGGCCACTCGTTCCTGAACAGCGGTAGCGGACCGTGCAGCTATCTGATGATCGGCGAGCACAATCCGGCCGATGTCTGCGTTTACCCGGACTCCAACAAGGTCATGGTGCGTGCGCTGAAGTCCCGGGAAGACATTTTCGACATGTCTGCGACCCGGCGATACTGGGACGGGGAGGAGGCATGAGAGCATTTTTAGCCCAAAACCGCCCCAAACCCCGCCATTTTCATGCCCGGTTCATATTTGATGGTCGATCCTGAAGGGAACCGGTGCGGGGCCGGCTGGTTTTTGATTCGATGCGGGCGCGAGCTGGGGTTCGCGCGCGCTTTGGAACGTACGGAGACGGGTTAACATGTTCCGCAAATCGGTCTTTTTGCCCGGATTGCTTGCTGCGTTCAGCGCCACGGCCGCTTATGCCGCCATCGGCGGCGAGGACGGCGCGTCCCGCGACCGGGCGAATGAAGGCCTGCAGCTCGCGCAGTCCACCGAGGTTGAGATCTATTACGATTCACGCGGCCGCCGCGTCATCGTCGATGCCTGGACCGGCGAAGTCCTTGCCGTCCAGCCCGCCCGCCGCACGCAGGAGCGGGCGGCTGTCCGCCGCGCCGAGCGTTTCCGCGAGCGCCGCAATCCCGATCGCTATTATACCGACGATCCGGACGACATGGCGCGGCTGCGCCGCGACATGGAACGCGAGCTCGGCATCACCGCGGAGCCGCGTTATCGTGAGCTTCCGCGCGAGGACTTCTCGCGCGACGGCTATGCCATCATCGAACCGGACGACTACGTGCTGCGCGACCGGCGCGAGGCGCCACGCTACGAGGAAGAGACGCGCGAGCCCTTTGTCGCACCGCCGCCTGAGAGAAAGACCGTCAAACGCGTGCCGCTCGACCCGGCGCGTGAAAGCGAGGATCCGGTAGGCGACGTCATCGTCGAGCAGCCGATCGAGGCGCCGACGAATTTCACCTCGCGGCCGGAAGTTGCGGAGCTTCAGATCCTGCTCGATCGCGCCGGCGCGTCGCCCGGCGTTATCGACGGCAAGTTCGGCTCGAATGTCGACAAGGCGCTCGCCGCCTATCGCGATATCACGGGCGAGAATCTGAAATCGACCGACGGCGAAGCGATCAGGAAAGCTCTGGTTGAGCGTGGCGGCGAAGCGTTCACCACCTACACGATTACGCCGGAGGATGCCGCTGGCCCCTATGTGGCTTCGGTGCCGGCCGATTACGGCCAGAAGGCCAAGCTCGACCACCTCTCCTTCACCTCGGTCAGCGAAGCGCTCGCCGAGCGCTTTCACATGGACGAAGCCTACCTAAAGGCGCTCAACCCGGAAGCCGTGTTCACCCGGCCGGGCACGACGATCAAGGTCGCCAAGACCGGCGCGAATGTCAGCGCGCCGGTGGCGCGCATCGTCGCCGACAAGAGCAGGAAACAGGTCCGCGCCTATGATGCCGCCGGCAAGATCGTCGCGGCCTATCCGGCGACGATCGGCTCGGCCGACACGCCGTCGCCGACCGGCACGCACACGGTTGCACGCATCGCGCTCGATCCGGAATACACCTACAATCCGAACCTCAACTTCAAGCAGGGCGACAATCACAAGGTCCTGACGATTCCGCCCGGTCCGAACGGGCCGGTCGGCTCGGTCTGGATCGCGCTGTCGAAGCCGACCTACGGCATTCACGGTACGCCCGACCCGTCGAAAATCGGCAAGACCGAAAGCCATGGCTGCGTGCGCCTGACCAACTGGGACGCGGCCGAACTCGCCAAGATCGTCAAGGAAGGCGTATCGGTGGAGTTCGTGGAGTAGGACTCACACCTCGTGCAGATAGAGGTGGTAGTCGAGCTCGCTCACGGTTCGCGCGACGCGCAGATATTCCGCTTCCTTGATCGCGGTGAAGGTGCGGTGCATGTCGGCGCCCAGCGCTTCCTTCAGGAACGCTGACGCCTTCGCGGCTTCGATCGCGGCGCGCCAGTCGACCGGCATCGTGCCGCGCTGCGTATCGGCATTCGCATAGCCATTGCCGGTCGTCTCCGGACCCGGATCGAGCTTCTCGTCGAGGCCCTTGGCGATGCCGGCGAGGATCGTCGCCGCGACGAGATACGGATTGGCGTCGACGCCCGACGGCCGGTGCTCGATGCGCCGGCTCTTCACATCCCCCGCCGGCACGCGCAGCGCCACCGAGCGGTTGTTGACGCCCCAGGTCGGCGCCACCGGCGCATAGGATTGCGAGACGAAGCGTCGCCAGGAATTCGCATGCGGCGCGAACACCAGCATGGATTCGGCCATCGTCGCGCCAAGCCCGCCGAGCGCATGCAGCAGCGTGTCGGCCCATGTGCCTTCGGTCGTTTCGGCGAAGATGTTCTTGCCGGACACGTCCGGCAGCGACACGTGGAAGTGCATGCCCGAACCGGCGTAGCGCTCGATCGGCTTTGCCATGAAACAGGCAGTGACGCCGTGCCGCCGCGCCGCTGCGCGCACCAGTCGCTTCAGCATGACGAGATCGTCCGCCGCGCGCATCACATCGGTGCGGTAGCGGAGCGTCAGCTCGTACTGGCCGGGCGCATATTCGGAAATGACGGTCTCGGCGGGGATGCCTTGCGCCTTGGCGCTCGCATAGATGTCGGAGAACAGCGGCTCCATGCCGTGCAGATGATCGACCGAATAGACCTCGGTCTTGCCGCTCTTGCGGCCGTCCAGCACCGCCCGCGCCGGCTGCACGCGGCCGTCGGCGTCGCGCTCGTTCGACAGCAGGAAGAACTCCAGCTCAAAGGCGCCGGCTGGCTTCAGGCCGCGCTTAGCGAACGCCTCGACTTGCCTGAGCAGCGCATGGCGAGGATCGGACGACATCGGCGTCCCGTCGAGATGGAACATCGACATCAGCACCTGCCCGCGCGACGGGTTGGTGCCATGCAGCGGAACCAGCGTGCCGGGAATCGGCCATGCGCGCAGATCGCCATCGCCGGAATCCCAGATGAGGCCGGTCTCGTGCACATCCTCGCCGACGATATCGAGGCCGAGGATCGAGATCGGCATATGCCGGCCGCCTTGATAAAGGCTCATCAGTTCGTGCCGGCGCACGATCTTGCCACGGCCGACGCCGTTGGCGTCGGTCAGTACGATGTCGAAAGCTTCGATCTCGGGATGGGCGTCGAGGAAGGCCTTGGCTTCGTCGATCGTGGAACCGGAGGGGGATTGCATAGGAAGGAACTCGCTACGGGTCGCTGCTTCTGTCATGCCGCAAGGTCGGCTGCAATCTCGCCGAAGGCCGAGACCAGTGTGTCGACCTGCCTGGCCGTGGTCGCCGGCGAGAGCAGCATCATGTTGTGGAACGGCGCGATCAGCACGCCGCGATTGACTAGGCTGATATGGATCGCCTGCTCCAGCGCCGGCTTCTGCGCCCGCTCGGATTCCGAGCCATTCCTCAGCGGGCCCGGCGCGCAGATGAATTCCACGCGCGCGCCGACGCGCGCCACATGCCAGGGCAGGCCGAGGCTCGCGATGACCGCGAAGAGGCCGGATTCCAGCCGTGCGGCGAACTTCTCCATGTGCGCGTAGTTCTTCTCGGTGATTACCTCTTCCAGCGTTGCGCGCATCGCTGCGAACTGCAGAGGATTGCCGGAGAGCGTCGTGCCCATGCCGGAATAGCCGGAGACCTTCTTGCGGTTGTAGTTGGCGAAACGCGTCGCGACCGCCTCGCTCATGCCCCACACACTCGCCGGCACGCCGCCGGCGATTGGTTTGCCGAGCACGAAGATGTCGGGATCGAGGCCGTAGCGTTTCGTATAACCGCCGGGGCCGGACGAGATGGTGTGCGTCTCGTCGATCAGGAGCAGCGTGCCGTACTTCTTGGTGAGCTTGCGCAGGCCGGCGTGGAAACTCGGGTGAGGCAGCACCATGCAGGAATTGGTCAGCACCGGCTCGGTGATGACACAGGCGACGTCGCGATCCTTGAGCGCTGCTTCGAGTGTGGCGAGATCGTTGAACTCGATGATCTTGGTATTCTGGGTCAGATCGATGAACTGGCCGGCAAGGCTCGGCTTGTTCTTGGCTTTGCCGCTGTCGAGCTTGACGAACGTCTCGTCGACCGAGCCGTGATAGCAGCCGTTGAAGACCAGAATTTTCGGCCGGTTGGTGACCGCGCGCGCCATGCGGAGCGCGAACCGGTTGGCGTCGGTGGCGGTCGTTGCGATCTGCCAGTGCGCCAGTCCGAACTTTTCCTGGAGCAGCCGGCCGACGACCGCCGCGTCCTCCGTCGGCAGCATGTAGGTCAGGCCCTTCGCCGCCTGCTTGCGGATGGCGCGCACAACCGGCGCAGGCGAGTGACCGAACATCGAACCCGTGTCGCCGAGGCAGAAATCGGCAAGCACATTGCCGTCGATGTCGGTGATGGTCGAGCCTTTGGCCTTCTCCACCAGCATCTGGAAGGGCAATGGCCAATCCAGCATCCAGTGCATCGGCACGCCGCCGAAATAGCCGGCGAGCCCATTACTGGCCTTGCGCGCCGTCTTCGGCCGCGCCTGCCGAAAGGCCTCGACCTCCTGTTGCCGGATTTGCGCGATGCGTGAGACCGGAATGCCGCCAAGCTCGGCCGCCGAACGTTTCTGTTTCATGACAAACCCCTCACGGAAACACATCTAGCGGGCGGCGACACGTGGCTGCAACCGGGAGCCGGTAGAGCAGCCGCACTTAAGCCTGACAAAGTCACTATTGTCGGCCGGGCGACTTCAGACGAATTGAGGGAATTCCATGCGTTTCATCATTGCCGCTACCGCGTTGCTTCTTTCTGCTGTTGCCGCGTCCGCCTCGGGTGGTTTGTCCTGCGAGATCGACGACGCGGTGCTAAAACTCGACGTGCAGAGCGGTGTGACGCGTGGCATGGGTTCGCCCGTCTTCAATTTTCAGGCGACGGCGGACGTTCTCGACAAGAAAGCGCCGGAGCACCTGCGCAAGACGTCGTTCACCGACGAGCACCTGCCGCAATACTGGTCCGATGCGTATTCGCTGAACCTGCTTCTGTATCGCGAGACGGTCGGCGATCTGCCGCACGGCTATGTCGAGATCACGATCAAGACCCAGCCGAACGACGAGGAGGAAGGCTCCTACGCCGGCGACTATGAACTCACGGTCTGGGACGTCGGCCCGGAAGGCTCAACGCAGGAACCGCTTCGCGTCAGTCACGCCGGCAAAGTTACCTGCTTCGTCGAATAATCAGGCCGAGATATCGACCACGCCGCAGTCGCCCGGTTCGGAACCGAACGCCAGCCGGCGGCCTTCTCTGTCCCACATCATCGACGTGATCGCGCCCTTGCCGGCGCGCCGCAGCAGCACTTCTTTCTGATCGGCGAAGCGGCAGGCGAGGATCATACCGTCGATATAGCCGACGGCAACGATGTCCTCGACCGGATGACAAGCTACGGCCGTCACCATAATGTTGCCGCGCGTCCCGAGCTCCAGCGGCGCCTTGCCCATCGGACCGTCCTTCGACTGGAACGGCCAGACCACCGCCGCGGGCGCGCCCGAACTCGCCAGCCAGCGGCCTTTCGCGGCCCAGGACAGGCTTTTGACCTTTGCCGGATAACCGCTCATGCGCATGTGCTTGCCATCGGCAAGTTTCCAGCCATGCAGGGCGTTTTCCTGCATAGTCGTGACGACAAAATTGCCGTCGGGCGAAAAGGTGATGCCGGTATGCGCGCCGGCCCATTCGAGCTCGACGGGTTTGCCGTCGGCCGCGGGAAAATGCAGCGTTGCGCCGTTGTAGCGGGCGACGC
>DATJTE010000090.1:0-2752 GCA_035503715.1 Rhizobiaceae bacterium | reverse complement strand
TCTGCGCTGCAACGCGAATGGTCTCGGCGTCGCAATGCATGGCGCTGAGTGCAACAAGGACGACAGTGGTCAGCGATAGAATGGCAAAACGTTTCATGACTTCGTGAGCCGTTTCCTCATAACCCGCTTTTCAGCGCGAGTGCGATAGCATAGCTTTCACCGCTGGGAGAAACGCCATGACATTAGTCGGATGGATACGACCGATTGTCGCCGCTTCCTGCGGTTTCCTGGTCACGGCCATGATGGCTCATGCCGAGGATGTCAATGACTATCCGACATCCGCACGCGCGGAGTACGTCTACGGCTGCATGAAAGCCAACGGCGAAACGCGGCAGTCGATCGAGCAATGTTCGTGCTCCATCGACATTATCGCGTCGCTATTGCCGTATGACCGCTACGTCAGTGCAGAGACGGTGCTGAGCATGTCGCAGGTTCGCGGCAACCTGGGTACGCAGTTTCGTTCCTCGGAAGAAGCCAAGACCGCGCTCGACAATCTCAGGCGGGCCCAGGCCGAAGCGGAAGTTCGGTGCTTTTAGAAGTGCGGTGCTTCTGGCAGATGGCGTTCTTGTCTTGAGACAGCCCGGCGCTGGCGGTGCACCTCTTCCCTTGTGGGAGAGGTCGGATCGCATCGCAGATGCGGTCCGGGTGATGGGCATCTATCGGCACGGCAAGCAGCCATCGTGTGCGCGGAGACATACCTTTCATCCGGCGCCATAGCCGATGCTTCGCATCGGCGTTTCACTAGCTAAGAACGGCGGCCGAAGGCCGCCTATGCCACCTTCTCCCACAAGGGGAGAAGGGACAGGGACCGACCTCACGTGCCGGAATTGTCGACTTTCCATTCCTTGTCGAAGACGTGGCCGGACGTATCCTTGGCCTCGGCGCGGAAGGTCTTGGCGCCGTTCGAGACATAGGTGAAGCGGATATTGGGATCTTCCGAGATGGAGATGCCGCCCTCCATCGAGAGCACCGGGCTGTTGTCCTGCCACAGATGCAGCTCGTCGATGAAGAAGGCAGGAATGTAGAGATGGGTGATCTGGTCCATCTGCAGCCCCGAATTATTCGGGTGTCCGATCATCACCTGGGCTTCGCGGGTGCCGTTGTTCGGACCCTGATCGTCGTGGGCGAACTGCCGGTACTTCATCTGCCCCAGATGGTTCTTGGCTTCCTCGGGATTCTTGCCCGCGGGCGCCGAGCAGCCGCCGGAGGCCTTCACATAGGTCTTGACCATGTAGAGCTTGCCGTCGCTGAGCTCAGCCACGGCGTGAACATTGGTGTAGCTGTTGACGCGGACGCGGGTTGAAATCTCCGACACCCGGGCATCAGGGCCGAGCTCGAACTTCGCTGCCATCGGCGCCGGATTCTGGTCGATCACGAGCGTGATCGAAACCAGGTGACGGGTATCGTCGGGGGCAAGCTTGGACCGCAGCGTCACCGGAACGATCGCCGCGTCCTCGGCGCGATACGGCATCTCGATGCCGATCACGTTGCTGCCGTCGCTCATCGGGCGGTTGTTGAAGATATCCTGCACCAGGCCGGGCCATGGATCGTAAGGTTCGGCGGCGCCCAGCGGCGATGAGACGCGCAGCAGGAGCGCGGCGCCGAGCAGGCCGAGGGTGCAGAGCAGGCGGAGACGATGCATGGTCGACCTCCCTCAAATCTTGTCTTCGAAGCAGCTCACAATATCCCGCAGGCTACTCCCACTCAATCTCTGAAAATGCTGCGGTTGCGTTGCGGGCATTGTAGTCGTCGAACAATTGCCATTTCGACCGTTCGGAGGAAGCCGCCTTGGCGGCCGCCTCCGTGATCGGTGCGCCGCGTTTGACCAGCGCGCGGACGTCGGTCGCGAGCGTATCGAGGTAACGGCGCTCGTCGGCCAACGCTGCGGGCCAGTCGCTCACGGGACCGTGACCGGGAACTACACGCTTCGCCGGTTGCCCACTCAGCTCGCCCATGATGCGTAGCCAGCCGAGCAGACTGCCGTCGACAACGGGAATGTGGGCAAGGAAGACGAGGTCGCCGGCAAAGAGCGTGCCGGTCTTCTCGTCAAGCACGGTGAGATCGCTGTCACTATGCGCGACCGGCCACGCCCGCAGCGCCAGCGTGCGCGAGCCGAGATCGAGCGTGAGCGTGCTGTCGACCAACAAGGTTGGTGGCACAATGCGGACGTCGTCGATCAGTTCATGGCCCATGATCTTGCCGAACGCATCGAGATAGAACGGTCCGCGGGTCGCAAGCGCCTTCGGCAGGTTCTTGTGGCCGACAAAGGTGGTTCCATCGGTGGAAAAGGCTGCATTGCCAAATACGTGGTCGGGGTGGCCATGCGTGTTGATGACATAGCGGATCGGCTTGTCGGTGCGCGCGCGGATGGCGGCTAACAGCCGCTTGCCTTCCTGGACGCTGCCGCCGGTGTCGATCACGGCAACGGCATCGTCGCCGACGATAAATCCGACATTGGCGATCGCGCCTTCGTTCTCGCGCGTCATCAGCTCGATCTTGCCGATATGGACGAACAGGCCGGGAGCGACTTCGCTGACCGACAGCGGCTGCTGTTGGGCCCGCAATTCAGTCGTCGCACACAGCCCGGCAAGCAGGACGAGCAGCGAGATGCAGCGGACCATCCTTTCGTCTCCATCCGCGCTCGGCACGCGCGAGTTCCGATTGCGTCGCAATGGGCCGGGTGAATCCGTTGCGAAGAATATCCTGTTGCACGCCTCAATTGGGAAGCATAGCCTTTTTGGTCGAATGGCAT
>DATJTE010000089.1:0-12516 GCA_035503715.1 Rhizobiaceae bacterium | reverse complement strand
GGCTTGGCCGCAATTAACGGCGACGATAAATGCAAGACCGCGCCGCGCCGCGTAGCCGGGATCGGCGTAAGCGCCGTCCCGCAAGACCTGGTCCTGGATCGCGATCGCGTGGAGATCGCAGGAACGAACGCCGAAAAACGCATATTTCTCGGCATTTTCCTCGGTCGCTCCGACGACCGCAAATCCGTCCGGCCGCCGCACGGCGCGCCACAGCAACGCGGTCGGCGGATGCAGGAAGCGCTTCCAAGCCTGCGCGGTCGTCGCATAACCGAACAACGCGGCATCGTCGCGCCGCTCCAGCCGGTAGGCGCCGCCATTCTGGCGATCGGTCCAGCCTTCGGGCAGATCGGCAACGCCGGCGATGTCGTCGTACAGGATCGTGCCGTCTCTCACTGTCGGCCCGATAACGCGGTAGCCGCGACGCGCCAACCCCCCGATCAGCGCATCGAGTTCGTCTCGAACAATGATTGCCTTCGTGCCAACTACGGCTGCCCCAGTCATCCAGCTACGCTCTCACCTCTGTGTGGCAATGGCATGATCCTGGCTTCGAGGCGCCGGGTACATCGCTGCATCAATCCGTCTTCAGCTGCGGCGGTCGAAACTCGCAAGGCTTTATTCGCGGATGATCTGCTGCTTGGCATGCTGTTCAAGGCGATCAAGCTCGAACTGAACCTGTGAGGGTGTGCAGCTCTGGCCTTTGGCGTTGAGATCGCAAACGAGCTTTTCGACGACGTGACGATCGCCGCCGTTAAATTCGGCATCGACAACCTCGCCGGCGTAGGTCTCGGCCGCCTCGCCGTTCAATTCCAGCCGCTCCGCCGCCCACAGTCCGAGGAGCCGGTTGCGTCGCGCTTTGATCTTAAATTGCAGCTCCTGGTCATGTTTGAAGCGGGCCTCGAACTCCTTTTCGCGTCGCTCGAAGGCGGTCATGGTCGGAGGCACTCCGTTAACGCAAATTTGCCGGGAACCCAAGACTGTCAACTCGAACTACGGCCCGGATTGGTCCTCGGCCGTAGAGGACTGGTCAGCGGAAGGGCCGCCGGCGATGTAGAGACGCCAGACGAGTGCGACAAAAAAGCCGGCAAGCAATAGGATCACGAACAGCGCCGGCGCCAATTCAACAAGGGTCATCGCTATCATCCTCTCCTGAGAAATCAAAGATGGACCAGGCGCGGACACATCGCGTTGACCCTGATCAACCGCAGCGGTCGACCGGGACCTCCGTCAGTGCGAGCCTGCTACGCGCCGCCTTGCGTGAATGTGGACATGCGACCCGCCGGCTCGTTGGAGCACGTCGACGGCGCGTTCCTCCGCCTCTGCGTCGGCGCACCCGACCCAGAGGAGTACTGAACCGGCATGGAGCGCAGCGGCAAATTCCTCCCGGTACGTCGGTGCGGTGTAGTCGTCGAAGAATTCCTTCAGCGCCGCACCGCCCAGCCCGGCGCCGACCAGCGCGGCTATCGCCGCGGCGACAGGTCCGCCGGAGATCAGCACCATCCCGGCAATAGTCAATGGCGCGAGGTATTTGATCTCGTCGCCAAGGCCGGTGCGGATGAGTTCGCTGCGACTCACATCGGTCGCGCCCAGGTTCCGATGCGTTGCGAGCACGGATAGATCGCTCGGCGCAAAGCCGGCGGCGCGCAATTCTGCGACGGCCTCGTGGAAATGCTCACGGTCGGCGAATGAGGCGACTGCCTCATGCACCGATCCGCCGTCCGTCACGGCCATCTTCTCCTCCTTCTAGTGTGCTAAATGCGGCCCGATCGAACCCCACCAAATCCGGCGAGTTTGCGGCGTGGAGCGCGGCGGCGTGGCAATCCCGTTCGGGTCGCCTCGTCCCAAAGTGCGTTAATCAATCCGTATGTGCGACAGCACCAATCCTTTGATGGCGTCGAGCCCCAGTGCGTAAACTAGCGTAATGCCGAACAAGCTCGCGACGATCGAGGGCGGCAGCGATGGCGTCGAGAAGCCGGCAAGAGCAAAGATTGTCAGCAGGATCACCGCGCCACCGCTGGCGACGAGCATTGGCCACGCGGGGCATGAGTGCCAGATGCGGCCGCGCTCGCGCAAGACGTAGACGGTTGCCTGGCCCCCCAGCACCATCATCAGAAATGTCAGGGTTTGCATATGGCCGGGATCAAACCCCAGAATGAACCACCCGATTGCGAGCACGGCCAGGTAGTAGGCCACCTTGAACACGCCGAGCGGGAGCGCGGCGAAAGTAAGATTGCGGATACGCCAGGTATTGGGATGATCAGAGGGCGTGGCTCGGTCCGCTGCCCGTGCCATGGTCACAAAGTCGCTCGCCAGCATCGAAGTCGCCTGCAATAACGGCGTCAGCACCGCATGGCCCGTCATGATCAGGCCGAAACCGAGAACTATGATCGTCGCGCATTTGTTGACCAGCAGGCTCAGGGTATACGTCAGGATGCGCTGAAACCCCGCGCGGCCCTCCGCGATACACGCGACGATGCCCCCGAGGCCTGGCTCGGTTAGCACAATCCCGGCAGCGGCCTTTGCGACGTCCGTCGCCGTGGAGACGGCGATGCCCATTTGCGCCTGACGCAGCGCCGGGGCGTCGTTGGCGCCATCGCCGCACATCGCGACCGCGTGACCGCGCTGTTGAAAGGATTTGACCAAACGAAATTTGTCCTGCGGGAAGACCCCCGCATAGACGGCATAATCCTCGGGCCCGCCATTCTCCGGAATGTCGTCGGCCAGACAGACTGGACCATCCAGACCGATCCCGCGGGCGACCGTCGCGGCTGTTGCAGCCGAGTCGCCGGATACCATTACCGTCCGGACGCCGAGCGACCGCAGTTCGGCCAGCAGCGCCCGCGAGTCGGTCCGCGGCGGATCGCTGAACGCGATCAGTCCGATAAGCTGCAACCGTCCACGCGATCCCGTCGCCACCGCGATTGTGCGGTATCCGGCAGCGGCAAACCCCTCCAGCGCAGCCGAGGCCTCGCTCGTCATCGGAGTCCGCGCCGCGATTGCTGCTGGTGCGCCCTTGACGATCAGCAACTCCTCGCCGCTCGCGTCAAGCGCGACCGCTTCCGCGGTCTTGCGCGCCGGATCAAACGGCATAAAGTATTTTACGGTAGGCAGATGTGGATTTTGCCGACGCCGGCCGGCCGCGTCCCGGATCGCGGCATCGATCGGGTCGCCACCGTCGTGTGAACTAGCGAGCGCAGCAAATGCGACGATTCCCGCCTCGTCGTATCGCGCGGTGGTTGGGCGCACCGCAGCAATCGCGAGAGCATTTTCAGTCAGGGTTCCAGTCTTGTCGGCGCACAGCACGTCAGTCATCGCTGCTTCGTGCAACGCCGTCAGGCGAGTGAGCAGGACGCCCTTGAGCGCCAGTGTTCGCGCGCCGAGTGTTGCGGCCAACGTGAATGTTGCGGGCAATGCAACGGGCACCGCCGCCAGCAGCGCAGTCAATACCAACGGGATGATCTGCGACGCCGTCATCGCAATCGTATGGGCGTAGGCGACCATGCCAACGACGATCGCGAAATTAACGATTGTCAGATTTCGGACCACGCCGAAGACGGCGCGCTGTTCGCTGCTCTCGATGTGGGCAATGCGCACGAGTTCGGCGGCCCGGCCGAAGTAAGTCCGCGTCCCGGTGGCAACGACCTCGCCGATGGCTTCGCCACGTCGTATCAATGCACCCGCATAGGCGATCCTCGTCGGGCCCATCTCGGCGGGTATCGACTCCCCGGTCAGCATGGACTGATCGAGCAGCACGGATCCCGACAGCAGCCGGATGTCGGCCGGAACGATGCCACCTAGCGCTAACTGCACAAGATCGCCCGGCACCAGTTCGGCGGCGGCACGCTCGCCCCACGCTCCGTCGCGCTTGACCCGGGCATTCAGGTACAGTCGCTGGCGCAGCAGAGCGAGCGCCGCATCGGCGCGATTTTCCTGGAATGACGCGAGGGCGACGTTCACCATCAGCAGTGCCGCGACGATCATCGCCTCGAGGCGCTCGCCGCTCGCGACTTGCAGAGCGACGGTGGCCTCCAGCATCCACGGTACCGGCGACCAGAAATGGCGCAGCGCCCGCAACGCCGGGTGAACGTGCTGCTCGGCGACGGCGTTGGGGCCGAACTCGGCGAGCCGTCGCACTGCCTCAGCCGAAGAAAGCCCGTCATCGCTGGGCGGTGCTGCTGCTGGCGTCGTGACGGCGCTGCCCACCGCGAGGGCGGCGTCCGCGTTATCGGCCATGACCTTTTACCAGCACTGGCGGAGAAGCCTGCTATTGGCGGTGGTGCTCCGCGATATCCTCGCTCGGTCCGAGATGCGGCGCCAGAAAGCCCGGAGAGCCGGGATTTACAGCCGTTTCGGTTGCAACCGGATACGAGCCGGCGAGTTCCTGCCACAGCGTGTTGATGCTGCGCTGCGTTATCTCGTGGATGTAGATGTGGTTCGCCTGATCGAAGCCGAACAACATCGCCTGCGCATCGTTGTGCACCTGCTGGTAGGCTCGATTGATCGTCTGCAGGCATTCGATCAATCGCTTGTTGTCGAGCCGTGTGTGGCGGATCATCTCCGCAAGGCTCAGAGCGTGCAGCGGTTGACCGGCATTGATCATCGGCCGATCGCGGCCCAATTCGAACATGACCTGGACGGCGGCGAGATCGTCCCTGATCAAATCCAAAAGATGCACCGCATCCTCGACGGTACAGCCGGCCAGCGTCGCGGAATGGGGCACGGGCGCGGCCGGGCCTCGCATTATGGCTGCGACACTTCCCTCAATCTGGCTCAGCACCCACTGGCGCACCTCGGCCGGTGCGGCCATCAGTTGTTCTGCTGTGAAGGTGAAACTGGTCATCGGATACTCCCTGGACCACCAGAACGCAGTATGTACGTCGACGCTGCCGTTGCCTTGATCCATCTCAACGCGGCGGCCTCGTCCGGCTGAATCCTGGTGGCTTGAGCTGGATCAACGCTGTGAAATCGCGCGCCGCTATCCTTGAAACCTGGAGGGTATTGGAGAGAGCGCCATGGACCCGCATCGTTTGTCCGGTGAACGGGTGGCCAAACTGCTGCTCGGCCCGATCACTGGATCCGCGAACTGAACGCGGTTCTTTTGCCGCTCGCGCTCGGTCTCGCGATACTCGATGTTACGTGCTTCACCGCGTTGAAACTTTGCGATCCGCCGATCGCCTGTGGCGATGACGCGGCGCCGGCGCTCTCGCAAACGCAGCTGACTTCGGCATTGGTCCGGTAAGGCAAGCCGGACCGGTAAACTCAAAACGAGGGGCGGCGCTGTTCAGCGCCGCGCCTTTCGACACGGCGGTCACGCCGCTGCCTTGACCTCGATCTTCTTCGTCTGTTTCTTGGCCTCGGCCGTCTTCGGCAGGCTGATTGTCAAGACGCCTTTCGTGAGGTCGGCGGCGATCTTGTCGCGATCGATGCCGTCCGGCAGCGCGAAGCTGCGTTGGAACGATCCATAGGCGCGCTCCGACACGTGCCGGTTCTTGCCCTTCTCGTCCTTTTCGTAATGCTTCTCGCCTTTCAGCGTCAGCATGTCGCCGGAAACCGTGACCTCGATGTTCTTCTCATCGAGGCCCGGCATCTCGGCGGTGATCTTGTAGGCGCTCTCGTCTTCGGTGACATCGACTGCCGGCGCGGCGAAGCTGAAAGCGCTTTCGTAGTGCCATGCCGGTTCGGTATCGAACATGCGCCGGAATGACGGCAGGCCGAAGCCGCTGCTGAAGCGGTCGAACAGCCGGTCCATCTCGGTGCGGAACGAGCGCCAGGCATCGGGCGCCGGCGCCGGAGTGGCTTTTTTGACTTCAACTGGGGTACTCGCCATCGTGGCCTCCATTTGATTGCGACGGCCAAGAATGGTGTCCGGACGACACGCGAACATTGATCCAGCGCAAACCTCCGACGTCAGTGTCAGTTTTGATCGATTCACAGAATGACCGTCTCGGCGATCTCCGGCATTTCGACCGGCGTTCCGGTCAAGTGTGGCGCCAAGGCCGCCATCGCCGCCGGTTCGCCGTGGACGAGGAATGTTTGCCGTTTCCCGCTGACTTGTGCGTGCCATTGGATCAGCTCGCGCTGGTCGGCATGGGCCGAGAAACCGTTGATCGTATGAATCCGGGTATGTACCGCGATCTCTTCCTCGAATAATCTGACCCGTGTTGCTCCATCGATTATTCGGCGGGCGAGGCTACCTGCGGCGGCATAACCGACAAAGACGACGCTGGCCTCTGCCCTCCACAGATTATGCCGGAGATGGTGTCGGACGCGCCCCCCGGTACACATGCCGGAGCCTGCGATGATGACCGCTCCACCAGTAATCCGGTTGATGGCGACAGATTCCGCTGTCTCTCGGGTCAATCGCAGGCCCGGAGGCGCGAAGGGATCGAGCCCCCGACCGATGAGCTGGCTGACGCTGTCGCTACAGCAACCAGGATGCCGCTCGAAGATGGCTGTCGCGCCAATCGCCAACGGAGAATCGAGAAAGACGAGCATCGACGGCGGCAAGCGTCCGAGCTCTACGCCTTGGCGGAGCACATAGAGGATTTCTTGTGCGCGTTCGAGCGCGAAGGTTGGCACGATGACATTACCGTGGCGCGCAAAGGTGTCGAGGATTGCCGCGTAAAGCTCGTCGACCGATTCCGCGAACGGACGATGACGGCGATCGCCGTAAGTGGCTTCCATGATAACGACGTCAGCTGCGGCCGGAGGCTTGGACGGGTGCAGCAACGGCCGACCGGCATTGCCGAGGTCGCCGGAAAACAGCACCCGGGTCTCGCGAGCGTCTTTGTCGGCCGTGACGAGAATGCTCGCCGAGCCGAGAATGTGGCCGGCATCGTGGAAGGTCGCCTGGAGGCCCCGGCCGAGTTCGATCGGTACGCCGTACTCTGCTACTCGTTTGAAGCAGCCGAAGCACTCAAGCGTATCGATCAGCGAGTAGAGCGGTGTTGCTTCTTCGGCAGTGCGGCCGCTGCGCTGCGAGTGTCGCCGCCGCCGCTCGGCTTCCTCTTCCTGAAGATGCGCGGCATCGAGCAGTACGATGCGAGCGAGGTCACGGGTCGCGGCTGTACAAATAATCTCGCCGCGAAAACCGCGTTTGACCAGCAGTGGCAGGCGGCCACAATGGTCGAGATGGGCATGCGTCAGCAAAACGGCATCGATCGACGACGCCTCGAAACCGAAATCTGCGGCGTTTTCATCGCTCAGTTCTCGACTTCCCTGGATCATGCCGCAGTCGATGAGAATGCGCCGGCCGGTGCACTCCAGCATATGGCAGGACCCGGTGACGCTGCGATCGGCTCCGTGAAACGATAGTCTCACCTGCCGCGTCCTGCCTATGCGGGACCGCTGATTTCATTGGGGAGGTCCGGAGGGAGCAGTGGCGTCCCCTTCATCTCATACCATTGCAAGATGTCGCGCCAGATGTCAGTAGCGGTTTCGGCATACCAGAACAATTCGCGGTCTTCCGGTTCGATCGTGCCTTCCGCCACCAGGAAGTCGAAATCAAGCACCCGTCGCCAGTAGTCTTCGCCAACCAGGATTACCGGAACCGGTTGTGCCTTTCGCGTCTGCGCCAGCGTCAACACCTCGAACAACTCGTCGAGCGTCCCGTAGCCGCCAGGAAATGCCACCAGCGCCCGCGCCCGCATCAGAAAGTGCAGCTTGCGCATCGCAAAGTAATGAAAGCTGAAGCACAGCTCCGGGCTGACATACGGATTGGGAAACTGTTCATGCGGCAGCGCGATATTGAGGCCGATCGATTTGGCCCCGGTATCGTGCGCGCCGCGGTTTGCCGCCTCCATAATGCCGGGCCCACCACCAGTCATGACCATGATTCGGCCGCCGCTAGCCTTGTCGCCGCACAGACCGACGAGTCGGCCGAACTTACGCGCCATGTCGTAATATCGGCTCTTCGCCAGTACCCGCCGGGCAATCTCGAGGCGGCGGCACAGGTCGGCATCGTCAGGCTTCGCCGCAAGCATGGTGGTGAGTGCGTCGCAAAGGCGCTGCGCCGCGGTCGGCTCTGCTATGCGCGTGCTGCCGAAGACGACGATCGTGTGCGCGATATTTTGCTCGTCCAGCAGCGTCTGCGGTTTGAGATAGTCGAGCATTAGGCGGATGCCCCGCATGTCGTCGCGATTGAGAAAATCCGGATCGTGATCCGCCTCGCGGTAACTCGAATTTCCGATGATCGCCCGCAGTTTGGCCGGAGCCGCAGGGTCGTCCGACGCTGATTTCGGTTGGTGCTCGGGCAAGGGTTGGCGGCGGTGGCGTCCTGGTGGATGTTTCATGCTGGCTTTCTCGGGTTAGTGCCGTGCCGGGCGCTTGCGAGAGCCTCTCTCACCGCCGCGAGGCTGCTGTCAAAATCATCCCCGACATCGACGCGCGTCCAGTCAACTCGGCCGGGCCCAACTTCAAGCTGCTGTCGAAGTACCTCTGGTCCGGCATCCGAAGCGTCGTTTCGGCGCGCGGCAAGGCGGCTACCCATTGTCGCCGCCGGTGCATCCAGCCAGATGCCGCAGAACGGAACATTAGCATTCGCGGCTACTCCGGCGAATGCCGTACGCTCATCCTCGCGCAGAGATACGGCGTCTATAATCACACTATAGCCGGCCTCGAGTGCCACCCGTGCCCGATCGCGAAGAGCTGTGTATACTCGCTCTGAAACCTGCGATGTGTATGCGTCAGCCGGCAGCCGGTGCTCCGGCATGACGCCCCGGCACCGCTTGCGGATCACATCACTGCGCAGCACCCGTGCTCCCGGAAGCATACCCATTGCCGGTGCGAGCGCCTGAGCAAGTGTCGACTTCCCGGCGCCGCTCATTCCGCCGATCGCAATCAACCGCACAGGCTGTGGTTCGAGAACCCTGCGCGCAAAATCGAGATAGGATCGCCCTTCACAGATTCTCTTGTCAAAATCCCCCGGCCCGACTGCTTTGGCCGCGGTAGCGGTGACATGCGCGCGCACGGCCGCGCGAAGCGACATGAACAGCGGGAGCGCGGCGAGCCCATCATCTTCCGTCGTCAGGTCGAGGTAACGGTTGAAGGCTTGGTTCGCCAGATCCTGCAGTCCGCGGTGCGCCCGGTCCATCAACAGAAAAGCGATGTCATACAGGACGTCGATGACGGCGAGCTCGTCCGAAAACTCGATGCAGTCGAACAATACCGGGTTGCCGTTGAACAGGCAGATATTGCGCAAGTGAAGATCGCCATGGCACCGCCGCACCTTGCCGGCGGCGCGACGCGCGTCCAGGAGCTCCGCGACGCGAGCGAGGTGTTGCAACGAGCGGCG
This sequence comes from Rhizobiaceae bacterium, assembly GCA_035503715.1. Classification (GTDB taxonomy): domain Bacteria; phylum Pseudomonadota; class Alphaproteobacteria; order Rhizobiales; family Rhizobiaceae; genus OAS926. The sequence goes on along the minus strand of DATJTE010000089.1, from coordinate 3,227 downwards.
ATGCAAGTCGTCTATATCCTCTGTGCGAAAGATGTTCCCGGCACTTTGCTTCAGGCATTCGACATTCGTCTTCTCGATCCGACCGAAAGCCTCGCTTCCGCCACGATGCGCCAACACCTCAGCGCGCGCATGAAACCAGGCAATATGATCGATCACGTCGCGCAGCAGATCGGCGCTGAGCATGTCCTTGGCGGCCATCGAGTCGAGAAGGCAATCCTGCGCGAAGCGCCGCATTACAACGACCCAGTCAACAACACGGCCTTCGTCGCCCCACGCGATTCTGCCACTCTCTGTGACGGACAGCGCACGCGCCTCAAGATAGAGCTCCGGAGCAGTGCGCCGATTGAGGCTGACCTCAGCCGCGCACGCCGCGCGTCGCATCGCCTCGTTCGAGAAATCGAGATATGGCAGTTTGACCGCCCGCTTCAGCTTATAGGCGTAGTCACCAGCGAGGAACACTTTCGAAATATGCGTATCGATGACATCGACGCGGTCGACATCCGACCCATAGGAGCTGGGATCGCTCAGAAAAGTAACGACGTCCCGCTGACAATCTGATCGTTGCGACGTGTGTTTCATTTGCTGAATCTCCACGCCATCATGATCATGACTTTGGTAAACTGATCTCTGCCGCATCCGCTTGAAGCTGACCACGTTCGGCCAGCCGTAATCTCGGCGCGATTGCCGTTGATTGCTTTGGAACCGGAACAAGGTTTCTTCCACTGGTACGTCCGGTCAGTTGCTCGACGCGAACGGCCTCGGCATCGAGGTCGTCGGCGGTCCGCAACCGCGCTTCCCAAATCGTTGGATTATCGGTTCGCTCGGCGAATTCGCGATACCAACAGGCCAACTCTCGTAATTTTTCCGCGCTGGCTGGCATGCCTTTGGCCTCCCGCGATGCTGAACGTCATATTGCGGATGGACAGACGAGATCCGGCTGCCGGCTACGGCGTGCCGTGTAATTGCTCGGCTCCACGGCCGCGACGGGCATAGTCCTCGAGTTGGCGACGAACTGCGTCGAACGCGTCGCGAACGGCGACGTGCGCCTCTTCGTGGGCGTGGTTCAACCCGCTGTCCCGATTGACGACGAGCTCGCGCCCGGGAAGCGTGAGGGCGATGCCAATATCGAAGAGCTTACCCTGGTGTTGCCGCTGGTGCCGGCATTCGACCGTGACGTGGCAGGAAACGATCCGCGCAAAAAACTGCTCGAGTTCGGCGACCCGCGCGCGAATGCGTTCCTCCAGCGCCGGCGAAGGGCCCATATGGCGGAAGGTGATTTGAAGCGGCGTCTGCATCCGCGAGTCCTCGCTTTCGAATGAGCCTTCCGCTCTTTATCGGCTTCGCAGATCGCTGAAATTGATCCAGCGCAAAGCCCTGGCGAGACGCGCGTCCCAGTCTCGATGCAGGCGACGCCGCCGGGGTTTACCCGGACATTTGACGTGCCAGCGTTTGACCTGGGTCAACGCGCCTGTAGCGCGTAGAGCCTAGCAATCGTCCAAGACCAGTCCGGGACGAGGCCGGGGAAAGGACGCAGGATGGACGAGACGATCGTGCGCTGGTTCGACAGGATCGGCCTTGATGACGTGCCTGAGGTCGGCGGCAAGACCGCCTCGCTCGGCGAACTGCACGCGGCGTTGACGCCGCGGGGCGTGCGCGTTCCGGACGGCTTCGCGTTGACTGCCTCAGCCTATCGGACGGCACTCGATGCGGTCGACGCCTGGCGCGTATTGCGCCGCCTGATGGATTTCGACCACTGCGATGTCGCGCTGCTCGCCAAGCGCGCCGCCGCGGCCCGGCGTGTTGTCTACGAAGCCACGGGAAACTCCGGTCTGCGCGAGCACATCGCCGCCGCCTACCGGGCTCTCGAACGCCAATGCGGCGCGGAGGTCGCAGTCGCGGTGCGCAGCTCGGCGACGGCGGAGGATCTGCCCAACGCGAGCTTCGCCGGCCAGCATGACAGTTTTCTGAATGTCCGTGGCGATGGCGCTGTCGTCGAGGCTTGCCGCCGGTGCTTTGCCTCGCTGTTCACTGATCGTGCGATCGTCTATCGCTGTGACAACGGATTCGATCACTTCAAGGTCTCCCTGTCGGTTGCAGTCATGAAGATGGTCCGCTCCGATCTGGCTGCGAGCGGCGTCATCTTTACACTCGATACCGAATCCGGCTTCCGCGACGTTGTCTTTGTGACTGGGGCCTACGGGCTCGGCGAGAACATCGTGCAGGGCAAGGTCGATCCGGATGAGTTTTACGTCCACAAGCCGACGTACGCGCAGGGACACCGGACGGTGTTGAGCCGTCGGCTCGGTGGCAAGCAGGTGCGGCTCGTCTATAGCGGTCGCGCTGGTGCGACCGCGACAACCCGCAATGTGCCGACCCGGCGCGCCGAGCGTCAGAGCTTCTGCATCAGCGATGCTGAAATCCTCGAACTCGCCGGCCATGCGATCGCGATCGAGGCGCATTATTCAGAACGCGCCGGCCATCCGATGCCGATGGATATCGAATGGGCGAAAGACGGTGAGGACCGCCGCCTGTACGTGATCCAGGCGCGCCCCGAGACGGTCGCCTCCCAGCGCGAGCGGGGTTCCTTCGAGACCTATGCGCTGCAGGGCGAAGGCCCCCTCTTGGCGAGTGGGCGGGCCGTTGGCGAGAAGATCGCCGCCGGGACGGTCAGGGTGATTTCAAGTCCGACCGATCTGGCCGGCTTCAAAGACGGCGAGATCCTCGTCGCCGAAGCGACCAGTCCCGATTGGGAACCGGTCTTGAAGCGCGCCGCTGGCATCGTCACGGCGCGCGGCGGGAGAACTTGCCACGCTGCGATTGTTGCCCGCGAGTTGGGCGTTCCGGCAGTCGTGGGAACCGGCGACGCGCTGTCGAAATTGGCAACGGGAATGCCGGTGACCGTGTGCTGCGCGTCGGGCGAGATCGGTCAGGTCTTCGCCGGAGTGTTACCGTTTCATGTGACGCGGGTTCCGGCGGCCGAGGTGCCGCGGCCGAAGACTGCCGTGATGGTCAATCTGGGCGACCCGGAACTTGCCTTCCACACCGCGATGCTGCCTAACGATGGCGTTGGGCTGGCGCGGATGGAATTCATCGTCGGCGAGCATATCGGCGTCCACCCGATGGCGCTCGCTCATCCTGAGCGGGTCGCCACGGTGAAAGACCGCGCGGCCATCGCCCGTCTCGTGCGTGGATACGCAAGTTCCGCCGAATTTTTTGTCCAACGGCTC
>DATJTE010000088.1:0-8152 GCA_035503715.1 Rhizobiaceae bacterium | reverse complement strand
GCTGCCGAAACCCACCGTCGGCCATTTCCTCGATCTTCCGGAGTAAACGCGATGCTGAAGAAAATCGCCGTTCTGACGATCGCCGCGACCGCGGCAGGCTGTGCGCAGGACGACTACCAGCGGATCGACGGCATGACCATGGGCGCCGGCAACGCGATCGCTGCGAACACCGCCATGCAGATGGTCGACCCGTGGCCCGTCGGCGTCGATGACACGCGGCTGCGCGTGCCGGCGAACGCCGCCCAGTACAAGAGCAAAGAGGCCGCGGCAGTTGAAGCGGAACGCGTCGACAGCTCTGTCGCCGCCGAAGACTAGGACAATGGACCGAGCATCATGGCCGCCAACAGCATCAAGCGCATCCTTCTGGTTTCGACCGACAAAACGTTTTTGCAGGAAACGCATGCGGCGTTTTCGGCGTCGGACGTCATCCAGCTCGTCACCGTGGAAAAGCCCGTTACCGAATTGCGCGGCGAGATCCAGGAAGCCGACTGCGGCGCTGTCATTATCGACATGGATGCGGCGCGGCTCGAGGAGATCGAGGCTCTGCAGCGCGTGACGCGCCGGCTCGAGGGCAGGGCGCCGGTCGTTGTCGTGACCCAGGAGTTCAATGCCGCGGCGGTTCGCATTCTCGTTCAGCTTCAGGTCACGGATTTTCTCGTCAAGCCGATCACCACGGCCGATCTCGTACGCTCGTGCATCCGCGCGCTTCAGGGGCCGGGGCGCGAGGAAAACACCGAGTCGCAGATCTATTCCTTCATGCCCGCCGCCGGCGGCGTCGGCAACACGACGCTGGCGCTGCAGACGGCATTCCAGCTCCACCACTCTGTGATGCGCGGCGCCTCGACCTGCGTCGTCGATCTGAATTTCCAGCAAGGCGCCTGCGCGGAATATCTCGACCTCGAGCCGCGCTTCGATATCACTGAAATCGAGAACCAGCCCGAGCGTCTCGACCGGCAGCTTCTCGATGTCATGCTGTCGAAACATGCGAGCGGCCTTTGTGTCCTTGCCGCACCGGCAAAGCCGTCCGAAATGCGGTCGTTCAACACCGAGGTGGTTGTGCGCATGCTCGACCTTGTCTCGGCTTATTTCGACAATGTCGTCATCGACATGCCCCGCACCTGGTTTCCCTGGACCGAAACGGTCCTGCTCGGCTCGAACAAGCTCTACATCGTCTCCGAGATGACCGTGCCGTGCCTCAGGCACACGCAGCGCCTTATCCAGGCGATTTACGAGACGGCAGGCAAGGAAGTGAAGCCGAACGTCATCGTCAACCGTTTCGAACAGAAGAAGAGTGACAGCGGCGTTCGTCAGGCCGACGTCGCGGAAATCCTCGGCGAGCATTATGCCGGCGGTATCTCGAACAATTACCGTCTGGTTCGCGAGGCCGTCGATCGTGGCGTGCCGCTGCACGAGATCGACCCCAAGGCCAATGTCATCCACGACCTGAAAAAGATCATTCTTCCGGAGGAAGCGATCGTCGAAGAGAAGAAGACGCGCTCACTGTTCTCGATGGGTCGTGGCCTGCTGAGGAAGGCAGGATGATCAGCCGCTTCTCCACGCTTCAGAAGCGCGTTGAAAACGTCGAGCATTCGGCGCCTGTCAGCGCGCCTGCAGAACAGCGTGTCAGCATCCCGAGCGTTCGCGCGGTGCCGCAACCGGCGAAGCATGATGCCGGACAAGGCAAGGCGGCGAACAAGGTTCTGGACGCGCGCGTGCGCATCCACCGCATGCTGATCGAGGAGATCAATCTTGTCGCGCTGGAGCGTCTGCCGCGCGACGAGATGCGGCGGCAAGTCTATGATTTCGTGTCAGAAAAGACGCGCGAAGAGCGCATGGCGATCAACGTTGCCGAGCTCGAAGCGCTGGTCGACGACATCGTCGACGAGATGGTCGGCCTGGGTCCGTTGGAGCCGCTGCTCAAGGACCCGGACATCAACGACATCCTGATCAATGGGCACCACAACTGTTTCGTCGAGCGCAGGGGCAAGCTCCAGCAGATCCACATCCCGTTCAAGGATGAGGCGCATCTGCTGCGCGTCATCAACAAGATCGTCGCCGCGGTTGGCCGACGCGTGGATGAATCCCAGCCGCTGGTCGACGCACGCATGCTTGACGGCTCGCGCTTCAACGCCGCGATCCGTCCGGTCGCTGTCGACGGTCCGCTGGTCTCGATCCGCAAATTCTCCAAGAACAAGCTCGGCCTGCACAAGCTCGTCGAGTTCGGCGCCATCACCCAGAACATGGCCGAGGTGCTCGCCGCCGCCGTGCACGCTCGCAAGACCACGATCATCTCCGGCGGTACCGGCACCGGCAAGACGACCATGCTGAATGCTCTTTCAGCCTTCATCCCGGAAGACGAGCGTCTCATCACCATCGAGGACGCCGCCGAACTCCAGCTCCAGCAGCCACACGTCGCGCGTATGGAAACGCGGCCAGCGAACATTGACGGCCATGGCGAGCTGTAACAGCGCGATCTGGTCAAGTACGCGCTCCGCATGCGTCCCGACCGCGTCATTCTCGGCGAGTGCCGCGGCGAAGAGGCCTTCGACATGCTCCAGGCCATGAACACCGGCCACGAAGGCTCGATGGCGACGATCCACGCCAACACACCGCGGGACGCAATCGGGCGACTGGAGCAGATGCTCGGCATGACTGGCATGCCGATGACGGTGCAGTCGATCCGCAGCCAGATATCGTCCGCGCTCGACCTGATCGTCCAACTGACACGCCTCTCCGACGGCAAGCGCAAGGTGACGAGCGTCGCCGAAGTGACCGGCATGGAAGGCGACGTCATCCAGATGCAGGAAATCTTCAAGTTCGTGCGCACTGGCATGGATGCCGATGGCAAGATCCTCGGTCATTTCGAGGCGACCGGCATCCGGCCGCGTTTCCTGGAAGATCTGAAGGCCATGGGCATCGAGTTCCCCGGCAAATATTTCGAACCCGGCCGTCCGCAGGAGTAACCGGCGGTGAGCGGGCTCTACGTCATCTATGCGCTGGCAGCGATGACCGGCATCATGATCGCCGAGGCGATCTATATTCTTTACGCCGGCCGCAATGAGCGCCGCGTGTCGATCAACCGCCGAATGAAACTGCAGGAGCAGAAGCTCACCCAGGAGCAGGTTCTGATCCAGCTTCGCAAGGAGCGGGGTCTTAACGGCAAATCGATCTTCTCGCTCGCCCGCCTGCGGGAATTGCGGACGCAGTCCGGACTGGTGATGCCGCTGCCGAAATTCCTTATGATCACGAGTGGCGCCGCACTCGCGATCGTGCTGGCTGCGATATGGAAGGGCTTGTCGCTACTGGTTGGGCTTGCCTTGGTTCCCGTGCTTGCGGTGATAATCCCGATCATGGTGCTGCGTTTCCTGCGTAAGCGGCGGCACAAGCTGTTCGGGATCCAGCTTCCAGAAGCCCTGGAACTGATCACCCGCAGCCTGAAGGCAGGCCATCCAGTGCCGGTCGCGATCTCCATGGTGGCGCGCGAAATGGCCGACCCGATCGGCACCGAGTTTGGCGTGATCGCCGATGAAGTCACGTACGGCTCCGATCTGGTCACGGCGCTGCACAGCCTGCATGAGCGCGTCGGTCACGAGGATCTGCCGTTGTTCGTCACGGCTGTGTCGATCCAGAGCAGTTCCGGCGGCAATCTGCGCGAAATCCTGGATGGGCTCTCCGGCACGATCCGCGAGCGCGGCAAGCTGAAGCGCAAGGTTCGCGCCATTTCGACGGAAGGGCGCATGTCCGCGTACATCCTGACAGCCGTTCCAGCACTCCTATTCCTTGGCATCATGGTGCTGATGCCGAGCTTTTATGAGAGCGTCTGGGACGTTCCGATGACCTGGTATCTGATCGGCGGTTCGGTCGCCTGGCTGATGCTCGGCAACATGATCATGTTCAAAATGTCGAACTTCCGCTTCTGATGGACACGCTGCTGTCACTTCTTGCCGCGGCGCGGCCGGACTCGCTGATGCCGATCGCGGCGCTGCTTCTGCTTGCCGGCGGAGTAGCTGTCGTTTGGCCGTTGCTCACCGGCGGCGACGGACGCGGTGACGTAAAACGCCGCCTCAAGGTGGAGGCGGACGTCGTGCTCGAAAAGCGCGAGCCCACCCCGAAAAAGAACTTTGGCGGCGCCGCGCAGGAAAAGGCAGCCAAGAGCGCTTACGAATTCTACGCGAAAAGCGATCCGGAAAACGTCGCGCGCCTGCGCATGAAACTCATCCAGGCCGGCTATATGGAGCCGCGTGCGGTTGGCACCTTCTTCCTGGTCCGGTTTGCGGCTTTTGCGGTGGGTGTGATCGGCGCGCTCGTGCTGGAGAGCGGGATGGGCGGCGGTGAAGCGAGTACGGTGAGCCGCTGGACGTTCGCGATCATGGCCGGTGGCGTGGGATACTTCCTGCCGGGTTTCATCCTGTCGCGGATGGTCAAGACCAAGATGATCGAATACCGCAACGGCTTTCCGGATTTCATGGATCTGATGATCGTTTGCTCCGACGCGGGCATGAGCATGGAAGCCGGCATCGAGCGCGTCTCCAAGGAGCTTGCGGTCACCTATCCATCGCTCAGCCAGAACCTGACACTTGTCTCGCTTGAGCTGCGCGCCGGCCGCAGCCTCGACGATGCGCTGAAATCGCTCGCCGACCGGCTGAGCCTCGACGAAGTTCGCTCGTTCGCGACGCTGCTCCAGCAGTCCAAGGAGCTTGGCACAAGCCTGTCGGGCGCGTTGCGGGTTTTCTCGGACGAGATGCGCCATAAGCGCATGTCGTTAGCCGAAGAAAAGGCGCATGCCTTGCCGGCAAAGATGTCGGTGCCAGTGACGGTGTGCATCCTGCCGGTGGTGATGATGATTGCCATCATCCCCATCATCGTGAAACTGACCGCCGATTAGACCGGACTGCGTAGTTAACGCATTCCTGTCGCGAAACCTTGCATTAGCTCCGTTTCCGCACCGAAGTTTAATCCCTGCCGTGTAATGTCCTCGGCACAATGACCCGGAAACCGGGCGTGGGGCAGGGACATGCGTCAGAAAAAATGGGCCGTTTTGGCGGCGATCGTGGCGAGCCTTTCTGTGGCTGGCTGCACGACATCTTCGGTCGACAAGACCGAAACCACCGCGATCATGCCGAAGGATGTGAGCGAGACCGACCTCTATCAGGGTAAGGCTCACTTCCTCCAGGCGAATTACGGACTTGCCGAGCAGCATTTCCGCAAAGCAGTCGAACTGCGCGCCGACAATGCCGAGGCGTGGATGGGTCTGGCTGCGTCGTACGACCAGCTTCGCCGTTTCGATTTTGCCGACCGCGCTTACGAACAGCTCCTGAAGGTTGCCGGCCGCCGGCCCGAAATCGTCAGCAATATGGGTTACTCGCAATATCTGCGCGGTAACAAGAAGAAGGCCAGGCAGTTGCTGCTTGAGGCGAAGAAGAGCGTGACCGACACGACCGTCGTCGACGCCAATCTCGCTCTGCTGAATTCGTAGCCTTCAAGCCCGTCGCTTACTCCGCGGCGCCGAGATACTCCGACACTGGCGGGCAGGAGCAGACGAGGTTGCGGTCGCCCGCGACATTGTCGATGCGCGACACCGGCGGCCAGTATTTCGCCGCATCCGAACTCCCCGGAAACGCAGCCACAGTTCGCGAGTAGGGATGCGACCAGGTATCGGCGAGCGCTTCCGTCGCGGTGTGCGGCGCATTGTGAAGCGGATTGTCCTCCCGCGGCCATTCGCCGGCCGCGATCCGGTCGGCTTCCCGAGCGATTGCGATCATCGCCTCGCAGAAACGGTCAAGCTCACGCTTCGGTTCAGACTCCGTCGGTTCGACCATCAGCGTGCCAGCCACCGGCCACGACATGGTCGGCGCATGAAAACCATAGTCGATCAGCCGCTTCGCCACGTCCTCGACCGATACGTCCGCCTTGTCCTTGAGGAAGCGCGTATCGAGGATGCATTCGTGTGCTACCCGGCCGCTCTCGCCCTTGTAGAGGATCGGGAACTGCGCCTTTAGCCGCTCGGCGATGTAGTTGGCGGAGAGGATGGCAGTTTCGGTCGCCTGCTTCAGTCCGGCCGCGCCCATCATGCGGATGTACATCCACGTGATCGGCAGGATCGACGCCGAGCCAAGCGGCGCTGCCGCGACCGCATGACCGCTGCCGATCTCGACATGGCCGGGCAGGAACGGCCTGAGATGCGACTTCACGCCAATCGGCCCGATGCCCGGGCCGCCGCCGCCATGCGGGATGCAGAACGTCTTGTGCAGGTTCATGTGACAGACGTCCGCACCGAGGTCGCCCGGCCGCGCCAGCCCGACCAGCGCGTTGAGGTTCGCGCCGTCGAGATAGACCTGGCCGCCATGCTCATGCACGATCTTGATGATGTCGCGCACGGTTTCCTCGAACACGCCATGCGTCGACGGATAGGTGATCATCAAAGCGGCGAGATTGGCGGCGTGCTCCTTCGCCTTCGCAAGCAGATCTTCTTCATCGATGTCGCCATCGTCCGTGCAGCGCACGACGACGACGCGCATGCCGGCCATGCTGGCGCTTGCCGGGTTCGTGCCATGGGCGGAGGAGGGGATCAGGCAGATGTCGCGGTTCTCATCGCCGCGCGACCGGTGGTAGCGGCGGATGGCAAGGAGCCCGGCATACTCACCCTGGCTGCCGGCGTTTGGCTGCAAGGACACCGCGTCAAAGCCGGTGATCTCGGCCAGCCATTGTTCGAGGTCGTCGGCCATCGCCTGGTAGCCGGCCGAATGCGACGCCGGCGCGAACGGATGCAGATTGCCGACTGCCGACCAACTCACCGGCATCATCTCGGCCGCGGCGTTGAGCTTCATCGTGCAGGAGCCGAGCGGGATCATCGCGCGGTCGAGCGCCAGATCCTTGTCCGCGAGGCGGCGCAGGAAGCGCATCATCTCCGTCTCGGAGCGGTTCTCATGGAATACAGGCTGGGTCATGAAACCCTTGCCGCGGCTTCCCGGCAGCGCCGCTGCGTCGTTCGCCAGCAGCTTCGCGCCGAACAGCGCGGCGATCGCTTCGACATCCGCGTCGGTCGATGTTTCGTCGAAGCTTATCGCGACGCGGTTCGCGTCGACGACGCGCAGTAGCCTGCCGTCCTTCTCGGCCTTTGCGGCAAGCTCCTTCGCTTTGCCGGGGACCTCTACGGTGACCGTATCGAACAGTTTTTCACCCGCAGTCTTCACGCCTGCCGCTTCCAGCGAACCGGCGAGTTTCGCGGCCATGCGGTGAACGCGGCGCGCGATAGCTTGCAATCCTTCAGGCCCGTGCCAGATGGCATAGGCCGTCGCCATGTTGGCAAGCAGCGCCTGAGCCGTACAGATGTTGGACGTCGCCTTGTCGCGGCGGATGTGCTGTTCGCGCGTCTGCAGCGCGAGGCGGAAGCCGGGGCGGCCGTGCGCATCGACGGATTGCCCGACGAGCCGGCCAGGCATCAGGCGTGTCAGCGCATTGGAGACAGCGCAATAGGCTGCATGCGGGCCGCCAAAGCCCATCGGCACACCGAACCGCTGCATCGAGCCGACAGCGATGTCTGCGCCGAGTGCGGCAGGCGGCTCGGTAATCGTGAGCGCCAGAGGATCGGCGATGAAGATGACGACAGCGCCGGTAGCCTTCGCCTTGGCGATCGCCTTCGAATGACCGCGATAGACGCCGAGTGTGTCCGGCCAGGGCACGATGAGTGCGGCGGTGTCGTCACCGACCTCGCCTTCATCGACGGTAATGCCGAGCGGTTCGCCGCGCGTGACGACGACGTCGAGTATCTGCGGATGAATTGCGCCCGCCAGAACGATGCGGTTCCGCTTTTCCCTGTGATGGCGGACGGCGATGCCGACGGCCTCCGCCGCCGCCGTCGCCTCGTCGAGCAGCGACGCCGACGCGACCGGTAGGCCGGTCAGTTCGGTAACCAGCGTCTGGAAGTTGAACAGCAGCTCGAGCCGCCCCTGGCTGATCTCCGCCTGGTACGGTGTGTAGGCCGTGTACCAGGCCGGATTCTCGAACAAATTCCGCTGGATGACCGGTGGTACGTGCACCCCGTGATAGCCTTGCCCGATGAAGCTTTTGAGCACCGTGTTCCGCTGCATCTTGGCGCCGAGTTCTTCCAACGCTTCCGCTTCGCTGGCGGCGGGCGGCAGGTCGAGCGCGC
>DATJTE010000087.1:0-4679 GCA_035503715.1 Rhizobiaceae bacterium | reverse complement strand
TCGGGCTGTTGACTCGCCGGTCCACTGGCCAGGTGCGCAGCGTTCCATACGGGGACGGGTGCCGCAGGAATCCCGGATCGCCCGCTGCCTCGCCGAGCCACACCGGCCAATCTGCCGGTTCTAGGATCACCGGCATTCGATCGTGCAGTTCGGCGATCTCATGGCCGTCACGGGTCACGACGATGTCGTTATGCAGATTGCTGACGACGCAGACGTGATTCGGCACGATCGCGCCGTCCACAATGATTGGCTTCCGCATCTGTCGCTTTCCTTGGTGCTAATGGCCTAGCACGCGGCCTGGGCGCCGGCCGGTGATGTGCCCGTCGGACACGATCGCCTCGCCCGCGACCCAGACGTGGCACACGCCGGTTGGAAGCTCGGTCGGCGCGTCGAACGTCGCGTGGTCCTCGATCCCTTCCTCGAACAGGACGAGGTCGGCGACCATTCCCGGCCGTACGAGCCCGCGATCGCCGAGACTGAATCGCTGCGCCGCCACCGAAGTCATCCGACGCACCGCGTCTTCGAGCGGAAACCATGCTTCCGCCCGCCGCAGCCGCCCAGCAACCCGTGGAAACGTGCCGAACGCGCGTGGATGTGGCTTAGTGCCCGGCCGCGGCAGACCGTCGGAGCCGAACATATGGAGGCGATGGGTGCAGGCCGCGTGAAGATCGTCCTCGTGCAGCTGGAACATCACGATCGCCGTCTGCCCGGCGTCCTCTTCGATGCAACGGACCATCAGATCGAAAGGGGTAATGCCCTCCTGAGCGGCGGCGGCGGCCATCGACTGGCCCTCGAAGCGCTTGAGGTTCGGGTTGTTGGTTCCCGAGATGCGCACGTTGCCCCAGCCGATCAGAACGACCTTGGATTGCGCAGCCGTCGGGTCGTCGGTGCCCTCCTCGACCGCCTTGCGCAGCGCTTCGCGGCCGGCCGGATCGCGCAACTGCGCCAGCAACGCAGGAAGGCCGCCTTCCTGCGCCTCCGGCGGCAGGAGTTGCAGGACGTAACTGCTGCCGGCGGGATACGGGTACATGTCGAAGCTGACGTCGATCCCGTCGCGGCGCGCGGCTTCGAGCTTGTCGATCGTGGCCGGCACGTTGCCCCAGTTCGGCCGGCCGGCAGACTGCAGGTGGGACAGCAGCCCGGCTGCGCCGGATGCGCGCAGGATGCCCAGAAACTCGTCGGTGGAAGCGCCGAGGCCGGCTTCGTAGCTGCGGATATGCGCAGCGAGAATCTTGCCGTGCGCCTTCACCGTCTCGGCGAGTGCGATCAACTCTGCCGCGTCGGCATAGGCGCTGGGCGGATAGACCAAGCCGAGCGAAAGCCCTGCCGCACCGTCGGCCAGTTGTCGCGCCAGCATCGCCTGCATCGTGGCGCGCTCCGCCGCGGTGGCGGTCCGACGCTCGTAGCCCATTACGCCTAGGCGCAGAGCGGCATGACCCACGAGCGAGACAAGATTGAGCGCCGTGCCGCGGCCGAGGAGGGCGGCTCGGTAGGACGCGAAACCATCGAACACCTCGTCGGCCGCCGTTTCTCCGAGCAGGCCCGAGAAGTGCTGCCGGAGCAACTCGGCGGAACCGGGTGCGGACGGATAGAGCGAGAAACTGCAATTGCCGACGACCAGTGTTGTGACGCCCTGAACGGCCTTCTCCACACGTTCCGGCTCGCGCAGACAGATCAGGTCGTCATGGCAATGCGCGTCGATGAAGCCAGGTGCGAGGTAGCGCCCTCCGGCATCGAGAATCGTTGCGCCATTCGGCTCGAGCGCCGCGCCGACTGCGGCGATGCGCCCGGCGCTCAGCCGAACGTCGCCCGCGAACCATGGTGCGCCGGTTCCGTCGATGATCCGCGCACCGCGAACGAGCACATCGCCTGTCATGGATGCTTCACTCCTATCGCGCGCCGGACAGCACGGCAGCTATGCTGGACGGTTCCGGGACGGGCTCGATCCGGCCGAGCACGACGATATACGAGAAGATGCCGACCAGTAGCACGATCCCGGCGATCAGGAAGGCTCCCGCGAAGGAGTGCGTGAGGCCCACAATGAAGCCCGTGATCACAGGAGCCGCCACGCCCATCAGGTTGTTGGTGAAGTTGACGATGCCGCCGATGGTACCCGTACCGCCGCGCGGGGCGATCAGCGAGACGATCGACGAGCCGACCGGCGCCGCCGCGGCGAGCCCTGTCAGCGCGATGGTGATCCATAGGATGGCCCAGAGCGGGTCTGTCGCACCAACGGCGCCGAATACCGCAAGACCCAGCAGCATTCCGGCCACGAGCACGGATTTGCGCACCTTCGTCTCGTCATGGCCCTTGGCGATGAGGTGATCGACGAGGAAACCGCCGATGAACAGGTCGGACAGGCTCGCGAACAGCCACGGGATCGTCGCATAGCCTGCCGACTGCAAAACGTTCATATGCAGCGTTTGCACGAGATAACCAGGCAACCAAGTTAGGAACAGATAAAACGAGTATCCGTAAGCAGAGAAGCCGATGGTTAGACCCCAGACCTTTCTGTTGCGCAGCAGATAGCCGAGCATTGCACCTTGCCCGGTTGTCGCTACACCTTCCGGCGTCGCTCCCCCGGCACGGATGTAATCGAGTTCTGCCTTCGTCAGCCGCGTCTCCTCGCTCGGATCGCGGTAGATGATCCAATACGCAACGAAATAGGCGAAGCTCAACACCGCGGTGATGCCGAACCCCCAGCGCCAGCCGAAGCTGACGATGGCAAACGCGACGAGTGGCACGCCAATGACGTTGGAGAATTTCGCCGCGGAATCGAAGATCGCGGTCGAGCGCGAGCGCTCCTGCGTCGGGAACCAGTAGCCGGTCGCCTTCTGGCTGGCGGGAAAGGCCGGCGCCTCAGCGACGCCGAGCAGGATGCGCGCGGCGAAGATGCCGGCGAAGCCGCTTGAGACGGCAGTGAATGCTGAGGCCACGGCCCAGAGGAACGCGCCCCAGCGGCCGACCCACTTCACGCCGAACCGATCGAGCACCATCCCGCCAGGGACCTGCAAAAGCGAGTAGGACCAGAAGAAGGCGCTGAACAGCAGGCCCAGCTCCTCGGGAGACAGGTGGAACGACTGCTGAAGCTGCGGCGCCGCGACAGAAAGATTGATCCGGTCGATGTAGTTGACCAGCACACCTGCCCCGAGAAGGATGCCGATGACCCATCGCCGCCGCGGAACGCCCTGTGCGCCTGACGCCATCTTGGAAGCTCCCCCCTTGCCAATCGTTGTTTGAGGCGCCAAGCTTGTCCAGCCGGCTGGACGCCTATCCCATATACCAGACACGCTGGCGCTCTAGCTCCAATCCCGATGTGGATCAAGGTGCTCGTCTGGCATCGGCGTAAGGGTAAGGTCAGCCGAAATGACGCGCGCGAAGACGGGTGCGAACGTGGTGCGGGCTAAGGGTATCGATCGAGCCATCGAACTGCTCGAGTGTCTTCATAGCGCTCGCCAGCCGCTGCGCATCGGCGAGATCGCCAGTCGGCTGAAGGCGCCCCGGTCGACTGTCTATGCGCTGGTGAAGCGGTTGCTTAATGCCGCCATTCTCGAGACCTATGACGACGATGGCCGGGTCTTCTTCGGCCGAGCCGTGCACTTATACGCCGCCGATTTTCTCGAGGTGCACGGTCTCAGCCGGCGGGCGCGCGAAGAGGTCACCAGCATCGCCGAGCGTACCGGCGAAACCGCCCAGTTTTGCGTGCTCTACGGGAACAAGTATACCGTTTCGGACATGCAGACCGGTCGAAAGATCTTTAAGATTAGCACGGAAATTGGCGTGCGGGTTCCGATCCCGTGGACCGCGTCCGGTCGATTGCTGCTCGATCATATGTCGCAGGAGGAAGTGGAGCGGTTTGTTCCGGCGGAAGACTTCGTCCTTCCCGACGGCACGCGGATCGACCCCGAGCGTTTCTACAGCGAACTACGTCGCGCCCGCCACGACGGCTATTGCGCCACCACCGGCTTGGTCGACGAATCGACGCACTGCATTGCAGCGCCGGTACGCAACGCCAATGGTGTCGCCGTGGCCTGCGTCTGCGTCGTCACCGCGGGACGGCTGAACGGCGAGAGGAAGCAATCCCTGGTGCGAGTGCTGCAAGAGAGTGCTGCGCGCCTTTCAAGCTACGTGACTGGATCGACCGGGGCCGTGGCTTGATGCACCCGCAATCGTCGCGGCGATTTTTTGGGGGTGGGGTGCGTTGCCCGCGGATCAGCCGGCGGAATTTGGGCCGACCCGATGCAGACACGATCGGCCTCACGACGCCGTCGCCATCTCGCGTCTGACCCGTTGGACTGTTGACGAACCTGCGCCCAGCGCATGCTCGGACGACGACCGGCTGCGCGCGTGCGCGCGGCGAAAGCCCGCGTATCGGGATCGCTTCCGTCAGCGATGCCCAGGAACACGTGATTGCCATCCTTGCTGCTCACGAAGCGGACGGTCAACAAGCCCCGCACCTGCAGGCGGCGCATGCCTGCGAGCAGTTCGAAGAATTCGGGATCGCCGGCACCTTCCTCACCACCAAGAACGACAGTGTTCTCGAGCGGTCCTATCGATTGCACGGCTAGTCGAAACAATACGTCGATCGGCAGCGCACCCTGCGCCACTGGCAAGAGGTCGGCCGGCGACAGTGGCCGAACCATCCGCGCCAACTGCTCGCCAGATAGCGGCGCGAAGGT
>DATJTE010000086.1:0-2462 GCA_035503715.1 Rhizobiaceae bacterium | reverse complement strand
TTCTTCAGGAACAGGCTCGGCTCGACACAGGCATCGTCCTCGTCGCCACAGATGATCAGCGCCGGCGTCTGCACTTTGTCGATCTGCTCGGCCATGGTGTAGATCGAGGGCCGGCCGCCCTGGAAGCCGCGCATGGTGTTGGCTGAGCCTTTGGCATCATGCCGCGCCAGCGCCGCGTAGAAGTCGGCGTGGCCGCGCGGGTCCTTCACCAGGAAGGGAATGCGGCCGGGCGCCTCGCGCGTCACCTTGGCGACTTCCACCGAGCCGATCTTCTCGAACTGCTCGGCGGTCTCGCGACAGGTCTTGCGGAAGCTGTCGAGGTTTTCCAGGCTGGAGCCCGAGCCGACGCCGGCAAGCGTCATCGACATCACACGATCCGGCGCATTCATCGCGGCATGCAGTGACGAGTAGGAGCCCATCGACAACCCGACAAAATGTGCCTTCGGAATCTTCAGGTGATCGAGAACTGCGATCGCATCGGTATAGAAATGCCTGTAGCTGTAGCTCTCCGCCGAAGCGGGCACGTCGGATGGCGTATAGCCGCGCGCGGAATAGGCGATGCAGCGGTGGCCGCGGGAGAAGTAGCGCATCTGCGGCTCCCAATTGGTGTGGTCGGCCGCGAACTCATGCAGGAAGAGGATCGGCGTTCCATTGCCCGCTTCCTCGAAATAAAGGCGCACATTGTCTGACGCGACGGCGTGGGGCATCCGGATTCCTCCCTGATTTTTTCTTATCGTTCGGCGGAGACGATCAGCGCGACATTGGCCTTTTCGACCGCATTGAGCGGAACGTCCCAGGCGTAGGGATGATACCAGCTGAAGTGGCTGAAGTAGTTGGCGAGCGACTGGTCGTGGAAGAAGCGGCCGCGCCGTGCATAGATTTCGTTACGCGCGATCCTGAGCTGCGCGGGCGACAGGCCCGCAAGCTCCGACCGCGACAGCCGGACGCGATCGGAATCGGGGAAGATGAAACCGCCGGCCATCGCAGGCGCCGGCGCCCGCTCGCGCGGTGGCAGCGGCGGAATCTCGGGCGGCAGATCCGAGACGCGCGGTTGAGGCGCCGCCGGCGGCGGGATCGCGTCGTGGACCGGCGGCGCGGCTGGCGGTGCCATCGGCACCAGCGACGCTTCCTTGGCGAGATAGATCTCGCCGTCGATCTCGTCGTAATAGGCCGGCGATTGCGTCTGTCCGATCGTGGCGGCCAGCGCCTTCACCGCGCTGCGTGTCTGCTTGGCGACATCGATCAGCGAATTGTTGGGGTTTTCCAGCAGCGGCAGGAAGCTCCGCGTGAACACCGAATTCGGATTGCTGTCGCTGTCGGAGAGCCGGTCGAGCGCCTGCTCGCCGACGCCGGCGGAGTAGATCATGAAGACGCCGCTGGGCGGATCGACGCCGGCGAGGCCGCGGGAGCCGCCGACCGAGCGGCCATTGGCCTGCCGGAACGGATTGTCGCGGCAGGCGTCGAGCACGATGACCTCGGTGCGTGCGCCGCGCTCCTTCAACCGCAGGATCAGGTTTTCGCTCGAGATCGACAGATCCTTGAGCAGGCTTTGTTGCGAAGGTTCGACCTTCGGCACGTCGATCGGGATCAGGTAGTTGGCGCCGTCGATTTCGACGCCGTGGCCGGAATAATACAGAAAGACGATGTCACCGGGCTGGACCTGGCTTTCGAACGTAGAGAATTTCTGGACGAAGTCGCGCTGCGCGAGGTTTTCCCCGAACGTCACGTTGAAGCCGATCTGCTGCATGCCGCGCGCCACCGCGCGGGCGTCGTTCACCGCCTTCTGCAATTGCGGCACGTTGACATAGGCGTCATTGCCGACGACGAAGGCGAACCTGTTCTGCGCCTCCGCCGCGCCTGACGACAGTGAAAGAGCCGCGACAAGGCCGATCAACCAGCGAAATCTCATCCTGCCCTCCGCAATCCTCGCTAAAAAACACCCGAATTAATCCCGCGGCCATCCCTGCTTGGCAAGCGCGATCAGCTCGGGACGGTATTCGAAATGCATGGTGTCGAAATGATACCATCGGCCGCCCCAGATGAAGCCGTGGCGCTCGAAGATTTCGACGATCTCCTTGGGGATACGGTTGCGCCAGACCACCGAGCCGTCGGGCTTTTTCGACCACAGCCAGTAGTCGCTGAACTTCGTATTGATGTCGATCGCCGCACCGAAGGCATGGACGGAGAGGCGGTTGGTCTGGGCGATCGGCCGGCAGTTGTAGATGCCGGCCATCGGCACGAGATATTTGATCAGCGGCGAGGGCAGCGCGTCGAGCTCGCGAGACACAAGCGCCAGCTGGTCGGCGACGCCGTTGACCGACGTGACGCGGACGGTGCCGCCGCCATGTTTCGGCAGCCAGGCGATTGGCTTGAGATGCGCGCTCACCTCGCCCTTGCGGCAGTCGCCATACATCTTGATGAAGAAGGTGTCGTTGCGGACGCGGCCTGGATCGTCGTCCCTG
>DATJTE010000085.1:0-3501 GCA_035503715.1 Rhizobiaceae bacterium | reverse complement strand
CTTTACCCTCTACCCTCTCCCACAAGGGGAGAGGGTGAAGAGAACTCACACCATCGTCGCCACCAGCTCCGCGATACGGTCGTAGGCGGGCTCGACACCCTTGTCGATGCCGGCGTTGAGCTGGCCGTCGCGATTTTCCTTGCTGCTGTGGAGGATGGTCGTCGTCAGCGTCGTCCTGCCGGCCTTCTCGACGAAGGTCGACGTCACCTGATATTCGTCGCTGGTGAAACCCGGCATGGCAAAGCGTTCGACGAAGACGAGGCGATCGGGCCTCGCCACCTCGGTGTAGACTCCCTCGAGCGTGGTTTCATGGCCATCGCCGCCGCGGAATACGAAGCGATAGGCGCCGCCGACGCGCAGGTCGATCTCGCAGCTCGCCATCGGCGCTTCCGGGCAGCCGAACCAGCGCCTGACATATTCCGGTTTGGTCATGGCGTCGAAGACGAGATGCCGCGGCGCGTCGAACTCGCGGCTCATCTCGATCTCGAAGTCGGATGGCAGGGTGATCTTCAGTGTCTTGTTCAGTGTCTTGGTCACGCGGGCGTCCATGGTCACTTCTCCTTCTTTGCACGAGCCTTGTTCACGCCGGATTTGCGTTTAGCCGGCCCCGACGGCTTCAGCCTCTCCCGGATTTTTATTTCGTGAGCCTTCATCTCCTCGAGCACGCCATCGAGGCGCGCAAAGCTTTGATCCCAGAAGCGGCGGAAGCCGCCGAGCCATTGATCGACCTCTTTCAGTGACACCGGCGCGATGCGGCAGGGCCGCCATTGCGCCTCGCGGGAGCGCGAGATCAACCCGGCATGTTCCAGCACCTTCAGATGTTTGGAGATCGCCGGAAGACTCATGTCGAAGGGCTGTGCCAGCTCCAGCACCGATGTTTCGCCGAGCGCGAGCCGCGACAGGATCGCCCGCCGGGTCGGATCGGCGAGCGCCGCAAAAGTCGTGCTCAGGGGGTCGGAGGCCATCTTATTTTTCCCATAGGTTAAATAACCTTCGGGTTAAATACAGGGCCCGGCGAATGCCGTCAACCGCAAATGCAAACTGTTCCGGGTGGGCAGGCTCGGGCGCTACGCCCCGCAGCACATCACATCGATGGCGCCGGCAACGATCGCTTCCAGATCCTTGCGCGGCAGGCCGGCGCGCGACCGGATGGCGATGCTGTGCAGCGTCGCGGAGGCAAGTTGTGCCAGCACGACCGGATCGGCGCTTTCGGGCAATTCGCCCTTTTCCCTGGCGAGCCGGAAGCAACTCGCAAACGCCTTGTCGAGCCCAACCAGCGCGTCCTGCACCATGCCGCGGATTTCCGGATCGAACACCGCCTCCGAACCGGCCGTCATGACCGTGAAACAGCCGCGCGGTTCGGAGTGGTTGCCGAAATAGATGTCGAGCGCGATCGAATAGATGCGCGCCAGGCGCTCGCGGATCGGCTGCTCGCTGCGAAAGATATCGGCCGTCGCGACGCGCGCCTCGTCGCGATAGCGCTGATAGCTCTTGATGAAGAGCTCGCGCTTGTCGCCGAACGCACCATAAAGGCTCGGCCGGTTCATGCCGGTGGCGGCGCTGAGATCATCGAGCGAGGTCGCGGCGAAGCCGTCCTTGCGGAAGAGATCGAGCGCCTTGCCGAGCGCGACGTCGGGCTCATAGGCACGCGGTCGTCCGCGCCGTTTCGGAGCCATGGCCTCCAGCTTTGCCGGGGGTGCTTTGGCAGACGGCAATTTTTTCGTTTTTTGTACCATTTCGCAAAAAATCCCTTGACCCGATTTATATTATGCGAGACAGTATAAAAATCAACCCCGGCCTCCCGCTTGGGATCAAACCCACCAAGGAGAGACACATGATGGATCTTTATTTCTCGCCGCTCGCCTGCTCGATGGCGACCCGGATTGCGCTGTATGAGGCGGGCGAAACCGCCAACTATCTCGAGGTCGACCCCAAGACCAAGGTCGTACAAAACGACGGCTCGGACTTCCGCAGCGTGAATCCGCTCGGGCTGGTGCCGACCTTGCGCACCGACGACGGCACGGTGCTGACCGAGAACGCGGCGATCCTGCAATATGTCGCCGACCACTTCGCCAGGGCCGGCCTCGGCGCCGCTCCCGGCATCGATCGCAGCCGGCTGCACCAATGGCTCTGCTTCATCGGGACTGAACTGCACAAGGGATTGTTCGTTCCGCTGCTCGACAAGAAGGCCGGTCCTGAGGTGAAGAGCTACGTGCTGGAGAAAAACCTGTCGCGGCTGGATTATCTCGACCGCTATCTGACGGGCCGCGACTATCTGCTCGACCATTTCAGCGTGGCGGATGCCTATCTCGTCACGGTCATCAACTGGACCATGGCGACACCGCCGGTCGAGCTTGCGAAATGGCCGGCCGTGAAGGGCTATTACGAACGGCTGCGTGCACGCCCAAGCGTCGCGAAAGCGATCGCGGAGGAGTTCGAGCTCTACAAGGCCGAGATCGCAAGGCAAAAGGCGGCGGCCTAAGCGCGGCTATCACCATTTGTCGTCCCCGCGCACGCGGGGACCCATACCGCGGAATCTATCATCGTCGCGCAGTGGTCGACGCTAACGCGACAAACTGAATCCTGTGGCTATGGGTCCCTGCTTTCGCAGGGACGACGCTTAGAACGGGCTCTCCCCCAGCCCCGGCACATCGGCCGGCCGCGGACCTGGCGCGGGCCAGTGAAAGCGGCGGTCCGTTTCGGCAATCGTGACGTCGTTGATGCTGGCTTCGCGCCGGTGCATCAGGCCGTGCTCGTCGAACTCCCACTGCTCGTTGCCGTAGGAGCGATGCCACTGTCCTTGCGCATCGTGCCATTCATATTGGAAGCGCACCGCGATGTGGTTGCCGTCGAACGCCCAGAGATCCTTGATCAGGCGATAGTCGAGCTCCTTCGCCCATTTGCGCGTGAGGAAGGCGACGATCGCGGCGCGGCCCTCGAAGAACTCCGAGCGGTTGCGCCAGCGGCTGTCCTCGGTATAGGCGAGCGCAACGCGTTCCGGATCGCACGAATTCCAGGCGTCTTCCGCCATGCGGGCTTTCCGGGCGGCGGTCTCTCTGGTGAAGGGCGGCAGCGGCGGACGCGACATGGGGACCTCGCTTGAATGAGATGTCCAATCTACCGCCTGACCGCGCGGTGTCGATGGGCGACCGCTTATCGGCCGATCACGAAAGCAAATCGGCTTTCATCAGCGCGCGGATCGATTTCGGAATCGGCTGCGCCCTGCCCTCGCTGATGAAGGCGACACGCACCTCGGCCTTGACCAGCAAGTGCTCGCCGCGGCGCACCTCCTGCGCCAGCACGATGGAGGCGCCCTTCACTGCGACCGGCCAGGTCACGACATCGAGCACGTCGTCCATCCGCGCGGGCTTGAGGAAATCGAGCTGCATCGAGCGCACCACGAAGGCGAAGCCCGGCGTCTCCGCCTGCGCCTGCTCGAACAGTGCATGCTGTGAGGCGCCCATCAGCCGCAGATGATTGGTGCGCCCGCGCTCCATGAAG
>DATJTE010000084.1:0-8716 GCA_035503715.1 Rhizobiaceae bacterium | reverse complement strand
AGGCCACCGAAGCACTGATCGAGGGTTTCGGCATTCCGTCCGGCCGCGCCGGGCGGAGTTTCTAGCATTTGATTCGCTTTTTTAACGCGAATCGTGCGAGAGCGGCTTGACCTGCCGTTTAAATGACGGAATCAGGACGATTCGAAGAGCGCGAGCACCCGAAATTCGACGGCACGGAACATTGGTCCGCTGGACGATTGGGACCCCGGGCAGGGACCCCGCCAGCCCGGCAAGGAACCCGGTGAAGCCCGGCAATCGCGTCCATCACGGCTAAGACCGTCAGAGCACGACCGACCGATCAGGAACGATACGCGGCACCTTTAAAGGGTCCAGCCGCCCGAAGAGACAAGAGATAGCATGGCGACAAAGGCAAAGGTCAAGGCGAAGGAAAAGGAAGAGGAAGCCGAGCGCGAGGCCACGACCGACGGCCCGCTGCTCGACCTCTCCGACGATGCCGTCAAGAAGATGATCAAGGCCGCGAAGAAGCGCGGCTATGTGACCTACAGCGACCTGAACGCGGTGTTGCCGTCGGATCAGACCGATCCGGACCGGATCGAAGATATCCAGGCGATGCTGTCCGACATGGGCATCAACGTTGTCGACGATGACGACGACGCGGCGGAAGAGGGCGAGGCCCAGCAGCCGGACGCCGCCGAGCAGGAAGAAGAAGCCAACGAGCTGGCCGAGCAGACCGGCACCGCCGTCGCCACCACGACGACCAAGAAAGAGCCGACCGACCGAACCGACGATCCGGTGCGCATGTATCTGCGCGAGATGGGCTCGGTGGAGCTTCTGTCGCGCGAGGGCGAAATCGCCATCGCCAAGCGCATCGAGGCCGGCCGCGAGACGATGATCGCGGGCCTGTGCGAAAGCCCGCTCACCTTCCAGGCGATCATCTTCTGGCGCAACGATCTGAACGAATCGAAGGTGCTGCTGCGCGAGGTCATCGACCTCGAAACGACTTATGCCGGCCCGGAAGCCAAACAGGCGCCGGTGGTCGTGCACACCGAGGAAGCCGATAAGCCGAAGACCGAAGACGTCCGCGGCCGCCGGCCCTCGCGCGACGACGAGGACGACATCACCAATGTCGGCGGCGAAGGCCGCGCGGAGGAAGAAGAGGACGACGAGGACGAAGCTAACCTGTCGCTCGCGGCAATGGAGGCCGAGCTTCGCCCGCAGGTGATGGCGACGCTGGACACGATCGCCGACACGTACAAGAAGCTGCGCCGGCTGCAGGATCAGCAGGTCGAGAACCGGCTCGCCGCGTCCGGCTCGCTGTCGCCCAGCCAGGACCGCCGCCTGAAGCACCTCAAGGACGATCTGATCACGGCGGTGAAGTCGCTGTCGCTCAACCAGCAGCGCATCGAGGCGCTGGTCGAGCAGCTCTACGACATCAACAAGCGCCTCGTGCAGAACGAAGGCCGGCTGCTCAGGCTTTCCGAAAGCTATGGCGTCAAGCGCGAGGATTTCCTGAAGGAATACCAGGGCTCCGAGCTCGACCCGCATTGGATGCGGCGCATCGCGAACCTCTCCAGCAAGGGCTGGAAGGAGTTTACGAAGCGGGAAAAGGACACGATCAAGGACATCCGCGGCGAGATCCAGAATCTTGCGACGGAGACGGCAATTCCGATCGCCGAGTTCCGCAAGATCGTCAACCAGGTGCAGAAGGGCGAGCGCGAGGCGGCGATCGCCAAGAAGGAGATGGTGGAGGCGAACCTTCGTCTCGTCATCTCGATCGCCAAGAAGTACACGAACCGCGGCCTGCAATTCCTTGATTTGATTCAGGAAGGCAATATCGGCCTGATGAAGGCAGTGGACAAGTTCGAGTACCGCCGCGGCTACAAGTTCTCGACCTACGCGACGTGGTGGATCCGGCAGGCGATCACCCGTTCGATCGCCGACCAGGCGCGCACCATCCGCATCCCGGTTCACATGATCGAGACGATCAACAAGATCGTGCGGACCTCGCGCCAGATGCTGCACGAGATCGGCCGCGAGCCGACGCCGGAAGAACTGGCCGAGAAGCTCGCCATGCCGCTCGAAAAGGTGCGCAAGGTGCTGAAGATCGCCAAGGAGCCGATCTCGCTCGAAACGCCGGTCGGCGACGAGGAGGATTCGCACCTCGGCGATTTCATCGAGGACAAGAACGCGATCCTGCCGATCGACGCGGCGATCCAGGCCAATCTGCGCGAGACGACGACGCGCGTGCTGGCATCGCTGACGCCGCGCGAAGAGCGCGTGCTTCGCATGCGCTTCGGCATCGGTATGAACACCGACCACACGCTGGAAGAAGTCGGCCAGCAGTTCTCGGTGACGCGCGAACGCATCCGCCAGATCGAGGCGAAGGCGCTGCGCAAGCTGAAGCACCCGTCAAGGTCGCGGAAGCTCAGGAGCTTCCTGGACAGCTAACCCAGAAAAAGCCCGGCAGCGATGCCGGGTTTTTCATTTGAGCAATATGCAGTTTACGCCGGCGGCGGTAGCGGCTTTGGCGAGCGTCTTGTCGAGGGTCGCAAGCCGCGTGCCGTTCGCGATAGCGATCGCAACATGGAGTGCATCTCCAGCCCGCAAGCCCAGGTCGTGCCGCTCGGCAAATCGAGCGGCTGCTGTGAAGTCTGCTCGCTCAACGCGAAAACGTTCGAACGACTCTTCGACGATACGGCTGAAGGCCTCCAGCACGGTGTTTCGATCATCAATCGCAAGGCGGCCCGACCTCATCTTGATCGACAGAGCTGAGGAGAATTCTGTCACGGTCCAATCGCTGACCGAGAGGTCGTCGGCGGATTGCTTTTCCAGCCATCCCCGAACACGCTCACTTGCCTGCTCGGGGATGATCGCTGCCACCATGACCGAGGTATCGACATAGATCATCAGTAGCGGTCCGTATCGCGCATCTTGCGAATGGCGATTGCGGCTGGCTCGTCAGCTTCAGGAAGGGTAGCGGAAAGAGATCGCAGGTAGGCTATGTCGACCGGCTTTCGGATACGCTGTGGAGCGCGCAGTTCAGCAACCGGTTTTCCGTGACGCAGGATGACAACCGGCGAACCAGCTTCCGCCTCGCTGACCAGTTCGCTCAGCCTGGCTTTGGCATCTGCTAGATTGACATTTTTCATGTATAAGTGACCAAAATTCTAGTCAAATATAGAGAAGAACTACTTTCTGCGCAAGGTATGCCGTGTCGGAAACGGTCGTTGATCGCCCGGCCGCATCCCGGCATAATTCAGCACAGGGACAGCGCGGCTCATGGCGCTCCCGCCGCTTCCCGACTCCCTGACGAGCGCCGATGGGAGGCAGGACATGTCGACCTACATTCTTCTGGTGAACTGGACCGAGCAGGGCGTGAAGCACGTGCGCGACTCGCCCAAGCGGCTCGACGCGGCGAAAAAGGCGCTGGCCGACATGGGCGGCTCGTTCAAGTCGTTTCATCTGACCATGGGCGATCACGACATGATGGCGGTCTGCGAAGCACCCGACGATGCGGTGATGGCGCGCTTCGTGCTGTCGCTGGCGAGCAGCGGCAATGTCCGCACCAAGACGCTGAAAGCCTTCCCTGAAGCGGCGTATCGCGAGATCGTCAATTCGCTCGGGTAGCGCCGCGCATGTGGCGGAGAATGTGCCGAATGTTCCTTGATCTTCGATAATATTTATTCACTCTCGGCATAGTAAAACTATCGCCATGGCAATTGCGGGTCTCGGTGGCTTCTCCGTGCAGGGCGATCAACTGACCGACCGGCCCCTGCTGGTGCGCAGAGTCCTGTGGCTGCTCCTGATCGTCACGCTTGCGAGCGCCGCTCTGGTCGGGGTTGAAATTGCCCTGACCTATGCAGGTTCGCGCGGGCTCCTGGTCGAGCCGGGCCGTCCCTTCGGCGACGATTTCATCAATCTGTGGACGGTCGCCCTTCTCGTTAAAGACGGGGCGTTCGACGCCATCTATCTGCACACAGCGTTCGAGCAGTTCCAGCAGACGCTGACGGGCGAATATATGGGCGACCGCCTGTGGGCCTATCCGCCGCATTCGCTCTTCTTCACGGCGCCGTTCGCCTATCTCTCCTATCTGCTTTCGTTTCTGCTGTGGACCGGACTCGGACTTGCCGTGCTGGCCGGTGGTGCGAGGCGTCTGGGGTTTGGCTGGCTGGAGACCGCCATCATCGTTTTTTCGCCAGCGGCGATGCTGTGCGTCGTCCACGGTCAATCGGGCAATCTCGTCGCCGGGCTGTTGCTGATTGCCTTGTCGGGTGACGGCCGATCGGTTCGAGGCCCGGCACTGGCGGCAGCACTGCTCACCGTCAAACCGCAGGCGGGATTTCTCCTGCCCGTGCTCTGGCTCATCCAGCGGCGCTGGGCGCTGATCGTGACGACCAGCCTGCTGGCCCTCGGGTTGATGGGTCTCTCCGCGGCGCTGTTCGGGCTTTCGACCTGGAAAGATTATGCCGGCGACACGCTTCCGGCATTGTCGTCGCTCGAATGGGAGGGCTGGGGTGCGTTCCTCTACATGATTCCGTCAGTCTTCATCTCGATGCGCCTGCTGGATTTTACGGCTGAAAGCGCATTCGGGGCGCATGTCCTATTTGCCGGGATCGTGTTTGCCGCCCTGCTGTGGAGACTTGTCGTCGTGAAAGATGCACAGCGGCGGGTGATACTGGTGCTGGCCGCGACGTGTCTGATCACGCCGTATCTGCACGTCTACGACATGACGATCCTGCTGGCCGCGAGCCTGCTGCTCATCCGGGCTTTGGGCCGCGCCAGCCAAAGCGCGACGTGGCTGGCGATTGTCGCACTCATCGTGTCATGGCTCCTGCCGCGACTCGTCATGCCGCTCGGCGCTATGGGTTTGCCGCTGTCGCCATTGCTGATCCTCGCGGTTTTCGCCATCGCATGCTTTCTGACCCGCGACGACGCAGGCCAATCCCTTTCGAAAGACCGGCAGATCGCCTAAGCTGCTTCCGCCGAGGAGCGAAGCCGATGTCGATAGAATTCCTGCTGACCAGCCTGATCATCGTCGCGTCGCCGGGAACCGGCGCGATCTACACGATCGCCGCCGGGCTCTCTCGCGGCGGCAAAGCCAGCGTGCTCGCGGCCTTTGCATGCACGCTCGGCATCGTGCCGCATCTCGTCGCGGCCTTGACCGGACTGGCGGCGCTGCTGCACGCCAGTGCGCTCGCCTTCGAGATCGTCAAATATGCCGGCGTCGCCTACCTCCTCTACATGGCCTGGCAGACGCTCAAGGAAGACGGCGTGCTGAAGGTCGAGGCGAAGGCCGACGGCCGGTCGGCGATGCGCATCGTGGTCGACGGCGTGCTGGTCAACATCCTCAACCCGAAACTGTCGATCTTCTTCGTGGCATTCCTGCCGCAGTTCATCGCGGTCGATGAGGCTGCCCCGCTGGCCCGTATGCTGGAGCTGTCTGGCGTGTTCATGGCGATGACGTTCGTCATCTTCGCCGTTTACGGGCTGTTTGCGGCGGCGATGCGCGACCATGTGGTGAGCCGACCCGCGGTGATGGCATGGATGCGGCGCACCTTTGCGGCGGCGTTCGTGGCGCTTGGGGCCAGGCTCGCGCTGCAGGAACGCTGACTGTTCGGTGGCTCAAACCGAGCAACCCCTTGTAGTCTGGTACAATACACGCTGCCCGGTCTGCGACGCAGGCATCAATCACCAAAAGCGGCGGCTTATTGAAGCGGTGAAAGCCGGCCGGATTGAGTTCCGCGACATCAATCTGCAACCGGACGCGCTCGCCGAGCACGGCGCGTCTCTTGAGAATATCCGTCGCCGACTGCACGCTACCGATGCAAATGGCCGGCTGCTTGTCGGGGCCGACGTTGCCATTGCGGTGTGGCGCGCAACTCCGGGTGAGGGATGGCTAGCCTCGCTTTTCGGCAGTAGCCTTTTGCTGCCGTTGACCCGCTTTGGCTATAACCGGTTTGCCGACTTGCTCTATGCCTGGAACCAGCACAAAGGCAGATGGTGAGAGTACCGAAGGTTCCGTTGCAGGGCACGATTCATATGCCACAAACGCTCGTCACCATCGCCACGAAAGGCGCTGGGCTCTACGAGTTCACCGACCGCGCAGTCGCTTTCGTGCGCGAGGCGAAGGCAGAAACCGGGCTGCTGACGCTGTTTGTCAGACACACGTCCTGCTCGCTGATGATCCAGGAGAATGCCGATCCGGATGTGCGGCAGGATCTGGAGGCTTTCTTCAAACGGCTGGTGCCGCCGGCGGACGATGCGTCGATGCGCTATCTCGTGCACAGGCTGGAAGGGCCGGACGACATGCCGGCGCACATCAAGTCGGCGCTGACGGCCGTCTCACTGTCCATCCCCGTGACGGCCGGGCGGCTGGCGCTCGGCACCTGGCAAGGCGTCTATCTGTTCGAACACCGCGAGCGGCCGCATAAACGCGATGTCGTGATGCATTTGAGTGGCTGAAGCCGGCGCGATTTCCGCTTCCTTGCGCCAAGAGGCAACGATATTCTGCCGCCGACATCACCAATCGGAGCGCCGCCATGTCCTTTTTCAAGCGTCTGTTCGGCGGTGGAGAGCCAGAGCCTTCGGGGCCGGGCAAGGCCGCCAAGACGATCGAATATAACGGCTTTACAATCAGCGCGACGCCCTACAAGGCTGACGGCGGGCAATATCAGACGTCAGGCGTGGTCTCGAAAGAGATCGGCGGTGCGGTGAAGGAGCACAAATTCATCCGTGCCGACCGGTTCTCCTCGCTGGACGATGCGGTCGAAGTGTCGCTGTCTAAGGGCAGGCAACTCGTCGACCAGCTCGGCGACAAGGTCTTCGCACAGTAGCTATTCGGCCTTCGCCTTTGGCAGGTTGACGAACAAAGCGTGCCATTCGGCGCCGTCGGCCCCGGGCGCCCACATGGCTGCCAGGAAAAGCACGACGACAGATTCGCCGCTTTCAGGCTGAGCCGGCGGCGCGAAGATGTCGGCAATCCAGATGCCCGCTGCGCAGGCGCCCTCGGGCAGCGCCCATGTATAAGACGTCGCCTGCCGGCCGACATCTTTCAACTCCGGGTACGAAGACGAGGCGATGACGTCAAAGCCGATCTTCTTCGTGCGCGCGGGCAGAGCCGCGTTCACGCAGTCTGCCGGCTCCGCATCCGGTTTCGCCTCGATCGTGTAGCTGTACTGTCCGTCGGGGATGGCGCTGGGCAAGGTCGGCGACAGCGCGAAGATCAGCGGATTGCTGGGCGTCTCGGCCGGTCCGCGCTGGGTGATCGGCACGCCGGCAATGCGCCGGCCGCCGAGCCCAATTTCGAGCGCATCCAGCCGGACTTTCGCTTCGTCGCGCACGGCCTTGCGCAGGCCGAGCAGGTCGGGCGTGCCGTCGCCGGTGTCGATCAGCGCGGGATCCGGATCGAACCCGCCGACGAGACCCGGGAACCTGCCCTCGACTTCTTCCGGGATCATGCCGATCGGAAAATCCGGCACCAGCTCGTTGGTTTCGCGGTCGATGACGAAGACGGCCGAATAGACGGCATCCGAGACGATGTCCCAGGCATATTGCTCATAGGCGAAATAGCGCCCGTCAGGCGAGAAGCCGATGATCTCGGCCTCCGGCGCGTCGGTCAGTTCGCGTGCGATGGCCTGCGGCGCGATCAGCACCAGAAGACACAGAAAACCAGCAATCAATTTCGGCATGATGGGCTCCGTAAGCAGGCCGAAATGTTTGCCGCGTCGCGCGGCTGACGGCAAGGGCGGGTTGCATTCCGCATCTGATTATTCTAGTACTAGAATATGATCGCGAAGCCTACAAACGCCGAGTTCGCGGTGCTTTCGCTGCTCGCGGAGGCGCCGCGGCATGGCTATGAGATCGAGCAGCTGATCGAGCAGCGCGGCATGCGCAACTGGACCGAAATCGGTTTTTCCTCGATCTACTTCCTGCTGAAGAAGCTCGAAGGGCGAGGGTTCGTAGAGCGGACCGGCGAGGCTGCCGCCAGCCGGCGTCAGCCGAATGTCTTTCGCCTGACGGAAGCGGGCGCGGCCGCTCATCGTGACGCAACGCGGCAGGCGCTCGCCGAACCCGAGCCGCTTTATCCCGCGATCCTGCTCGGGCTGGCGAACTGGCCGGCGCTGTCGCCGCGCGAGGCCGATGCTGCGCTGAAGGCGCGAGAGACAGCGCTTGCGGCGCGGTTACAGGACTTGCGTGAACGACGTGCCGAACAGGAGCCGCTGCCGGCTTTTGTGCTCGCCATGTTCGACTACAGCGCCGCGATGATCGAAGCCGAGCGAGCCTTCCTTTCAAAGGTGACGGGTGTGCTCAAGGAGGGATGGCGTGGAGAAGATCGATCTCAAGAAAGAACTGAAAGCGCTCTATAACCCGCCCAAGGGCGTGTTCGAGATCATCGATGTGCCGCCGCTCAATTACTTCATGGTGGACGGGAAGGGCGATCCGAACACCGCCAGCGCCTACAGGGAGGCGGTCGAGGCGCTGTATTCGGCGTCCTATACGCTGAAGTTCATGGCGAAGAAGGAGCTGGCGCGCGACTACACCGTGCCGCCGCTGGAGGGGCTCTGGTGGGCGGAGGATATGGAAACGTTCATCACGCGCGAAAAGGGCAAATGGTCATGGACGATGATGATCATGGCGCCGGGTTTCATCGATAGGGCGATGGCGGAACGCGCGGTCGACGCCGCAGCGAAGAAGAAAGATCTGCTGGCACTGTCAAAGCTCAGGTTCGAGACGCTGGAAGAGGGGAAGGTCGTAC
>DATJTE010000083.1:0-18013 GCA_035503715.1 Rhizobiaceae bacterium | reverse complement strand
CATAGTAGCCTTCGGTCACGCCGCCCGGAACCTTGGCGACCGCCGTGTTGAAGCCGGCCGACGAGCCGACGAACACGACATCGTTCCAGCCAAGCTTCTTGGCCGTACCCAGGATGACGATCGTCTGGCGAACGCCAACCGCGGTCGAGACGATATCGCAGCCGGCTTCGCGCAGCTTCGTCAGCGAACCGACGAAGTCCTGATCGTCCGGCTTGTGGGTCGTCTCGGCAGCGTAGGAGAGCCCGAGCTCCTCGGCCTTCTCCTTGGTGCCTTCATAGACCTCGAGGCCGAAGTCCGACGGGAAGTACATGGCGCAGACTTCCTTGGCGCCGGTCTGCTTGGCGAGGAACTCCACCGCCGCCTTGAGCTGGTCGTAGTAGGACGACGTGCCGGTGTATTTGTAGGTGATGTCGCCCTCGATCATCTGGCGCGCAGCCGTCAGCGGCGACACGTTCGCCACCTTCGCTGCTTCCATGATCGGGAAACCGGCCAGATTATGCGGCGTGCCGAGGTTCTGGATCATCGCGAACACCTTGTCCGAGTTGACCAGCTTGTTGAAGTTCTGCACCGCCTTCGGCACCTGATAGCCATGGTCCTCGACGATGAACTTGATCTTGCGGCCATGGATGCCCCCAGCCGCGTTCACTTCGTCGAAGGCCATCTGCATGGCCTTGATCGACTGCACGTTGAACGGCGCGAAGACGCCGGACAGATCGCCGTTCGAGCCGATCACGATCTCGGTGTCGGAGACGCCCTGCTGGGCGTAGGCCGCCGACGCCATGCCGGCCGCGAGGCCGAGCGCCAACAAAGATTTCTTCAGTATTGATTTCATCTGAGAGTTCCTCCTTTGGTTTCCTTCCCGCACGGCCGGGGTCGCCCTAGCCGTACATCTCGTCGATCAGCTTCTTGTGTTTCTGTTCAACGAAGCTGCGTTTCAACTTCATCGTGGCTGTCAGCTCATCGTCCTCCGCGGTCAACAGCACATCGATCAAGCGGAAATCCTTGATCTGCTCCACGCGCGCGAATTCGCGGTTGGTCTCCGCGACGACGCCCGCGATCAGGTCGCGCACCTCCTTCGCCGCGCACAGCGACTTGAAGTTCGAGAACGGCACGCGGCGGTCCTGCGCGAACTTCTCGACATTCTCCTGGTCGATCATGATCAGCGCGGAGAGATATTTGCGCTTGTCGCCGATGATGACCGCGTCGGAGATGTAGGGCGAGAATTTCAGCCGGTTCTCGATCTCGGCCGGCGTGATGTTCTTGCCGCCGGCGGTGATGATGATGTCCTTCACGCGGCCGGTGATGTAGAGGAAACCCTGATTGTCGATGCGGCCGATGTCGCCGGTTTTCAGCCAGCCTTCGGGCGTGACGGTTTCGGCGGTCTTTTCGGGTTTGCGCCAATAGCCCTTGAAGACATTGCCGCCGCGGTACTGGATCTCGCCATCGGGCGCGATGCGGACCTCGGCGCCCGGCACGACCTTGCCGATCGACCCTGTCTTGAACTCCTTGAGGTCGTTCAGCGAAATCACGCCCGAGCTTTCGGTCATGCCGTAACCTTCGAGCACGGTGACGCCGATCGCCTTGTACCATTTGAGCAGATCCGGCGAGATCGGCGCAGCACCCGTCGTGCCGCGGCGCAGGCGCTCGAGACCGACCAGCCGGCGCAGGTTCTTCAGCACGGCAAAGTCCCAGAAGGCATAGGACAGCGCTGTTCCAAACGGCACCGACCTGCCCTCTTCCAGATATTCGGCGCGCTTCATGCCGGCGGCAACGGCCTGTTTGTAGGCCCAGCGCCCGACGGCGCCGGCATCCCCTGCCATGATGGCGATGCGGCTGTAGACCTTTTCCCAGACGCGCGGCACGGCGGTGAAGACGTGCGGACTGACCTCGTGCACATTGTCGAACACCGTTTCGGGGCTCTCGGCGAAGTTCACGGTGGACTTCAGCCCGATCGG
The DNA here is from genome assembly GCA_035503715.1 of Rhizobiaceae bacterium. Lineage (GTDB taxonomy): Bacteria > Pseudomonadota > Alphaproteobacteria > Rhizobiales > Rhizobiaceae > OAS926. The sequence continues at coordinate 16,058 of DATJTE010000083.1, read as the reverse complement.
GATGAACACCGAGATCAGGCGCTCGAGGATGTGGCAGAGCGGCAGGAAACAAACCTGCTCGTCGGTGTCCTTCACCGGCAGCGTGAGCAGCGCGCCGACGATCGAGGCCATGACGTTCTCATGGGTGATCTCCGCCCCCTTCGGCGGCCCGGTCGTGCCGGACGTGTAGACCAGCAGCGCCGTGTCCTTCGGCGTCGACTTGGCGATCTCCTCCTCGAACCGGTTCGGGTTCTCTTTCAGGAAATCGCGGCCGATCCGGTAGAGATCGTCGAGGAAGATGACCTTGTCGTTCGAGAAGGCATGCAAGCCCTCGCGGTCGAACACGATCACCTTAGTGAGGCCCGGCATGCCGTTGCGGACGGACAGGTATTTGTCGAGCTGCTCGTCATTTTCGAGGAAGAGGAAGCGGCTGTCGGAATCGTTGACCAGATATTCGAGCTGCTTGGCCGAGTCGGTCGTGTAGACGCCGGACGGAATGCCGCCGACCGACTGGATGGCGAGGTCGCAATAGATCCATTCCTTGTTGTCTTCCGACAGGATCGAGACGACCTCGCCGCGCTTCAGCCCGAGCGCCACGAGCCCGAGGCCAATCAGCCGCGCATGCTCGTAGAAGTCCGTCCATGTATAGGACAGCCAGATGCCAAAATCCTTCTCGCGATGCGCGATCTTCGGGCCGAGCTCCTGGCAGCGCTGGCGGAACAGTTTTACCAGCGTGTCGCAGCCATCGAAGAAGTAAGGCCCCTTGGTCAGGTCCTCGTTGATGGAGTGGCCGTCCACGGTCTTCTGGGGCGGAATCTTCTCGGCGATCGTCATGCCTTCCTCCCTGTTTTTTGTCGCAAAAACGGCGGGCTTGCCCCGCCGGTATCCGGACGGAAAACCGGCGTCCACTTTTCCTGGATTTGCTTTGTCACCGCCACGTTTTCCGCTGCTTCCAGCGCTTTTGGCCACGCTGGGTTTCTTCCTGGACGCCAAGGTAGAACTCCTGCACGTCCTTCGACTGCAAAAGCCGCTTTGCGTCGTCATCCATCACGATGCGGCCGAGCTCCATCACGTAGCCGTAGTCGGCCACTTCGAGCGCCACGCGTGCATTCTGCTCGACCAGCATCATGGTCACGCCCTGCTCGCGGTTCAGCCGCTTGATGATGGCGAAAATCTCCTTCACCAGGATCGGCGACAAGCCGAGGCTTGGCTCGTCGAGCAGCATCAGCCGGGGCGACGCCATCAGGCCACGGCCGATCGCCAGCATCTGCTGCTGGCCGCCGGACAGCGTGCCGGCCGCCTGGCGGCGGCGCTCGGCGAGGATCGGGAAATAGGAATAGACCATGTCCTCGTCGCGCCGCACGCCTTCGGCGTCGCTGCGCACGAAGGCGCCCATCTTCAGGTTTTCCTCGACGGTGAGCAGCGGGAAGACCTCGCGGCCTTCCGGCACATGCACGATGCCGGCGCGCACGACGCGGTCCGGCTCGTGGCCGGCAATGTTGCCGCCGCGATAGAGGATCTCGCCCTTCTGCGGCGTCATCACGCCGGAGATGGTCTTGAGCAGTGTCGTCTTGCCGGCGCCGTTGGCGCCGAGCACGGTCGCGATCTGGCCGGAGCGGACCTCGAGGCTCACCCCGCGGATCGCCATGATCGGCCCGTAGAAGGTCTCGACGTTGCGCACAGTGAGCACAGGCTGCGTCGCGGCTTCGACATTGCGTTCGGCGACGATGTTCATGCGACCACCTTTTCCGCCGGATCGGCGACGCCGATATAGGCCTCGATCACCTTCGGATGGTTCTGCACCTCGTGCGGCGTGCCAAGCGCCAGCGCCTTGCCGTCGGCCAGCGCCAGCACGCGGTCGGACACCGCCGAGACGAGATGCATGTCATGCTCGACCATGATCACGGTGACGCCCATCTCCTTCTTGATGTCCTCGACCCAGAAGGCGACGTCCTGCGTTTCCTCGACGGAGAGGCCCGAGGCGGGTTCGTCGAGCAGCAGCAGTTTCGGCTCGATGGCGAGCGCGCGGCCCATCTCCACCACCTTGCGCACGCCATACGGCAGGCCGGCGATGTACTTGTCGCGGTAGACCTGCAGGTCGAGGAAATCGATTACCTTCTCGACCGCCTCGCGGTGCCGCCGCTCCTCGTTGCGCACGAACGGCGTGAACAGCACTTCGTTCCACAAGCGGCTCTGGCGGTGGCGATGGCGGCCGACGAGCAGGTTCTGCAGCACCGTCGCCTGCTCGAACAGCTCGATGTTCTGGAAGGTGCGGGCGATGCCAAGCCGCGCCATCTCATGCGACGGGCGGTCGAGGATCGACTTGCCCTGGAACCTGATGTCGCCCTCGACCGGATCGTAGAAGCGCGAGATCAAATTGAAGAGTGTGGATTTGCCCGCGCCGTTCGGGCCGACCAGCGCGAACACCTCGCCCTCCTCGACGGAGAACGACACCTTGTTGACGGCGACGACGCCGCCGAAGCGCAGCGTGACGTTTTCGACTTCGAGCAGGCTCATCGCATGCGCTCCGTCTTCAAATAGCTGCGCTGGCGGCGGAACATGTCCCGCCTGGCGAAGGGGAAAAGCTCGAAATAGGTTCGGATCTTCACCCAGCGTCCGTAGATGCCCATCGGCTCGAACAGGATGAAGACGATCAGGATCATGCCGAACAGCGCCGATTCCAGGCCAGGAATCGCGACGGAACCGCCACCGGTGAGATTACCGATGAAGTCGCGCCCCATGGCGATCGCCTGCGGCAACAGAGCGATGACGATAGCCCCGAAGAAGGCGCCGTGGATCGTGCCGAGCCCGCCGATGACGATCATCAATAGCATCTGGATGGAGATGATGATGTTGAACGTCTCGTTGTTGAACGTCGTGAGAAAGTAACCGATCAGCGCACCAGCCAGACCGGTGATCGCGGTCGAGATACCGAACGCGACCGCCTTGGTCCGCGCGACATTGACGCCCATCGCCTGCGCCGAGACCTCGGAGTCGCGGACCGCGGCAAAGGCGCGGCCGAGCGGCGAGCGCAGAATGTTGCGATAGGCAAGCACCACGAGCAGCGTGATAACCAGCACCAGCCAGTAGAAGCGGTCGAGTTCGGCATAACGGTCGAACGAAATGCCGAAGATGGTGATCGAGGGGGTCATCAGGCCGATGACGCCATTGGTGAGCGGCGCGGCGACGACGATCAGGTCGTCCATCAAGATCGAAATCGCCAGGGTGCCGATGGCGAGATAGATGCCGTGCAGCTTGGTGGTCGGGATGGCCAGCAGCACGCCGGCAAGCCCGGCGATAAGGCCACACAGCGGGAAGGACAGGATGAATGGCAGGCCGAGCCGTTCCTGCAACAGCACGTTGGCGTAGCAGCCGACGGCGAGGAAGGCGGCGTGGCCGAGGCTCGCCTGCCCCGTCTGGCCGACCAGCATCATGATGCCCATGCCGGCGATCGCCCAGATCAGCACGTTGGTCATCTCGCCCAGCCAGAAGATATCGAGGAAGAACGGCAGGACGACAAGAATGATCAGCAGCGCAAGGTACCAGCGCGCCTGCGACCAGTCGCGGAAGAGGTTGATGTCGGTGTCGTAGGAGGTCTTGAACAGCGTTCGCATGGCGCGTCACACCTTCTTCCGATGGACTTGCGCCAAGATGCCGTGCGGCCTGAACACGAGGATCAGGAAGAGCAGCAGATACGGCATGATCTGCGAATAGCCGGCGGCGATGTAGCGCGAGGCGAACGGCTCGATGAGACCGACGATGATGCCGCCGAGCAGCGCGCCGGGCAGGCTGCCGAAGCCGCCGATGACGGCCGCCGCGAAGGCCTTGATGCCGAGCAGGCCGGTCGTCGGATCGATCGAACCCTTCGACGCGAAGAGGATGCCCGCCACCGCCGCGACCATTCCCGCCAGCGCCCAGATCAGCGAATGCACCCGCTTCACCGGAATGCCCATGTAATAGGCCGCAAGCTGGTTCTGCGACGCGGCCTGCATGGCGACGCCGAGTTTCGTCCGGTTGAAGTAGAAGTAGAGCGCGACGGTCAGCAGGATCGTCACGACGATGACGACGATCTCGTCCATGCCGAGCACAACCCCGCCGAATCGGACGTCGACGCCGGCGATCGGCGATTCCAGCGACTTCGGCTCATGTCCCCAGATCAGACCGGCAGCGAAGCGCAGCACGAAACCCAACGCGATGGTGAGGATGACGACGGCGATCTGCGACTGGCCGAACATGCGGCGCAGCACGATCATGTCGAGCAGGTAGCCGAAGACGCCCATGATCATGATGGCGATCGGCACGGAGATCCAGAACGGGAGCCCCCAGAACTGCTGGTTGGTCAGCCCGAGCGTGATGAAGGCGCCGAGCATCATGAAATCGCCCTGGGCGAAATTGACGGCTTCGGTCGCCTTGTAGATCAGCACGAAACCGAGCGCGATCAGCCCGTAGACGCAGCCATTGGCCAGCCCGCTGACGATCAGCTGCAGGACATCCAAGTGCTTTCCTCCCACTTTCGCCCCGCGATCTTTGCCGCGGTGGCAGTTGCACTATAGGCCGTCCGTTCCCGCGGACAACCAGCGGTTTTCATACATTGTCGGGTCTGATGAACACTTTCCCGTTCGGTTTGGCGAGTTCCTCAGGCACGCGCTGCGTCGCCTGCGAAAGCGGCACGATCGCCGTGACATCCGTTTTCCAGCGTCCGTCGATGAAGCGCTGCTGCGCGTCGAGGATCGCCTGTTTGCGCCGATCCGGATTCTTGCGCATCCACGGGACGAGCCAGAACCCTTCGACTTTCTTGTCCATGAAAATGAGTTGGCCGGGCTGCCCGAGCACAGTCGGCGTGTCGTCGAGCCGGCCATAGATGATCCAGCGGGCGCCGCGCGGCATCGCCTCGAAGATCGTCGCCGCCTGCGGTCCCGTCACCGCGTCGAGGAAAACGCGCGCCGGTTCGGTCTTGAAGAGTTCGCGCAGCTCTTTCCTGAAATCGGGCGAGTCGGCATTGAGCACATGCGCCGCGCCGAATTCCTTGAGCAGCGGTATCTGCGCGTCGCGCCGCACGATGGCGATCGCGCGGTATCCCTCTTCCTTCGCCAGTCCGATGATCAGCTTGGAGAGCTGGCTGGCGCCGGCGGTCAGCACGAACGCTTTCTCGCCCTCGTCCTTGACGATGCCGAACATGGCGAGTGCGGTGAGCGGATTGACGATCATCGCCGCGCCGTCCTCATCGCGCACGCCATCGAGCAAGGGAATACAGGCGGGCGCGTCGGCAATCGCGTAATCGGCCCAGGCGCCCCAGTTGGAGAGGCCGGTGGCGAAGGCGATGCGCTTGCCTTGAAGACTCTGCGCATAGGCGTCGTCGCCGGTCGCGACCACGGTGCCGACGCCCTCGAACCCGGCCGGCTGGCCTTTGACGCGCGGCTGGCCGTATTGGCCCTTGATGAACATGACGTCGGACGGGTTGATCGCCGCGAGGCTGACCTTGATCAGGAGCTGCTTGCCGGTCGGTTGCGGCACGCCGATGCGGCCCGGTTCGACATAAGGCGCCATTGCCTCCAGCGCGCTTGCGGTCGGCATGCGCGTATAGCCGTCTTCCTTGAGCAGTAGTGCGTTCATCTCGGCGGGGAGCGTCATCAACTCTCTCCTCACGGCTTCAGGATGAGCTTGCCGGCCGCACCGCGGCCGAGCACGCGTTTCAAGACACTCGCCGCATCGGCGAGCGGGTAGACGCCTTCGATGACCGGCTTGACCTTGCCGGCCATGTACCAGCCGATCAGTTCCTTCATGTTGGCCTGATAAGTGGCCGGCTCTTTCTGGGTGAAGGCGCCCCAGAAGACACCGACGACGCTGAAACCTTTGACCAGCGCCAGATTGACCGGGAAGTTCGGGATCTTGCCCGAGGCAAAGCCAATGACCAGCAGACGGCCGTTCCACGCCATGGAGCGCGCCAGCGCGTCGAAGGAGTCGCCGCCGACCGGGTCGAAGGCGACGTCGACGCCCTTGCCCTTGGTCGCGTCCTTCAGATCGTCGCGCAGATTGTCGTAGCCGATAACGATGTCCGCACCTGCGTCCCTGGCGATGCCGCGCTTCTCGTCGGACGAGGCGACGGCGATGACGGTGGCGCCCATCGCCTTGCCGATCTGCACGGCAGCGACACCAGTCGCGCCGGAGGCTCCAAGCACGCACAGCGTCTCGCCGGATTTCAGCGCCGCGCGCTGCTTCAGCGCGTGGTGGGACGTGCCGTAACCGCAGAGCAGCGCGCAGGCGTCGGCCTCCGAGATGCCGTCCGGCAGCTTCATCACCATCATCTCGGGCGCGGCGATCCGCTCGGCATAGCCGCCGAGTGTTCCGAGCGCGGCGACACGGTCGCCGACCTTCAATGCCTTGACGTCCGGTCCAACCGCCGTGACGCGGCCGGCGACCTCCATGCCAGGCACGAACGGCACCGGCGGCTTCATCTGATAGAGGCCCTGCACCAAAAGGCCATCGGGATAGTTGACGCCGATCGCGTCGGCCTCGATCACGACGTTCGAGCCCGTCGCCTGCGGCTCCGGCCAGTCGGTGAAGGCCAACTGGTCGAGCGGCGCGAAATCGCGGGCGACGATGGCCTTCATCGCGGCCCCCCATTGAGGGCGAAGGGTGCGAAGCGAGCCGGCAGAAGGCGCATCACACCTTCTCCTGTGTGTATTTCGCAAGCTCGGTGCGCGCGACCTGGCGGCGGTGCACCGCGTCAGGGCCATCAGCGAGGCGCAACGTGCGCAAATGCGTCCATGACCGCGCCAGCGGCGTGTCCTGGCTGATGCCCTGCCCGCCATACATCTGCACAGCCTCGTCGACGACCTTGAGCGCGACGCGCGGCGCGACGACCTTGATCTGGCTGATCCAGGGTGCGGCGGCACGAGGATCGCCCTGATCCATCATCCAGGCGGCCTTCAGGCAGAGCAGCCGCGCCTGCTCGATCTCCATGCGGCACTCGGCGATGATGTCGTAATTCGCGCCAAGCTTGGCGAGCGGCTGGCCGAAGGCCTCGCGCCGCATCGAGCGGCGGCAGAGCAGTTCGAGCGCCATCTCAGCCTGGCCGATGGCGCGCATGCAGTGATGGATGCGGCCGGGTCCGAGCCGCCCTTGCGAGATCTCGAAGCCCCTGCCCTCGCCGAGCAAAAGATTCGATGCCGGCACGCGCACGTTCTCGAATTTGAGATGCAGGTGGCCGTGCGGCGCGTCGTCGTCGCCATAAACCTTCATGGCGCGCAGCTTGGTGATGCCCTTGGTGTCGGCCGGCACGAGGATCATCGAATGCTGCTTGTGCTTCGGATCGCCGCTGCCGCCGGTCTTCACCATGACGATGTAGATGGCGCAGCGCGGATCGCCGGCGCCCGACGACCACCACTTCTCGCCGTTCAGCACATAGGAATCGCCGTCGCGCTCGCAGCGCATCGAGATGTTGGTGGCATCCGACGAGGCGACGTCCGGCTCGGTCATCAGATAGGCGGAGCGGATTTTGCCTTCGAGCAAAGGCTCAAGCCACTGCTTCTTGTGCTCTGGCGCGCCATAACGCTCCAGCACCTCCATATTGCCCGTGTCGGGCGCGGAGCAGTTGAAGGTTTCGGCGCCGAGATGCGCCTTGCCCATCTCCTCGGCGAGATAGGCGTATTCGACCGTCGTCAGGCCGTAGCCGCGATCCGAACCGGTCAGCCAGAAATTCCACAGGCCGCGCTCGCGCGCCTTGGCCTTCAGGCCTTCCATGATCTCGGTCTGGCGTTTGGTGTAAGCCCAGCGGTCGCCGCTCTTGCCGACATCGGCCAGAAATTCCTCGTCGAGCGGCAGGATCTCGTCGCGCACCATGCGCGCGACCTTGTCGTGGATCGGCTTCAGCCGCTCTGTCATTCCGAGGTTCATCGCATTCATGGTTCACCCCGGCCGCCGAGGCCACGATACGCGAAGGCAACGACCTGTTTCGCGATGTTGTCGATGTGATCGGCCGGGTCGCTCGGGCGCGGCGTGTACCAGAAGATGGGAGAATTCAGCGCCATGAACATGACCTGGTTGGCAATGCCCAGATCGTCGAAGGTGAAATCTCCCTCGTCGCGCGCCTGCGCGATCGTCTGGCGGAAAACATCCGAATAGCTGTTGCGGTAGGTGACGAGGTCGTCGAGCACCGCCCTCTGCTCCGGTGTCGTCGCGCCGCGCAGATGCATCTCGACGCCTTCCCACACGACCCGCGCCAGCGCCTTCGAGTTGGTCATCGTGCGGGTGTGGACGAAGGCGAGCTTCTTCCACCGGTCCACCGCGCGGCCCGGCGTGTTGCGGTGCGGGTCGGTGACGATGAAGATCCGGTCCATGCCGAACCGGAACACCTCGGCGAACAGATGCGCCTTCGACGGGAAATGGTGGTAGATGCGGCCCTTCGTGGCGCCGACGCGTCGCGCGACATCGTCGATGGACGCCGCGGTGTAGCCCTTTTCCATGAAGCAAACCGCCGCGGCGCGCAGGATGTCCGCGCGGGAATCTTCGACGATCGGTTCGCGGACGCTGAGCGTCATCCGGTCGGTATCCTCCCTGTCGTCCCCGGCCTGCGTCATTGCGCGACGGCTCTTTACGGACGTGCAAATGATGAACATACTACCCGGTATGTTGTCAACGCGGATCGCAGAAAACCGCGATAACAAACCGGGGAGGAACGATGGCCTATCTCGACGATCTGTTTTCCGTCGCAGGCAAAACGGCGCTGGTGACGGGCGCGGCGACCGGCATCGGCCGCATGGCGGCGACCGCGCTGGTGAAATCCGGCGCCCGCGTCCTGATCGCGTCCCGCAAGGGCGCCGACTGCGAGAAGGTCGCGGCGGAACTGAATGCGCTCGGGGTCGGAAGCGCTGAAGGGTTCGCGGGAGACGTCAGCAGCGAGGCCGGCATCACGGCACTCGTCGGCGAGGTGAAAGCCCGCACGGACAAGCTCCACATCCTGATCAACAATGCCGGCACGTCCTGGGGCGAGCCGCTGGACAGTTTCCCGTACAAGGGCTGGGCGAAGGTGCTGGATGTGAATGTCACCGGGTTGTTCCACCTGACCCGCAACCTGCTGAAGATGCTTGAAACATCCGCCAGCGGCGACGATCCGGCGCGCATCATCAACCTTGGTTCGGTCATGGGCACGCAGCCGCTGGCCGACGACGCCTACTCCTATGCGGCGTCGAAGGCGGCGGTGCATCACCTGACGCGGACGCTCGCCAACGAGCTTGCCGGCCGGCGGATCACCGTCAACGCCTTCGCGCCCGGCCCTTTCCAGAGCCGCATGACGGCATTTGCAACAGCCACCGACGACCAGGCCGAGAAGGTCGGCAGCCATGTGCCGATCGGGCGCATCGGCCGGCCGGACGACATCGCCGGCGCCACGCTCTTCCTGTGCAGCCGCGCGGGCAGCTATGTAACCGGCGCAATTCTTCCGATTGACGGCGGCCAATCGGTCCAGCATGGGATGCGGCTGTTCAAGGATTGAGATCTGGGATTGAGATCGGGAGCCGCGGTTTTGAACGAAGTCACGGTCGAACAGATCCTGGCGAATGTCGGCGCCGAGATCGGCGTTTCGCCCTGGCGCGTGGTGTCGCAGACCATGATCGACCAGTTCGCCGACGCGACCGACGACCACCAGTTCATCCATGTCGATCCGGAGCGGGCGGCGCGCGAGACGCAGTTCGGCGGCACCATCGCGCACGGCTTCCTGCTGCTGTCGCTGCTTTCCGCTATGGCCTACGAGACACTGCCGCCGATCCGCGGCGGTAAGGTGGGCATCAACCAGGGTTTTGAGTCGATCCGCTTCATCGCGCCGGTGAAATCCGGCGCGCGCATCCGCACGCGCTTCGTGCTCGGCAAGGTGAAGGCGCGGCCGTCCGGCTGGCTGGAAGCGGCTTACGACATCACCATCGAGCTCGAAGGTTCGCCAAAGCCGGCGCTCACCGCGCGCTGGCTGATCCTGACGCAGGTCGAGCCGTCGGAGGTTCCGGCATGAGCGATGCGAATACTCTCGACGCCGTAATTCTCGCGCCCTACCTCGAAGCAAACATTCCCGGCTTTTCCGGCCTCAGCGTCATCGCAAAGTTCAAGACGGGACAATCGAATCCGACCTATCTGCTGAACGCCGAGAGCGGCCGCTACGTGCTGCGCGCCAAGCCGCCGGGCGCCCTGCTCAAATCCGCGCACCAGGTCGACCGCGAGTACCGCGTGATGAAGGCGCTCGCCGGCTCGGACGTGCCGGTGCCGAATGCGCTGTTCCTGTCGCCGGAAGACTCGCCGATCGGCCGCATGTTCTTCGTCATGGACTTTCTCGACGGCCGCATCTTCTGGGATCCGGCTCTGCCGGAGGCGGCTTCGAACGACGAGCGCGCGGCGATCTACGATTCCATGAACGCGACGCTGGCCGCACTTCACACCGTCGATGTCGACACCGTCGGCCTGTCCGACTTCGGCAAGCCCGGCAGCTATTTCGAGCGCCAGCTCGGCCGCTGGACCAGCCAGTACCGCGCGTCGGAAACCGGGACCGTCCGTGACATGGACGAGCTGATCGCCTGGCTCGAAAAACATCTGCCGGCCGATGACGGCGTCGTGGCGCTCGTTCACGGCGACTACCGGCTGGACAATATGATCTTCGACAGTAGCGAGCCGCGCGTCGTCGCCGTGCTCGACTGGGAACTGTCGACGCTCGGTCACCCATACGCGGACATCGCGTATCAATGCATGCAATGGCGGCTGCCGCACTCTTCCGGCTTCCGCGGGCTGGATGGCGTCGACCGCGCCGCGCTGGGCCTGCCGTCGGAGGAAGAGTACGTCGCGCGCTATTGCGAGCGGCGCGGCATAGCCGGCATCGACAACTGGGCCTTCTACCTCGCCTTCTCCTTCTTCCGCCTCGCGGCGATCTGCCAGGGCGTCTACAAGCGCGCGCTCGACGGCAACGCGTCAAATCCGGAAAAGGCGAAGACCTATGGCGACGCGGTCAAGCTGCTCGCCGGGCTCGCCGTAAAACTGTTCGACGAAAAGGGCTGATCATGGGGCGTTTCGAGGGATTGGTGGCGATCGTGACAGGCGCGTCGGGCGGTTTCGGCCGCCGCACCGCCGAGCGGCTCGCCGCCGATGGCGCGAAGCTCGTGCTGTCCGACATGGATCAAGCCAAGCTCGACGCGCTAGCGCCAACCTTGAACACGGAAACGGCAACGCTGGCCGGTGACATCTCCGACGAGTCGCTCTCCGAAAAACTCGTGGCGCTGGCGGTATCGCGTTTTGGCCAACTGGACATCGCGATCAACAATGCGGGCATCGCGCAGAGCTTCGTTAAGCTGCCGAACCTCCCGTCGGACGAGGCGCGGCGCATCCTCGACATCGACCTGCTCGGTATGTTCTTCGCGCTCAAACATCAGATCCCGCAGATGGAGAAACAGCTTCGCGCCGGCGGCAAGCCGGGCGCGATCGTCAACATCGCTTCGGTCGCGGGCCTGACAGGAGCCCAGAAGCTCTCGGTCTACTCCGCGGCCAAACACGGCGTGGTGGGCCTGACGCGTTCCGCGGCGGCCGAGCTCGCAAGCAAGGGCATCCGCGTCAACTGCGTCTGTCCCTCGTTCGCGCGCACCGCCATGACGGGCGATTTTGTCAAGCTCAGGGGCGGCAACGAAGCGGAAGCACTTGCCGAATTGACGCGCGGCGTGCCGATGAAACGCGTCGCCGAGGTGGATGAGGTGGTCGAGGTGATCCTTTTCGCCGCCGATCCGAAGAACACCTTCATGACCGGCCACACCCTTTCCGTCGACGGCGGCATCGCCGCGATCTGATCGACCGCGGCCGTCTCCGGGGTCGTGCTGCGCCGTTTCTGTTCGCCCGGCAGATTACGCTCGACTTACAGGAGGCGTTTCGCGGGGGCTGAAGGACGCCGCCCGCGCACTTCGCTCTAGCGATGCTCGGTCACGCGCTAGGCGCGGACGTTATAGGCAGGGCGGGCTTATGAACGATTGTAAGCCCATCGCTGCTAACCTCGTCATGTCTGACCTTCAAGTGATAGACCAGCGCTTCGCAGGCGAGTGCAAGTTCGTCGGCGTAGGCGGCCGCTAGGTCATCTACCTCTACTATCCAGGCCACGCCGACGCCGTCCTCCACCTTGTACCCCGTTTTGATCGCGAGCTTGCCGTCGCGCGTTACGAAGCGAGACGGTCCCTCGAGCACCCAGTGAGACCGCAAGTTCTGATAGTGGGTTTCGATTGCACTCATCAGTTGGCGAATTGTTCCGTCGTCAAATTCTTCAAGTGGTTTATACGGCAAATCGCCCACAAGTCCGGCTGCTTTTTTTGCAAAGTCGACGACTATGCTCGGCGTGATGTCCTTGGTTTGCCGGGCACTCAACATGCGCCGAACCTTCCGCAGTTCGAGCGCTATTTGCGCGAGCGGTTCTGCGATTTTGACCATCGCCCGGCTGAAGAGCGCACGTACTGGATAAGTTTGCAGGCTCATTTCCTGACGGTGCTGTTCAGCTTGCTCGCGGACTTGTCTGCGGATGTAAATGATCGTGATAGCGCCGAAAATAATTGCGGCGACCGATGCCCAATCTCGTGCGCACGACAATCCGGTCTCGTTCGTCGAACAGGCGAAACCCAATCCGAGCTTTCCGATAGGGCTGAAGGCCGCCAAATAAGCCAGCCACCCGGCCGATACGGTGACAATCACAGCGAAGGTGACGATCAATACCGCCGCCATGAAAAGCTTGGCTACAGCGACGAGATGTTTGAGCTTTTCCAGCATGCTGCTTTCTCCCGCGTTTCTAATCTTGCGGCAATCCGGTGCGGGGAGTTGTCCCCATGCTGAGATACGGCTTCCGTCTGCTCAAGCATCAAAGCCGCCAGCAACGCATAGGAGCGGCCGACGCCCGCAACCGAGATCGAAGCGTTTGCGAGTGCCGTGGCCGCGCTTCACCACGGCTCGAACACCGGGCCAAACCGTCCGCCAAGAATGGAGTGCCTAGCTGTGGAGATCGCCTTAGCCCTGACAACGACCTGTCAGGAGCGGCGTCAGCATGTGTAGCCATCTGGTCCTAGCAGGCGTATAAGCCGCCGTCCGAAAAAGCGAAAAAAGATGCGGCTGAGCGCCGCCCGTGAGCGAGGCTTCCTCCTGGAAGCAGCGCCGCGGGCCGTTTGCCGCGAAGAGTTGACCCATGTCCGTGCTCAGCGGTTCGCGGCGCCAGGCCGCCATTGCCTTCATCCTCGTCGTCGCGGTGCTCGACATCGTGGCGATGGGCATCATCATCCCGGTGCTGCCGCCCCTCATCGAGGAGTTCGCGGGTTCGAACGCCGACGCGGGCTGGATCAACGGCGTGTTCGTGGCGCTCTGGGCCGGCATGCAGTTCGTCGCCTCGCCAGTGATCGGCTCGCTGTCGGACCGGTATGGCCGCCGGCCGGTCCTGCTGCTCTCCGCGCTAGGGCTTTCGGCCGACTACGTGCTGATGGCGCTGGCGCCGAATCTGTGGTGGCTGGCGCTCGGTCGCATCATCGCCGGCATCACCTCGTCGAGCTTCACCACGGCCTTCGCCTATATGGCCGACATCACCGCACCGGAAGATCGTGCGCGCGGCTACGGCCTGATCGGCGCGGCGTTTTCGGCCGGCTTCGTCGCAGGGCCGCTGCTCGGCGGTTTCCTTGGCGAAATCTCGCCCCGCGCACCGTTCTGGGTGGCCGCCGCACTGTCCGGCGTGGTTTTCCTCTACGGCGTCGTCGTGCTGCCGGAGTCGCTCGCCGAAGACAAGCGCATGGCCTTCTCGTGGAAGCGTGCCAACCCGTTCGGCGCGATGATGCTGCTGCGCTCGCATCCGGAATTGTCCGGTCTGGCAGTGGTCACCTTCCTGCTGCATTTTTCGCACCACGTCTTCTCGGCGGTGTGGGTGCTTTACGCCGGACACGTCTTCGGCTGGACGCCGTGGCAGGTTGGCGCGTTGCTGGCCGGCGTCGGCATCCTCGACATGCTGGTGCAGGGCGTGCTTGTCGGGCCCGCCGTGAAGCGGTTCGGCGATCGCGCGGTCATGGTGTTCGGCCTGTTCGGCGGCGCGGTCGGCATTGCCTGGATGGGTCTTGCCGACACCGGCCTGATGTTCGCGCTCGCCATCGTTCCGAATGCGCTGTGGGGTTTGGCCATGCCGACGCTGCAGTCCCTGATGACGCAGCGCGTTTCGGAATCCGAGCAGGGCCAGTTGCAGGGCGCGAATATGAGCGTGGCGAGCGTTGCAGGCGTCGCCTCGCCGCTCTTCTTCGGCGCCGTCTATTCGTTCACGGTCAGCGAAGGGTCCGCCGTGCCTTATCCGGGCGCGGCGTTCCTTCTGGCGTCGGCGGTATTGCTGGGCGCGGCTTTGATCGGCTGGTGGGTTGCCCGCAGGGCGGAGCGGCATGACGGCGGTGGGCAAACCGAGGCTCCTCAGCCCGTTCCGAGCGCGGAGTAAGCCCGGACAGTCGTAATCACCTCGTGAACCGTTCGCGCTGGCAGCGCGACACAGGTTCACACGATCAATTTCGATCGTGGTGATGGAGACGTGTCATGAGGCTTCTCGCTTTGACCTTCGCTGCCACTGCGCTGGCGGCAATCCCGGCCGAGTCGGCCAGCAATCGCGCCGAATGTTATGAAATAGCGATCCTCGAATGCGGCTTGGTGTGGGGCGGCAAGGATTATGGCGATTCCGACTACAAACAATGCATCAATGACAGGTTCGACATCTGCGATTTCCTGTTCGATGCCGGCCGCGGCGGCGACAAGCGCACGGCTCCACAGTCAAACGCACCGCCTTCACGCCTGAAATCCGGATAGGCCTCGGGCCGCACGATCGGTCCAGCTTGAGCCAAATCACGATGGCCGTCCGCGATGAATCGCGGGCGGCCATTGTTTTGCGCACGCACGGGCCTCAGAGCGGAAAGGAATGAACCATTTGCCAGCGCGCCGCGACACACGGGTCAGATCAACCTTGATGAGGCCCTGCCATGAAACTCTTCGCATTGACCATCGCAACCATCGCCCTGTTTCCTGCCACCGCCAAAGCCGGTCCCGACACGCTGGGCGAGTGTTACGATCTCGCCATTCTGGAGTGCGGACTGGTGTATGGCGACCAGGACTACGGCGATGACGGCTACTATCAGTGCGTCAACGAACAGTTCGATCTCTGCGACGACACGTTCGGCGACAAGCGCCGCCCCAACGGCAGCTTCAAGGCGCCGCAATCCACCAAGCCGTTGCGTCTGAAGGCTGGGTAGCGATCAGGCCGCGTCTTTCGCCGCGACCGAGAGAAATTCGTACGCGTAGTCGGCGAATGAGCGCCAGCACTCGACACGAAAGCCGTCCTCGGCGGTTCTGAGCAGAACGATTTCGATCTTGCCCAGCACCGTGCGCGAGCACGCTCCAACCGGAAAGGCGGCAAGCGACAGGTCCTGCGGGCAACCCGCATTGACCGTCGCCGCCGCGCCCGGGCCGCTGACCGAAATGGCGACATTGCGGTGCGAGATGCCGACGGCCGAGTGCAGGTCGGCAACGGCGCGGCAATCGGCCAGCGGATCATTGCCGCCCTCATCGATCACCAGCCACTCGTCCGGTCCGAGCCATAGCGCGGTGCGCTTGCCGGCGGCCGCCGATGTCTTCGGCCTTGTCGGCAGCTCGACCTTCAGCGCGGCAGACAAAGCCGGGATCGATTCCACCGGCGCGCGCAGCGAGATGCGCTCGGCCGGCGGCAGAACTGATACGGAGAGCTTGCCGTAACGAGCCTCCTGCCCGCCGAGTTTCGGGCGCCGCTCCGCGACTGCTGAACTAGCCATTGAGGCGACCTCCCGTTTCGTCGAAGAACACCATGCCTGTCACCTCGACCTCGATTGTCTCCTTGGGCATCGGCACATAGAGCGTCTGCCCCGTCATGTCGCGGCCACCGGCGACCAGCGCCAGCGCGATCGAGCGGCCGCAATTCTCCGACCAGTAGGAGGAGGTGACGTGACCGAGCATGGTCATCGGCTTCGGCTGGTTCGGATCGGCGACGACCTGCGCGCCTTCCTCCAGCACCACATGCGGATCCTTGGTGGTGATGC
>DATJTE010000082.1:0-17479 GCA_035503715.1 Rhizobiaceae bacterium | reverse complement strand
TGATCGTCGAAGGAACCTTCCACAAAAATTTCAGCCTCGCGGTAACGATCAATGCCGTGAACGGTTACAAGTTCCTCAAGGGTCAAATCAAGACCATCGCCACGTTCAATGGGCCTGAAACCGGCGACAAAACTTATTCTTTCACAGTGACCGGCCAGCAGGACGACTTCTCTTTTTATGTCGGCAAGCTCGGCGCCAACCAGAACAACGTCGTCGTGCAGGCGCTGAACAACGGTAATGCCGCCAGCGCGACGAATGCCGGCGTGCTCGACTTCTTTGCCGCGGGTTCGGGCAGGTTTGCCTACAATTCGCTGACGCAAACCGGCACCGTGGAAGGCGGCAGGTTCGGCGCTGAAGGTGGCCATGCGGTCAAGGTCGATGACGTCCGCGGCACCAACGGCGCCGACAATTTTAGCGTCACCGGTACGAAGGCACGGACGCTGATCTTCGATGGGCGCGGCGGCAGCGACTTGATCAAAGGCGGCTACGGATTCGATACCATCAAGGGCGGAGCCGGCAATGACAGCCTGCTCGGCAATGGCGGCAACGACATCGTGACCGGCGGCGGCGGCAGGGACCTGATGACCGGCGGGTTGGGCAACGACATATTCACCTTCACGCTAAAGACGGATTCGTCGGCGAGCCATACGCTGGCGGACGTGATCATGGATTTCGACAATCTGGGCAATGACCGGATCGACGTCTCCGCGCTCTACGGTCCGAAGCTGGCCTACATCCACGCCGCGGCCTTCACCGCTGCCGGCCAGGTGCGCATCAACGACATTGCCGGCGCGGATGTGATCGTCGAGGTCAATCTCTCCGGCTCGCTCGGGTCCGACTTCGCCGTCCGCCTGAGAGGCACGACATTGGCCGAAATGACCGCGGGCGATTTCGTGCTGTAACGAGTCCCTGTAAGGCTTGACCACAAAAACGGCCGAATCCCGCGACCCCGCCGTTTTGATGTGACCCCTGCTTGGATTGACTCGGGCATCCCCCTGCCCCACTCTCCGCCCGCTTCGGAGAAGGCCCTATCCGTGGAATTGAGGCTGCGGCAAGGGCCCGGAACAGACAAGGCGGCGCATGCTGGATCAGACCAAGCCGGACCCCGTCCGATCCGACCTGCTTGACCGGGTCGCGACCGGCATACGTCACGGCTTTTTTACACGCATCGGCGGCGTATCGAGCGGCATTTACGACAGCCTGAACATCGGCACCGGCTCCGCCGACGATCAAAATCTCGTCACGGAGAACCGCCGCCGTGTGGCGCGCTGGATGGGCGTCGAAGCCGATCGCCTCATGACGGCGCACCAAATCCATTCGCCGGACGTGCTCGTCGTGCGCGCGCCGTTTCACGGCGAGCGACCGAAAGCTGACGCGCTGGTCACCGACACGCCAGGCATCGCGGTTGGTGCATCCACGGCCGATTGCGGGCCGATCCTGTTCGCCGACGCACAGGCGCGAATCGTCGGTGCGGCGCACGCTGGCTGGAAAGGCGCCTTCACCGGCGTTCTCGAAAACACCATTGTTGCGATGGAATCCCTTGGCGCGAGGCGCGACAGCATCGTGGCCGTGCTCGGACCTTCGATCAGCCAGCCGAACTACGAGGTCGGACCGGAGTTCATCGAGCGCTTCGTCGCGGCCGATGCCGCGAACGGCCGCTACTTCATACCTTCGCAGACACCTCAACACGCCATGTTCGACCTGAACACCTACACGGTCGACCGCTTGCGCCGCGCCGGCGTCAAGGCCGAAATGCTTGGCCGCTGCACCTATGCAGAGGACGATCTGTTCTATTCCTACCGCCGCACCACCCATCGCAAAGAGCCGGACTACGGCCGGCAGATCTCGGCCATAGCTCTGGAGGAATAATGGCACTGCATTTTGAGCGAACGGAATTCGACGCGCGCCGCGACCGCCTGCTGATCGAGATGGCGGCGAAGAAGCTCGACGCTGTCCTGCTCTTCGCACAGGAAAACATGTACTGGCTGACCGGCTACGACACGTTCGGCTTCTGCTTCTTCCAGTGCCTCACGGTAAAGGCCGACGGCTCGATGGTGCTACTGACGCGCTCGGCCGATTTGCGCCAGGCCCGCCATACCTCGACGATCGAGAACATCGTGGTGTGGACGGACCGCGACGGCGCCAATCCAGCACTCGACCTGCGCAACCTGCTCAACGATCTCGATCTGCTCGGCCGCCGCATCGGCATCGAATACGACACGCATGGACTGACCGCCTTCAACGGACGCCGCGTCGACGAGCAGTTGCAGACTTTCGGCCAGCTCGTCGATGCATCGGGCATTGTCGGCCGCTTGCGTCTCTTCAAGAGCCCGGCGGAGGTGAAGAAGGCCGAACGGGCCGCCGAACTCGCCGACGATGCGCTCGATGCGGCACTTCCCCTGATCAAGCAGGGTGGCGACGAAGGCGCCATCCTGGCTGCAATGCAGGGCGCGATTTTCGCGGGCGGCGGCGACTACCCCGCCAATGAATTCATCATCGGTTCCGGCGCGGATGCGCTGCTCTGCCGCTACAAGGCCGGCCGCCGCAAGCTCACCAAGAACGACCAGTTGACGCTGGAGTGGGCCGGCGTCTTCCATCATTACCACGCGCCGATGATGCGCACGGCGCTGACCGGCAAGGTCGGCAAGCGGCACCAGGAATTGTTCGACGCCTGCAAGGAGGCGCTGCTTGCCGTCGAGAAGGCTATGGTGCCCGGCAAAACCTTCGGCGACGTGTTCGACGCGCATGCGCGCGTCTTCGAGGCGCGCGGCCTGACCAAACACCGCCTCAACGCGTGCGGTTATTCGGTCGCGGCGCGGTTCACGCCCTCCTGGATGGACATGCCGATGTTCTATCAGGCCAATCCCGAGCCGATCGCGCCGGATATGACGCTGTTCGCGCACATGATCATCATGGATTCGGAAGCAGAGACCGCGATGACGCTCGGCCGCACCTATCTGACAACCGAAGCAGCGCCGAAGCCGCTGTCGCGCCATGATCTTGAACTGATCGTCCAGTAGTTCGAGGAATTACCGGGTTTCGATGCGTATCGAGGGAAAATGAAACGATTCGGGCCGGCACTGATCGCGCTGGCGTTTGCCGCCCTGGCAAGCGCCTGCACGACGGGCGACGTGCTCGAACCGCCTGCCATGGTTGGCAACGGCGCACCGGTCGCCGGCGCGAGCGATACGACTGGGATCAACAGCCTCGCCGAGGAATTGTCGCCTCCCACGAACACGGTCGCGGCCACTGAGCCAATGGCACCGGCGCAATCGGCCAATTCGCAAGGCGATAGCGGTCCGGTAGCCTCCGCCCCTGCGACACTCGCGCCCGGCGCGGCCCGCCTTCAGTTCGCGCCGGTGATGGGCGCTGCACCCGAAGAGCTGGCCCCACTCAACCAGCGCATTGTGCAGCGCGCGGCCGAGCGCGGTATTTCCGTTGCGATGGGTCCGGACCCTGCGGCAACCCATATCATCAAGGGCTATTTTTCGACGCTGAAGGAAGGCGGCGGCAACACGCTGATCTACGTCTGGGACGTGTTTGATCGCTCCGGGACGCGCGTTCGCCGCATTCAGGGCAAGGAGGCGGCCCTCGGACAGGGCGCAGGCGCGGCCTTGCGAGCGGTTGCGGACCGCACGGTGGACGATCTCGCCGGCTGGCTCGCCGCGAGGCCCGGTTGACCGCTGGTCACCGTTTTTTTGGATTGCCGCGAGATTCCTGCCGGCCTCTCTTGCAATAGCGGCGAAGCCAGCTAAAAGCCCCGCCTATCAGGGCTACGCCCCGTCTCCGGGATCGCTGCATGAAACTTTTCGCGGGCAACTCCAACAGGGTCCTGGCGGAATCCGTCGCACGCTATCTGAATATTCCGCTTGGGAAGGCGAGCGTACGCCGCTTCGCGGATCAGGAAATCTTCGTCGAAATCCAGGAAAACGTGCGCGGCGAGGATGTTTTCATCCTCCAGTCGACGTCCTTCCCGGCGAACGACCATCTGATGGAGCTCCTGATCATGATCGATGCGTTCATGCGCTCCTCGGCGCGCCGCATCACCGCCGTGATCCCCTATTTCGGTTACGCGCGGCAGGATCGCCGCGCGTCGGGCCGCACGCCGATCTCGGCCAAGCTGGTCGCCAATCTGATCGCACATGCCGGCGCCAACCGCGTGCTGACGCTCGACCTGCATGCAGGCCAGATCCAGGGCTTCTTCGACATCCCGACCGACAACCTCTTCGCCGCCCCGGTCATCACGCGAGACGTGAAGGCGAAATACACGAAACTCTCCAATGTGATGGTCGTGTCGCCCGACGTCGGCGGCGTGGTGCGCGCCCGCGCGGTGGCCAAACGCATCGACGCCCAGCTCGCCATCGTCGACAAGCGCCGCGAGCGGCCAGGTGAGTCGGAAGTGATGAACATCATCGGCGATGTGCGCGGCAAGGATTGTCTGCTGATCGACGACATCGTCGATTCGGGCGGCACGCTCTGCAACGCAGCAGATGCGCTCTTGGCCAACGGTGCGACGAGCGTCACGGCCTACATCACACACGGTGTGCTGTCCGGCGGTGCGGTGGCCCGCATCACCTCCTCCAAGCTGCAGGAGCTGGTGATCACCGACTCCATCCAGCCGACCTCCAGCGTCGAGGCCGCGCACAACATCCGCGTCGTCTCGATCGGCGATCTGATCGGCGAAGCAATCTCGCGCACCGCGACCGAAGAGTCGGTGTCGAGCCTGTTCGACTAACGGTCGACCTCCTCGACTAGACAATCGTCCAGATCATTCCTGCAACCGCCGCAGCGCCAAGTACGGCGATCAAATTCGCATGGAAGCGCAGCAGCGCGATTGCCGCAACAATCGCGATGAGCGCGGCCACCGGATCAAATGTTGCGACATCAGGCGCCGGCGCCACGAACGGTCCGAATGCCTTCTCGCCGACGCTCGAAAACAGCACGTGCAGCGAGAACCACGCCGCCAGATTGGCGATCACGCCGACGACCGCTGCAGTCACCGTCGCCAGCGCCGAGGTGAGCCAGCGGACATTGCGCACCACTTCGACATAAGGCGCGCCGACAAAGATCCAGAGAAAGCACGGCACGAAGGTGAACCAGAGCGTCACCAGCGCGCCGGACAGTCCGCCGAGCAGCGGATCGATGCCGGAAAACCGCGCGCCGCCGAGGAAGCCGACAAACACCAGCACCAGGATCAGCGGCCCGGGCGTCGTCTCGGCCAAGCCGAGACCGGTCAGCATCTCGTCGGGCCGGAGCCAGCCGTAAACGTCGACCGCCTGCTGCGCCACATAGGCGAGCACCGCATAGGCGCCACCGAACGTCACCGTCGCCATTTTGGAAAAGAACACCGCCTCGGTCGAAAGCACATGCGCCGAGCCCAACGCTGCGACCAGAGCGATCATCGGGACGAACCAGATCGCCAGCCAGACGATCAGCGTCCAGGCAAAGCGAGAAAAACTCGGCCGCGTCCATTCGGGCATGACCATCGCATTATCCGCACCTTCAGTGTCGGCACCCTGCTTTCCGTCTTCCGCGAGCGCTGGGAAAAGTGCGCCGGCCAGCGCCGCCAGTCCGACGACGAGCGGGAACGGCAACTTCAGGAAGGCGATGCCGATGAAAGCGAGGACGGCGATGACGACCATTGCGCGGCTCTTCAGCGCCCGTTTCGACACCCGCACCAGCGCCTCGAGCACCACCGCCAGCACGGCGGCCTTCAGCCCGAACAGCACGCCGGCGATTACCGGCACGCCGCCAAGGTAAAAATAGAGCGCGGAGAGCAGCGTGATGACCGCTGCGCCAGGCAGCACGAACAGCAGGCCCGCCACCAGCCCGCCCCGCACGCCGTGTAGCAGCCAGCCGGCATATGTTGCGAGTTGCATGGCCTCGGGGCCGGGCAGGAGCATGCAGTAGTTCAGCGCGTGCAGGAACCGCTTCTCGTCCAGCCAGCGGCGCTCGTCGACGAGAATGCGATGCATGAGCGCGATCTGGCCCGCCGGACCGCCGAAGGACAAGAGGCCGATGCGGGCAAACACCCGCGTCGCCTCGGCGAACGAAACGTCGCCTCGAGACGGCGTCATTGATCTCGCTCCTCAATTTCAATCGTCGGCTGACCGCCGCCTGCCCACGCGTCGAAACCGCCCTCGAGATACCATGCATCGATGCCGTGACTGATCAATGTGCTGCAAACTCCCTGGCTCACCTCATGGCCGTGGACACAAAACACGACAACGGATTTCCCGCGCACGGTATGCAGCCAGTCGATGACATCCGTATGCGATCGGTAGAGCGCGTTTCGAATCGTCTGGTTGGAAGCAAGCCGCGCCGCGCTCTTTCGAACGTCAACGAGGATGTAGTCGTCAGGTGAGTGACTGAGCGTTGCAGCCGTAATGGATCGGGGCATGGTGTCCTCCGCAAAGAAAGCGAAGGCGGAACTTGGGCCGAAGCCTCAACGGGGAGTCCACCCATGCCCCCGGGGCGCAAATAATACAGCGATCCCTGTGCGGTGGGAACAGAAATCAGCGCGCGGTCGCCGTCTTTGCGTCCTCCGCGGGATTGAAATGAAAAGCCTCTCGAATGGCTTGAACCATGCCATCCACTGCCTGGCTTTTCGACTTTGGATTGCGGTGAAGCACCACGTTCGACTTGTCGATGTCGCCAAAGCCCTCATCCGGTCCGAGTTCGCGGCAGCCGGCGGGGATGTTGCTGCGCGAAATCGGCGCAATGGCGAAGCCGGATCGCACGGCCAGTTCCAGCCCGCGCGTCGTGCCGCTTCGATACGCGATGCGGAAATCGCGTTTCATTCGCTCCAGCGACTTCAGCGCAAAGTCCCGGCACCAGCCGGAGTCTTCATAGAGCGCGATCGGCAACTGCTTTTCCGACAGCACGTCGTGCATCATTGACATCACCCACACTGTCGGATCGTGCCGCAGTACTTCGCCGTCCGAAAAATCCGTCCATTCGAAAACGATCGCCAGATCGAGCTCGTCGCGCTTGAGCTTCGCCAGGTTGGAAGAGGAGTATCCGTAATTGACGCTCACTTCGACATTCGGATGTCGCTTTGCGAAGGCGGCGAGCGCCTGCGTCAGCACATCGTAGCCGTATTCCTCGGGGATGCCGATCCGCACCGGACCGTCGAGCGGCGGCGCGCTGAGCTGCGCCACCGTCTCGTCGAGCAATCCGACGATGCGCCGGGCATTGGCGAGCAGCTCGTTGCCCTTGCGGGTCAACGTGACGCCGCGCGAGCCGCGTTCGAACAAGGTCTCCCCGACGATGTCCTCCAGCCGTTTCATCTGCATGCTGACGGCCGATTGCGTCCGCCCGACCTGGTCCGCGGCCCTGGTGAAATTGCCGGTATCCGAGATCGCGACGAAGGTGCGCAGGAGATCGCTGTCGAGCTGCATGATGCGTCATAAACAAATCGAATGGCTGCCATCATTGCAATTCGATTGCTTCATGTCAAAGGCCGGCAGTAACCTCTCTTCGACTCACCCAGCCGAGACGCTGTCGGGGCAAATCGGCACGGTTACCCGGAGGCAGCAATGCCTCTGCCCAATCAAGAGTCCTCACTCGCCCGCCGCGGAACCCTCCCGGCGGGTTCTTTTTCGCAGCAAAAGCCGCTATTGCGGCCGAACTTGCGCTTTCCCCCTCCTTTCGTTATAGAGCCGCCACCCGCGTAGACACCCTTGGAGGCAACGCGGTGGGGAGCCGCCTGGAAAGGCGGCTTTCGACGTTTGCAGACCGACGTGTGCGCGGGCCGCAAACGCTCCAGCAACGCGAAGGAAGAAGCCATGAGCGATACTTACGAGCTCAAGGCCGAGGCGCGCGAACGGGTCGGTAAGGGGTCCGCCCGGGACGTTCGACGCAACGGCAAAGTACCTGCAGTCATCTATGGCGAGAAGCAGTCCCCGCTGCCGATCGCGCTGTCCTACAAGGACATCTATTACAAGATCCACGGCGGCGGTTTCTTCACCACCGTCGCGACGATAGATATCGGCGGCGAGAAGATCCAGGTCCTGCCCAAGGACTATCAGCTCGACCCGGTCCGCGATTTCCCGATGCACGTCGATTTCCTGCGCGTCGGCAAGGACACTGTCGTGAACGTTGAAGTGCCGGTGCACTTCATCAATCACGAGAAGTCTCCAGGCATCAAGCGCGGCGGCGTGCTGAACATCGTCCGTCACCAGGTGGAATTCCACTGCCCGGTGAACGCGATTCCGGAGTTCATCACGGTCGACCTCGACGGCACCGAAATCGGCGATTCCATCCACATCTCGTCGGTGAAGCTGCCGGAAGGCGTGACGCCCGTGATCCGCGACCGTGACTTCACCGTGGCGACCATCGCCGGTTCCTCCGCGATGAAGCCGGAGCCTGTGGAAGATACGCCGGTAGCGGCGGTTCCGACCGCTGGCGACGAGAAGAAGGAAGGCGCGGAGGCTGCGGCGCCTACCAAGGCTGCGGCGCCGGCGAAGGACAAGAAGTAGTCCCGCGCGCCGGGAGGCTCTGCCATGCTTGTCTTTGCTGGCCTTGGCAATCCTGGCGCGAGCTACGCCAACAACCGGCACAATGTCGGCTTCATGGCGGTGGGCGAGATCGCCCGCCGCCATTCCTTTTCGCCCTGGTCGAAAAAGTTTCAGGGCGAGATCGCCGAGGGCAGGATCGCCGGCGAAAAAATCCTGCTCATCAAGCCGCAGACCTACATGAACGTCTCCGGCCAGTCGCTTGCCGCCGCACTCAATTTCTACAAGCTCGAGCCGTCCGCGCTCACCGTCTTCTACGACGAGATCGATCTCGTCGCGGCCAAGGTGCGCGTCAAGATTGGCGGCGGCGCGGGTGGCCACAATGGCATCCGCTCGATCGACGCCCATGTCGGCACCAACTATCGCCGCGTGCGAATCGGCGTCGGCCATCCTGGCAAGGAGCGCGTAGGTGGCCATGTGCTGAGCGATTTCGCCAAGGCCGACAAGGAATGGCTGGAGCCGCTGCTCGAAGCGATTGCCACCAATGCCGATTACATCGTGCGTGGTGACGACAGCGGCTTCATGAACAGGCTGAGCCTTGCCGTCAAAGGTGACGGTGGCTCCGACGGCGGTAGCGGCGACGAGGGCAATGGCGACGCAAAGCCAAAGGGCAAGAGCCATATCCGCCAGGCGCGACCGCAACAGCCGCAGGTAAAATTCCCCGAAACCGGCCCTATGGCGGCGATGCTGAAGCGGCTGTTTGGCAAGGACTAGACTTCCCTTGCCGGTATAGGTCAGCAAGATTATACTAATTCACGAAGTTCGTGTTTTCGTGAGGCCGTGATGAAGAACGTAACCGTTTCAATGGATGAGGATCTTGCTCGCCGTGCGCGCGTTGCCGCGGCGCGAATGGGTAAGAGCGTGTCACGGTATGTGGGCGAGGCTACGCTGGAGAAGGTTGAGGCTGACGAGGCAGGCCAGGCACGTGAGATCAGAAATGTCCAGTTAGAGGCACTTGAGCGCGTCTGGTCTGGGCAAATGTGGGACGTGACAACCGACGGACGAATGCCCACTGCCGAAGAGCGCAATGCCAGACGTTAGGTTCTTCATTGATACGAACGTCCTTCTCTATTCGTACGATCGAGGCGATGAAGCGAGGCGCAAGCAAGCGCAGATGTGGCTGTCACGACTGGTCGGTCAGAGGGCAGCGACAATCAACCTACAGGTTGTCAACGAGGTGACAGAGGTTCTGCTTCGGCGGAAGTGGTTCGATACACCCGCCGAGGTTTTCGTGATCGCCGACGCGTTTGCGAATCTAGGCAGCACGCCGATAGGTAGGCCCGAAACCGAAGGTGCACGAAAGATCAGGCTGCGTTACTCGTATTCCTGGTGGGACTGCCTGCTACTTGCCTCCGCAATTGAACTCGGTTGTACGCATTTCCTCTCCGAAGACCTTCAGGATGGCCAGATAATCGAAGGCTTGACGATCGTCTCACCTTTCGCCCATACGCCCGAGCAAATTCTGCTTTCCCGATAGGATAATTCGATGGGTTTCAAATGCGGCATCGTTGGGCTGCCCAACGTTGGCAAGTCCACACTGTTCAACGCGCTGACGCGGACCGCCGCGGCGCAGGCCGCCAACTACCCGTTCTGCACGATCGAGCCGAACACCGGTGAGGTCGCGGTCCCCGATCCGCGCCTTGAGAAGATCGCCGCGATCGCCAAGTCGAAGGAGATTATCCCAACCCGCATCTCCTTCGTCGACATCGCCGGCCTGGTGCGCGGCGCGTCGAAGGGTGAAGGCCTCGGTAACCAATTCCTCGCCAACATCCGCGAGGTCGATGCGATCGTGCACGTGCTGCGCTGCTTCGAGGATGACGACATCACCCATGTCGAGGGCCGCATCGATCCCGTCGCGGACGCCGAAACAGTCGAGACCGAGCTGATGCTCGCCGACCTCGATAGCCTGGAGCGCCGCATCGTCCAGATCAGGAAGCGCGCCAGCGGCAAGGAGAAGGAGGCCATGACGGTTCTGCCGGTCATGGAGAAGGCGCTTGCGCTGCTGCAGGACGGCAAGCCGGCGCGCGTCATGCTGAAGGGCATCGCTATGGAGGACCTGCGCATGCTGCAGAGCCTCAATCTGCTCACCGCACATCCGGTCCTCTATGTCTGCAACGTCGCCGAGGCGGACGCCGCGACCGGCAACGCCCACACAAAGGCTGTGGAGAAGATGGCTGCCTCACAAGGTGCCGGCACCGTCATCATCTCCGCCGCGATCGAGGCCGAAGTCGCGCAACTGCCGGATGCCGAGGAGATGGAATTCCTTGCCTCCATGGGTCTGGAAGAACCAGGCTTGGATAAGCTCATCCGCGCCGGCTATGACCTCCTTCACCTGATCACCTATTTCACCGCCGGCCCGAAGGAGACCCGTGCCTGGACAATCGAGAAGGGCACCAAGGCGCCGCAGGCGGCGGGTGTGATCCACACCGATTTCGAGCGCGGCTTCATCCGCGCGCAGACCATCGCCTACAATGACTACGTCGCGCTCGGCGGTGAAACCGCCGCGAAGGAAGCCGGCAAGGCGCGGGACGAAGGCAAGGAATATGTCGTGCAGGACGGCGACGTCCTGCTCTTCAAGTTCAATACTTAGCCAGCCACTTTTCCTCTCCTCTATGCAGCAGAAGCCCACAGACGGCGGGGTTGACGCGCCTCGCCCGCGGGTCTAAGCGGCCCGCGCACCCTGCGGCCGACGCTGGCGCCGTCCTCCCGGTGCATTCCGACACTCTTTGCTCGCAAGGGCACGGCATGCATAGCGAAGGGAGACCCGGCGATGATCAGGGCATTCGTCGTGGAAAACGAGCGGCTTCGTCTGGTCGACGGCCTCGCCTCGAATGAAGAGCGCGTGTTGTGGGCCGATCTCGTCGATCCGACCAAGGAAGAAGAGGCGGCCGTCGAAGCCTGGCTCGGCGTCCTCGTGCCGACGCGCGAGGAAATGGAGGAGATCGAAATCTCCAGCCGTCTCTATGTCGAGGACGGCGCCTCCGTCATGACCGCGACGCTGCCGGCGCAGACCGAGGACGACACGCCGGTCATGCTGCCGGTGACCTTCGTGCTGTCGGGCAACCGCATGGCGACAATCCGGTATCACGAGCCGCGCGCTTTCGTGACCTTTCCGATGCGTGCGGAAAAGGCGGCCGTCGGCTGCTCAACCGCAGAGACGATCCTGATCGGGCTCCTGGAGGCAATCGTCGACCGCCTGGCCGATGTGCTCGAGCGCACCTCGCGCGACGTCGAGATTCTGTCCAAGGACATCTTCAACCCGACGGAAAAGAAGGCCTCCAAGCGCGACCGCGACTATCAGCTCGTACTGAAGCGCCTTGGCCGCAAGGAGTCGCTTACTTCCGGTTTGCGCGACAGCCTGATCACCCTGCAACGCCTGGCGAGCTTCCTCGCCAATACGGTCGGTCAGAGCAAGAACGGCAAGGATGTCCGCGCGCGCGTGAAGACGCTGTCGCGCGACGTGCTGTCGCTTGCGGATCACACGGCGTTTCTCTCGCAGAAGATTACCTTCCTGCTCGACGCAACTCTCGGCATGATCAACATCCAGCAGAACGCCATCATCAAGATCGTCTCGGTCGCCGCGGTCGTGTTCCTCCCGCCGACGCTGGTCGCCTCGATCTACGGCATGAACTTCGACTTCATGCCCGAGCTGAAATGGCTGTTCGGCTATCCATTTGCCCTTGGTTTGATGGTCGTTTCTGCCGTACTGCCGTTCTGGTGGTTCCGCCGGCGTGGCTGGCTCTAGGCAATGATCTCAAAGGTCATTGCCTTCTTTCGTCCCTGCGGCTTGAATGCCGTTCAATCTTGAACAGGACGCTTCATGCAGACGAAGAAATGGGCCTATGAGGATTTCGTCGAAGGCGGCTCCATCCTGCTCGGCACCAAGGCGGTGACCGCCGAGGAGATCATCGAATTCGCCGGCGAGTTCGATCCTCAGCCCATGCACCTCGATGAAGTGGCCGGCAAGGCGAGCATTCTCGGCGGTCTCGCAGCGTCCGGCTGGCACACCTGCTGCATGTTCATGCGGATGATGTGCGACGGCTTCCTGCTCGATTCGACCTCGCAAGGGTCGCCCGGGCTCGACTTCGTGCGCTGGAAGCGGCCGGTGATCGCAGGCGACACACTGACCGGCAGCGCCACGATCATGGCCAAGCGCACATCGAAGTCGCGGCCGGAGCTCGGCTTCGTCACGGTGCTCAGCCAGATGAGCAACCAGCGTGGCGAGGTCGTTCTGGAACTTCAGAACACCGGCATGTTCCTGACCCGGAGCGCCGCATGACGACGCTCGACGAATTCTTCCGCATCGGCATAACCACGACGCTCGGCTCCCACACATTTGAGGCCGACGAGATCAAGGCGTTCGCCCGCAAATACGATCCCCAGCCCTTTCACATCGACGAAGAGGCCGCGCGCCGCAGCGTGTTCAAGAAACTCTGCGCGTCCGGCTGGCACACGGCGTCGATGTGGATGAAATACAATCTGATCACACGCACCGATCTTCGTGAACGCTGGAACGGCCCCGGGCCGATGCCGGAATATGGCCCCTCCCCTGGTTTCAAGGATCTGAAGTGGCTGAAGCCGGTCTATGCCGGCGAGACGATCACGTTCACGCGCACCGCGCTCGAACATCGCGCGATGGCGTCGCGGCCGGGTTACCGGATCGTCAGCATCCGCGCGGAAGCCTTCGACTCCACCGGCGACAAGGTCATCGAATTCAGCAACGCCGTGCTGGTGAAGGTCGGCTAGACGCATCGCATGCGATGCGATAAAGGCAGCGCCTTCACCTCATTTTCCGTGGGCAAGACAATGGAAGCCAAGACCTCAGACCGATAGGCCGCAACGACGCTTTCCTCGTTGTTGCGGCAGTCTGCTTGGTTCCTTCCGCCTCATGGCAGCGGACCGCCGTCGAACGTCACCCGTTTGCACGGATGCTTTGTCATGCCTACTCGAAACCCACACATGTGGAACTACAGCCTGCCGGTCGCTTTGATGCTGCTGGCTCCTTTCAACATCATCGCCTCGCTGGGCATGGATATCTACCTGCCGGTAGTCCCCGCCATGCCCAATATCCTCGATACGAGCACGGCGGTGGTCCAACTCACCCTCACCGTCTACATGATCATGCTTGGCGTCGGGCAGATCGTGTTTGGACCGCTGTCCGACCGGATCGGCCGGCGGCCAGTCCTGATCGGCGGCTCGGTTGTCTTTGCTGCAGCATCATTGCTGTTGGCGGCAACGTCCTCGGCGCCGCTCTTTGTTGCGTTGCGCCTCATCCAGGCGATCGGCGCGTCTGGGGCACTGGTGGCCGTGTTTGCAACCATCCGCGACGTTTATGCGGATAGGCCTGAAAGCGCCGTCGTCTATAGTCTGATGAGCGCGATGCTGGCCTTCGTGCCGGCGTTGGGGCCGATCGCAGGCGCACTCATCGCGGACGCCTTCGGCTGGCGTGGCATCTTTGTCGCGCTCGCTATACCGGCCATCCTAGCCTTGCTGGCTTCGCTGCCGGCCTGGCACGAAACCCGACCTATCACGAACGAGCCGCGCAGGGCGGCGTTCAAACCGGTTTTGGCAAGCAGCGCCTTCTGGACCTACACGCTCGGCTTCAGCACCGCGATGGGTACGTTCTTCGTATTCTTCTCGACTGCGCCCCGCGTTTTGATCGACGGCGCCGGCTTTTCCGAACTCGGCTTCAGTCTGGCCTTCGCAACAGCCGCCCTCGTGATGATCGCGACGACGCGCTTCGCCAGGTCCTTCGTGGAACGCTGGGGTATTCCGGGCAGCCTTCTCCGTGGCATGGCAACGCTGCTTTCCGGCGCGTGCCTGGCGGCGCTGGGGCAAATCTGGTTGGAGCCGTCCTTCTGGTCTTTCGTCTTGCCGATGTGGGTGATGTCAGTCGGGATCGTCGTTACGACCTCCGTCACCGCCAACGGCGCGCTGGAGGAGTTCAGCGACATCGCGGGAACCGCCGTCGCGCTGCACTTTTGCGTGCAGAGCATCATCGTCGGCGTCGCGGGAACCGTGTTCGTCGTCTTGCTGGATGGCGGCACGGCCTGGCCGCTGGTTGGGTACGCAGCCGCGATGGCTACACTCACAATAGCCACGCTCCTTGGCTGGTTGCGCCCGGCCTCACCGCCGGCGTAGTTTCGCGAGGATAGGCGGGCGGCCACGGGTAAGGCCGCTCGCACACTCTTTCAGTCAGTGCCCTTCGAATGCGACCAGCGTGCGGACCGACACGCCGAGCGCCTCGAGCTTCTTGCGTCCGCCGAGGTCCGGCAGGTCGATCACGAAGCAGGCCGACAGGATGTCCGCGCCCATCTGCTTGAGCAGCTTGGTGGCGCCTTCGGCTGTGCCGCCCGTTGCAATCAGATCGTCGACGAGGATCACCCGGTCGCCCGGCTTCACCGCGTCCTTGTGCATCTCCATCTCGTCGATGCCGTACTCCAGCGAATAGGCGACGCGCACGGTCTCGTGCGGCAGCTTGCCCTTCTTGCGGATCGGGATGAAGCCCGCCGAAAGCTGGTGTGCAATCGCGCCGCCGAGAATGAAGCCGCGCGCCTCGATGCCGGCGATCTTGTCAACCTTGGAGCCGGCCCAGGGATGCACCAGTTCGTCCACCGCGCGGCGGAAAGCGCGTGCATCACCGAGCAGCGTGGTGATGTCGCGAAACAGGATGCCGGGCTTGGGATAATCGGGAATCGTGCGGATCGAGGCGAGCAGCGTCTCTTCGAGCGAGGTCTTCATCGGCATGTCCCGGTTGCCGCCTACTCTTGCCGATGTTGGCGGCAAAGAAAAGGGCGCCGTTCGGCGCCCTTGATTTCGCGAGCCGCTGCCGCGCTCAGTGCGCCACGTCGGACCAGATCTTGCGCTTGGTGAGATAGACCAGCGCACCAAACGCCACCATGAAGATCAGTACGCGGAAGCCCGTCTTCTTGCGGTCCTCGAGGTGCGGCTCCGCCGCCCACATCAGGAACGCCGAAACGTCGCGCGAATACTGGTCCACCGTCTGCGGCGCGCCGTCGTCATAGGTGACGTCGCCGTCATTGATCGGCTTCGCCATCGCCAGCGATTTACCGCCGATGAAGAACGGATTGTAGTGGGTGCCTTCGGCAATCTGCATGCCCTCCGGCGGCTGATGGTCGTAGCCGGTCAGCAGATTGTAGATATAATCCGGGCCATTCTCGGCATACTGCGTGAAGATGTCGGCGACGAAGAGCGGGAAACCGCGTTCCACGCCGCGCGCCTTGGCGATCAGCGAGAAATCCGGCGGCACCGCGCCATTGTTGCCGTTGGCAGCCGCCTCGTCATTGGCGAACGGCGACGGAAAATGGTCGGATGCAATGCCGGGCCGGTCGAACATGTCGCCCGACGCGTTCGGACCATCCTGCACAGTATATTCCGCGGCGAGCGTCTTCACCTGCCCCTCCGAATAGCCGAGCCCTTCCAGCGTGCGGAAGGCGACCAGCTTCATCGAATGACAGTTGGCGCAGACGTCCTTGTAGACTTTCAGGCCGCGCTGCAGTTGCGCCTTGTCATAGGTGCCGAACGGGCCTGCAAACGACCAGTCCTGCTCCACCGGCTTCATGATCGGGAAGTGCGTCGGCTCGGCTTCGCTGTGGCCGCCCTCTTCGGCGTGCTCCTGCGCATAGGCAAACGCGACGCCGCCTGCCGCGAGTCCGAGCGCTGCAAAAAAGGCGAGAATCTTCTTCATGCGAAAGCCCCTTCGATCCTCTGCCGTCAGACCTTGGTTTCCGGTGCGGCGGTCGCACCGGCCGGATGCGCCGCGCCGACGCCGTTCTTCGCGAGCACCGCCTCGGTGATCGAGTTGGGCAGCTTCTTCGGCGTCTCGATCAGGCCGAGCAGCGGCATGATGATCAGGAAGAAGGCGAAGTAGTAGAACGTGCCGACCTGAGCCAGCGCCACATAGACGCCTTCCGCCGGACGCGAACCCAGCCAGCCGAGGAAAATCGCGTTGGCGAAGAAGAGCCAGAAGAACAGCTTGTACCAGGGCCGGTAGACCGCCGAACGCACCTTCGACGTATCGAGCCAAGGCACGAAGAACAGCACCACGATCGAGCCGAACATGGCGAGCACGCCGCCAAGCTTGGAGTCGATCGGCCCGATGTTGAAGGTGATGGCGCGCAGGATCGCGTAGAACGGCAGGTAGTACCATTCGGGCACGATGTGCGCCGGCGTCTTCAGCGGATTGGCGACGATATAGTTGTCCGGGTGACCCAGATAGTTCGGGATGTAGAAGACGAAGTAGGCGAATACGGCGAGGAACACGATCATGCCGAATGCGTCCTTCATCGTCGCGTGCGGCGAGAAGGGCACCGTGTCGGTCTTCGACTTCACCTCGATGCCGGTCGGGTTGTTCTGGCCCACCACGTGCAGCGCCCAGATATGCAGGACGACGACGCCGGCGATCATGAACGGCAACAGATAGTGCAGCGCGAAGAAGCGGTTGAGCGTCGGATTGTCGACCGCGAAACCACCGAGCAGCAGCTCCTGGATCCAGTTGCCCACGAGCGGGATCGCCGAGAAGAAGCCGGTGATCACGGTCGCGCCCCAGAAGCTCATCTGGCCCCATGGCAGCACGTAGCCCATGAAGCCGGTCGCCATCATCAGGAGGTAGATGATGCAGCCGAGTATCCACAGCAGCTCGCGTGGCGCCTTGTAGGAGCCGTAATAGAGGCCGCGGAAGATGTGGATATAGACGGCGATGAAGAAGAAGGAAGCGCCATTGGAATGCAGGTAGCGCAGAAGCCAGCCCGAATTGACGTCGCGCATGATCTTTTCGACGGACTGGAAGGCCAGGCCCGTGTTGGCGGCATAATGCATGGCCAGCACGACGCCGGTCAGGATCTGCGCCACCAGCATGATCGAAAGGATGCCGCCGAAGGTGTAGGCGTAATTCAGGTTACGCGGAACCGGATAGGAGACGAATGAATCGTGCACCAGCCGCG
>DATJTE010000081.1:0-53851 GCA_035503715.1 Rhizobiaceae bacterium | reverse complement strand
GGGGATTATGGGGCGGGTGTGGAGGGGGTGGACAGATTCAGGAAAGACTGCTGACAGTGTGTTCACGTTGGCGGCTAGTTTTTTCAGGAGCCAGAGGCGTCCATCAGGTTATCAGAAAGATCGACGACGTAATCGGCGTCCTCAGTCGTCACCGCGCGGAAAAAGTGAACAACATCTCGGGCTCCGAAAACGGCTCCCCCTCCTTCTTCAGTCGCTGTTATCAGTCGTTCATAGAGTTCGTGGATGCGCTTGTCGTGGACCGCTGTAGGAGTCTCAGCAAAAAAAGCATCTACGATACGAGGTGGACCGAAGATTGGAACTTGACCTCCACCGTCTTCGTCATCGGCGAGGCTTGCCACGCGACGCTCAGCCAATGCAAAGAAACCGTGTCCGCCGCATCGCAATGCCGCGTAGTAGATGAGGTGGGTCATCGTCCTTTTACCTGGCTTTCCGCTCGGTCGAAACTTCAAGCTACTGCGTGCGAACATTCCAGTGACTACGCCAACGTCGCCGTTGTCGATCAAATCAATCGCTTTCATGGAAAGATCGCGTTGGGCAATCTTGTTAAGTAGGCTGGCTGCATCCGCCAGATTACTCCACGCGACAAATGGATCAGCTTTGTATGGATTCGTGTGGCCCTCAAGGAGCGTCTCATCGTCTTGCCGCACCGATATCGTTAGGGGCCCCCGGCTACCCCAATGCAGCAGGCGGGAAATTGTCTCGATATCTTTTAAGGAAGCTGGCTGCGAAAGATCATGATCAACCTCAAATCGGAAAACCTCATTCGCTCGCCAAAATATTCTAAGAACGCTAGTTTTGAACAAGATAACGCGCCTACCGGGACTGAAGACTCCGAGTGGTGAAGGGATAACTTCCCCCATCAGCACCATCGGCTCGTGGGCAATGCCGCTGCTCACCCAAACTTCACAAAGCTCAGAAGACGTCGGCTCAATGTGCAAAATTGCCTTGCTAAACTCGAATTCGGGTTGAGGTTGAGGAATCCCGAACCGATCCTCGGTTAAGTGAAATCGAGTGACCTCCAGCCCCTTTCCGATCCCCAAAAAGTTGCGATCCATTTCGTCAATATCTTTTGCGACGATGGTCATGTTTGCGGTGCCGTATCCGTCTTCGTAGCCGACTGTGCTATAGGCTGCCCGCTTCCGAAGGTCGTAATCTGGCCCGCCTACGTCGGCGATGCATCTATGCATCCATGTGACCAGATCATCCGTGTGATCGTCCGCGTCGGAGAAAGTGTAGCGGAGGTATCGCTTGTGCAGACGCACTCCCTCGACATCAGCCTTACGCACCGCCGCGAGCCCGCGAGCCAACTCCCCCTCCCAGATGTGCTTGGCAAAGACCCGGATTTCGCCGCGCTGCGGTCTCCAGAAGAGAATAATGAACCACGGGCTTGAATGCTGTGCCGATTTCAGCACGTTGGAAAGCTTTGTGCGCGTTGCCGGAGTTCGTCCTTGCGACGACTTCACTTGGACATAGGCTGATAGCCACGACGGCCGGCGATCGGCAGGGCCTTCAAATGCCGGCGCAGGAAATTCGACGATCCCGTCCCAACCATTTTCGTCCTCCTCGACCGGCTGCCAAAGAACATCTGCATCTGAGCAAATCTCGCCCATCTGCCGTTCGCGCGCTTTCCAGTACCGATCTTGCTTTTTCACCATGAAGCACCTTACCAGCCTTGGAAAGTCAAACAGAACACCTACATATGCATCAGCACGCTTTGCCGTGTGTGACCGGCTATGCCGAGACAATGACCTCAAGCGCTTCCCCTTCTTAAGCGCTCGAAGCGAAAATCAACTCGAACTCCGCATCTGATGCGGACGTGTCTAATAGACCCCCGGCCATCGCCATGACTATGGCGTTGAAGGATGTACCGAGGAGCTCGAATCGACCGAAACCGGTTGAGGATGGCTTCTTGGCATCGTCCAGATCCTTCCTCGACGTTTATCGACGGAAGGCCATGGCACCATCTCCAATACTGCTTTTGGCAGTCACTTGCTTACTCACGGCGCTTGTCCTGTTTCACTCTTGGTTCTCTCCAAGCCATTCAATGGAACGGGTATACAGAATCGCCGAGGCCGTCTTTGCGACTGCGCTCATAGCGCTCATTTGTCTGTGGGCGGGCGTTTCACCGCTTTGACATCTATTGGGGAGCTTCGGCTCCCCAATAGATGAGTCGCGCTTACATCGCGTCGTCGCCAACGGTGAAGAGCGGCATGAAGTCGGCCGGCAGCGGCCATCTCCCCATGTGAGGGGAGATAAGGGCAGTGCGCGGCAGCGCCTACGGCTCAAACTCCACCACCACCGCTGCGTGCCGTCGACGTAGGTCAATTGCATCGGCTTCGATGCGCACGAATCTAGGTATTCGAAGCCGAAACTAGGTGGCGAACGCGTTGGATTGCCGGATGGGTCAACCTAGGTTGCGCATCCCGTAACCAATGAGGTGCGACCATGCCGGCGATGATCCACGGCGACATCGCCGAGGACGGTGACAGGTTCGACTGTGAGTGGCAACTCCGGCTTGTCGAACGTCGCCATCATCATGTGACGGATGCCGGCAGGGTCGTCAGCGAAAGCCGGCACCGTCCAAGACAGAAATGCGCTCACGAAAGCGACAGCTCACGGTCTTATGTCCAGCTCGCCCTCAAGGCGGACGAGCTCAAAGTCGCTGATCAGAATATCGAGGCGCACCTGCCACAGACCGGCGAGCGGAATGGTCGCCTCGGTGCTCCATTTTGTTCCGTCCGTGGCGAGCGCGCGCTTGAACGGCTCGATGCCGGCTGCCTGGTTGCCGAAAACGAGCGAAACTTCCTTCGCCTGCAACCTGCTCGCGTCGGGCGCTTGCAGCGATGCCGAAATCGTCACCGCTCCGGCGCGACCGGGCGTCACCCACACGGTGGCCATCGCCTTTTCATCGTGAATGTGCGTCGAAGCGGGGATGGCCGCCGCGGCATCCAGCACGCGTGGCGGAGGCGTGAAACGCCATGCCGCGACCGCGCCGAAGATCAGAAGCGCAAGGACCGTTTCGGTGACGATCGATCGCGCGAGCCGGCGCGACGCGGCGGTGTCGGATTGCAGGCTGCGGCCCGTGAGGGTCCACCGGTTGATCCCGGCAAGCACGAACAGGCCGACGAGGAGCGCCAGCTTGATCGTGAACACCTGACCGTAGGCGGTGTCGAGAAGCGCGCCTGCCCGGCCGACTTGAACGATCGCGAGCGTGCTCCCTGACAGGATCAGGACCAGAATGATCCACGGGATGATCCGCGAAAACCGTGAAAGGGCAGGCAAGGCATCGGCATCGCCGCGCGCCAGCAGGGCGCCGAGCGGCATCAGCGCGCCGGTCCACAAGACCACCGCGACTGCATGCAGGAAGACTGCCGGCCGCATCAGCCATTGTGGATCGGCAGCACTCGCATGCCCGCTTGCGGCCAATGCCGCGCCGACGCCTGCCAGCGCCAGCAATGATGCGATGCGGCTCGTCCGCATGGACGAGACGAAGGTGATACTCCCGAGCAAGAGCGCGACGAGGCTGAAGCCCACGGTCCGCCCGTAGGTCGTCGAAAGGCCCGCCGACCAGATTGCCGGATCGACGATTTGCTCTACCTCAACGCCGAGAGCGTCCAGGCCCTGAAAACCCGCCGAAGAAATTGCCCCGACAGAACCAATTGCCAGGGCGGTGAGAACGATGCCGCGAGCGGCGTCTGTGCCGGGCATCAGCAGGGTGCGCGCCACGGCGCCGCCCACACCGATGAACAGGCCGATGTAGAGCGCGACCTTGCCGAGCCACAGGCCGCCGCGCACGGTCCAATTCACCTCGGCGGCTGTTGACGGTGGCCGCACACCTGCTTCGCCGATTGAGAAGACGATCGAGCCGCCGATGGGATGGCCGTCTTCCGACACCACACGCCAGCTCAGGACATGCGTGCCGCGCGCGCCATTCCCGGGCGCCTCGATCGATACGACATTACCATCGGCCTTCACGCGGTCGAGCGCCTGGGAAGACCCGTCGGGCATCACGAGCTTGAAGGCCAGCGGCGCGACAGGTTCGCTGAACGTCAGCGTAAAGCTCTCCGGCCATGCTTCCATGACCGAGCCGTCCGCCGGCACGGTTGCATTCAAGGATGCGTGCGACCACGCGCTCACGGTCTGAAGCAAAAATGCCAGAACCGAAAGCAGCGCGATCTTTTGTGCGCGGATCAGGAGTGTCGCAATCGACGGCACCGAAAAGCCTCCCGGCGATAGGTGGCGCGACGACTGTCACGCCACCCGTTCGAGGTTCAGTGACCGCGGGTCTTTTCGAGAAGCTTTACGCCCGGCGCCGGCAGCTCGAGATCGTCGCTCGATTGTCCAGCGGCCGGTGTCTCGATCCAGCGTTCGGCCTTGCCGTCCGGGCATTCCTGGACCACCGCAAAATAGATCGTGTCACCAACCTCAAGGTCGCCGGCAATCGTGCCGCGCAGGATGAACTCGTCATATTCGTCGTCGGCAAGGCTGCCGCCGCTCCAGACGACTTCCTTCACGCCTTCGGACACAGGCGTTCCGAACAGCTCGTAAGACTTTTCGTACTTACCCTTGACCTTCTCGAGGGTCCAGCCGGGTTTGGGCATTGGTTTTACGCCGATCACGCCTTCCGGAATCCGCACGCGAACGACATTGGTCGGGGCACCGTCGCAGCCATGCGGCACGCGCAGCACCGCCTTATAGGTCGAGCCGACCGGGGCTTCGGTTTTTTCCAAGGTCACATGTGCAAATGCGGACGTGGCAAAGGCGAGCAGGGCCGCGGCGGACAGGATTTTTCCAGATGTCATGATATCTCTCCGTGCATCCTTCGGCTCGCATCTGCGAGCGACGAGGATGGCTTCAGCTTGAGGCAATAAACGCAGTTGGGAACGAGGCGTAAGCGTTTTATGCCTTCAGAGGGGGAGATCG
Organism: Rhizobiaceae bacterium; assembly: GCA_035503715.1. GTDB lineage: Bacteria > Pseudomonadota > Alphaproteobacteria > Rhizobiales > Rhizobiaceae > OAS926. The sequence continues at coordinate 48,907 of DATJTE010000081.1, read as the reverse complement.
CGGGCTGCCACTTGCGTGCTCCGCGCGGACCGGCGGAGCGGGTTCGCGGGTCGGAAACGCGATGAGCCTTCCGGCAGCATCATGCTGTACCGGCGCCGAGTCGAAGGTAGGGGCGGCCAACACGGTGGACGACAAACTGCAGCTGAGCGCGCAGCAATCGAGAGTGTTGCCGGGGGTATCAGCAGGGCTATGTACGCCACGATCGCCGCTGGTGATGCATAGCGGGTTTCCAAACGCATCAAGCTGCGGATCGTGGAGCGGGGCCGCTAAAGACCAGGAGGTGATGAAGGCTTGCAGCAGCAGGACAAGGGCTGCGGCGAACGCAACCGTCCGGTCCTTCCGATGTGCCGCCAGGTCGAGCATCCCGCCTCCAGACCCACGCTTAGCACGCAAACTCGCTGACGCGAAGGTATTGAGCCATGTGGCGGTGAGACGCAGTGCGAGCGTGGGACCGTGCAGTGCTTGCCAATGCCTACCGCTTGAACTCCCGCACCACCGATTGCGTGCCGTCGACATAGGTGAGCTGCACCTGCATCGACTTCACATCTTCGCCGACCTTGAAGTACGGCATGAAATCGGCCGGCAGCGCGTAGGGGTCGTCCATGTTGCAGGCAGGCATTTCGAGCGTCTCGGTGAGGGCGCCGCCATTCAGCCCGTACTTGGCTTCCTTGATGGCGCAGCGATACGACGTCAGGTGCGTGAAGTAGATATTGCCCTGGTTGCCGCTGGCGTCGAAGGCGATCCACGACGTCCAGAACTGGTCGAGGATCTGCTTGTTCGAATCCTGCAGGCTGGCTTCCGGCGTGAACGCGATGTCGAACGGTCCGGCCTCCTGGCCGCGAATGTCGAGATATTTGATGGCGATGATGGTGGCCGCCGTGTCGGTCGGCAGCGCAAAGCTCGGGTTCGGCATCGGCTTGCCCGTGCGCTGGTCGTTCATCTGGAGAAAACCGGTCTCGGTGAACGGGCCATCCTTGCCGAGCCGCCAGGAGATCGCGGTCGCGGCTTCCGACAGCGTCACCGTCATCATCCAGCTATCGTTCGAGCGCTGCGAGATAAGCTTCGGCATGAACAGCGACGGGTCGGTGACGTTGCCCAACGCGACGAGGCGGCGGTTGGCGCGGTCGATCCAGTCGGCGAGCAGCGTCTGGTCGACGTAGAATTTCAACAGCCCGCCATCCTTCTCGTAGGAGAGGAATTTGGTCAGCGCCTCGGCCTCGTTGCGCTTGTCGGCGAGCGACTGCACGCCGAGGCGATCTTCGGAAAACTCTTCCGAATAGAGGAAGTAGGCCGGCGCGAACTCCGGATTGGCGGCGATGAAGTTGCGCAGTTTTTCCGGTCGCTGCGCATCGTCGAACTGCAGCGCGTGCACCAGTTTCACCGACAGCGCCTTGTTCTTTTCGGCGAGCACGCCGAACACTTCGCGGGCGCCGGATTTGCCGTCCTGCACGCGCAGCAGCGTGGCGAAGCGGATGTACGGGTCGATCGCATCGACGTCGAACTCGGCGAAGGCGAGATAGGCGCGGCGCGCATTCAGCATGTCGCCGGTCAGCTCATGCACGCGCGCATTGTGATAGTGATCCTGCGGCGTCTTGGGGTCGGCGATGATGCCGCCCTGCGTTGCGAGCTGGGCAAAACCGTCGGCGATGGTCTCGATCGAGGCGGCGATCTTTTCGGAGGATTCGACCAGCTTCTCGGTCGTCTCCTGCTGCTTCACCTGATTCTCGGCGATGACGTCGGTCTTTTTCGACAGGTCCTCGGTGGTGGTCTGCAAGCGCTCGGTCTTCGCGGCCTGCTCTTCCTGGCCGGCCTTCACCTCGTCGGTCGTCTTCTTGACATCCTCGACGGTCTTCTGCGTTTCAGTGACGGTCTGCTGGATTTCCTCGACTTTCGCCGTGACAATGCCGACGGATTTCTGGAGATCGGCAACGGCCGGCACGAGGTTGGCGATCAGCCCGTCCTGCGCCTCGTTCTGCTGCTGCAGCGCATAGATGCCGCCGGCGATCGCCGCGACCGTGGTGGCGAAGATCAGCGCCGGCACGCCCTTATCAACGACGAGCAGGCGGAAAACGATGGCGATCGCGATGACGAGCGCAGCCACCGCGGCGGCCATCGAGATGTAAGCCGCGAACGGCGCCAGCGGGTTCAGAATGTCGCTGATGATGCCGCCGAGAAAGGCGATGCCGGTCGCCCATTTGCCCGAGCGCACCATGGAGGCGCGCAACAGCGATTGCGACGCGTTGACGATCTCTTCCGGCATCAAAACCCCCGAATGGCCTGCCCGAAACGGCCGGCCCGTGTGGCCGGCGTTTTCGCGTCTTCTAGCGCCCTGCCTGACGCCAAGGAAGCCGTTCGGGCAAAGCAACCCGGGATTGCGGCGCGACAATGGCAATACAGAATCGCAACACAGGCGGCAAAAGCCGCGTTCACAAGGCCGCGAAATGCCAGTGAGCAGCTTGCACGCAGGCTCGAATTCGGGCAGTTCGGCGGTGCGCCGGGAGCGGACCGGTGCGGTTTCTGCGGGGAAATCCGGCGTTTGCGGCTTTTCAGAAACGATATCGGGCAGGGCTTTTTAAGACGCGCGGCGCTGACGACGCTGGCTGGCGCGTTGCTCGCAGGCTGCGTCTCCTCCCAGCCGCGCGAACGCGCGATCATCCCGCCGCAATCGTCGAAATACGCCGCGATCGTCGTCGACAGCACCGGCCGCACGCTCTACGCGGCCAATGCGTCCGCGACGCGCTATCCGGCGTCGCTCACCAAGATGATGACACTCTACCTGCTGTTCGAGGCGGTGGATTCGGGCCGCGTGTCGAAGGCGACAGAGATACCGTTCTCGGACAATGCGCGTCGCCAGCCGCCGTCGAAGCTCGGCGTCAAGCGCGGCGAGACGATCGATGTCGAGACGGCGATCAACGCGCTCACCGTGAAGTCGGGCAATGACGTCGCCGTCGCGGTGGCGGAGTTCCTCGGCGGTTCGGAAAGCCAGTTCGCGGCGCAGATGACGGCCAGGGCGCGCAGCCTCGGCATGACCGGCACGGTGTTCCAGAACGCCTCAGGCCTGCCGGACGAAGGACAGCGCACGACGGCGCGTGACATGGCGCTGCTTGGCATGGCGCTGAGGAGCCGCTTCCCGCACCATTTCGGCTACTTCTCCAGGCAGAGTTTCGTCTATCGCGGCAGGGTGGTGCGCGGCCACAACGAACTGATCGGGGGGGTGCCGGGCGTCGACGGCATCAAGACGGGCTACATCCGCTCGTCCGGCTACAACATCGTCACCTCGGTCGGCCGCGGCGGAAAACGGCTCTACATCGTGGTGATGGGCGGCGACAGCGCCGGCGCGCGCAACAACCACGTCAAGGAGCTGATCGCCAAATATATGTCGGGCAGTTCCTCGTCGGGCGGCGGCGCCCTCGGCGCGATGCTATGGGATTAGGGCAGGCGGCGGTCTACTCCGCGCCTCAGCGGAACGCGGGGCTTAGGCCGCCGCGCCCCGGAACGCGGGGCTTACGCCGCCGCGTCCGTTTTCAGCACGCCGCGGCGGATCTGGTCTTCCTCGATCGACTCGAACAGGGCGCGGAAGTTGCCCTCGCCGAAGCCTTCGTCGCCCTTGCGCTGGATGAATTCGAAGAAGATCGGGCCGATCACGGTTTTGGAGAAGATCTGCAGCAGGATCTTCGTCATGCCGCCATCGACCACGCCTTCGCCGTCAATCAGGATGCCGTGCGTCTTCATCCGCTCGACCGGCTCGTCATGGCCGTTCACGCGGTCGAACGACTTCTCGTAATAGACCTCCGGCGGCCCCGGCATGAACTTCAGCCCATTGCCGGCGAGCCTGTCCGTGGCGTCGTAGATGCCGTCGGTGCCGACGGCGATGTGCTGGATGCCTTCGCCCTTGTACTTCTTCAGGTACTCGGCGATCTGGCTTGTGTCGTCCTTGGACTCGTTCAGCGGAATCCGGATTTTCCCACACGGGCTGGTGATCGCGCGCGACATCAGGCCGGTGATGCGGCCGTCAATGTCGAAGAAGTGGATCTGCTTGAAGCCGAACAGTTCGCGGTAGAAGGCCCACCACTTGTCCATGTTGCCGCGATAGACGTTGTGGGTGAGGTGGTCGAGATAATAGAAGCCGACGCCTTCCGGCTTCGGGTTGCGCGCGCCGGTCCATTCGAACTCGGCGTCGTAGGCTGAACCCTTTTCGCCATACGTCTCGACGAAATAGAGCAGCGACCCGCCAATGCCGACGATCGCCGGAACGTCGAGCGCCTTGTCGTCGCCGGTGTAGGGTTCGGCACCCTTCGACACCGCATGATCGAAGGCGTGCTTGGCATCGACCACGCGCCACGCCATCGACGGCGCGCAGGGTCCATGCTTCTCGACGAACTTCATCGCGTGCGAACCAGGCTCGGCATTGAGCACGTAATTAATGTCGCCCTGGCGCCAGACGGTGATGTTCTTCGTCTTGTGCCTTGCTACGGCGACGTAGCCCATCCTCTGGAACAGCTCAGCGAGCTTCTCCGGCTCGGGATGTGCGAATTCGACGAATTCGAAACCGTCGGTGCCGGCGGGGTTGCTCTTGCTGATCTTTGCGGGCGGTGCGTCGTGCGGGAACGGACCCATGGCGGCCTCCTCGGGGCGGGTAAAACCAAGTCCGGGAAGGATAGCGCCGGTCGCATGCATCGTGCTTGCATTCAAACGCTTAAACTGCCAGCATGGCGCACAAATCGTGCAATAGCGGAGATATTTTCGTGAATCTGGCGCAGGTTGATGATTTCGACCGCAAGATACTCGCGCTGCTGCAGGAGGATTCGCGGCTCACGAACAACGACCTTTCGGAACGCGTGAACCTGTCGCCGTCGCAATGCTCGCGACGCCGACAGCGGCTGGAGGAAGAGGGCTATGTTCGCTGCTATGCGGCGGTGCTCGATCGCGAAAAACTTGGCTTCCCGCTGGTGAACATCGTGACTGTGACGCTGGCGACCCACAACCGCGACAACGCGCAGCGGTTCGCAGCACTCGTCGCGCGCTTGCCTGAGGTGCAGGAAGCGCACGCGCTGACCGGTGAGATGGACTACATTCTCAAGGTCGTGACGCCGGATCTGAAATCGCTGTCAGCCTTCGTCAACGGCGAGCTGCTGCCGCACGAATCCGTGCAGCATGTGAAGACGGCGATCGTGCTAGAGACGCTGAAAGAAAGCAGCGCGCTGCCGCTTTGAGGCGCGAAGCAGTCGCGCCCGTCATTCCGGGGCCGCGCAGCGGAACCCGGAATCCAGGTCGCCGGCGGTCGTGTCTTGTGCTCGGTTGGATTTCGTTATCTTCGCTGCTCTGGATTCCGGGGTTCCGCTGCGCGGCCCCGGAATGACGTGAAAGGGCGAAGATGACGTGAACGGCGAAGGATGACGCCAAAGACGCGAAGGCCTCGCCAGTTCACACAAACCCGACCGTCACGCCCTTCTTCTTGAAGTAGGACTGCATCAGCTTGCGGCCCTGCCGGTTCGGCTGGACGAGCTTGGCGGTTTCGAAGGTGGCTTCCTTGAGGCCTTCACGCGCCATCGCGGCCTTGAGCGCGGCAATGTGCGCGTCGAGTTCCTCATTGTCGTTGCGGATCGACGCGTAGATGGCCTCGACGGCCTCGGAGACGGTGATGGTGCTCACGAATGGTAATCCTTTGGAGACCGCTGGTTTTTTAGCCGCAATTCCGAACGCAGAACCGCTGACACTTCTGCTGGAATTGCTTCTTAGCTTCGCGCCTGCTGAACCATCATGAAGAGGTTCGTGCAGCGTGCGCCGGAGCGGCAATAGGCGAAGACGGGAGCTTCGAGGTCGGCGAGAGCCTCGGCCTGCTCCTGGACGTTTTCCGGGGTAATGGCGCCGCTGATCACCGGAATGTAACGGAATTTCAAGCCGGCCGCCCTGGCCGCCTGCTCGACCTGGTCGTGCGGGATCGCGCCATCCTCGGCGTCCGGGCGATTGCAAATCACGGTCTTGAAGCCGGCCGCCTTGATGGCCGGGATATCGCCGGGGCTGATCTGGCCGGCAACCGAATAGTCGTCCGTGATCTGGCGATATTCCATGGGACACCTCCACCGGAGTCTTAGCTCTATCGCAAATCCGGACGGAAAACCGGTATCCACTTTTCCTGGATTTGCTGTAGCGCGGCGACTGTTACAGCCCGTTGACGGGCACCTTCAGGTAGCTCTTGCCACTCTCGTCCTTGGGAGGCAACTGCCCGGCGCGCATATTGATCTGCAGCGACGGGATGATGAGCTTCGGCATCGACAGCGTCTTGTCGCGCGCCTCGCGCATGGCGACGAATTCGTCTTCCGTCACGCCGTCTTTCAGATGGATGTTGTGCGCCTTCTCGATGCCGACCGTCGTTTCCCATTTGATATCGCGGCCGTTCGGCCCGTAGTCGTGGCAGATGAAGAGCCGCGTATCGTCGGGCAGCGACAACACCCGCTGGATCGAGCGATAGAGCACGCGCGCATCGCCGCCGGGAAAATCGGCGCGCGCCGAGCCGCCATCGGGCATGAACAGCGTGTCGCCGATGAAGGCGGCATCACCGATGACATGGGTCATGCAGGCCGGTGTGTGGCCGGGCGTGTGCATGACATAGGCCGTCATCGCGCCGATCGTGTAGCTGTCGCCATCGCCGAAAAGCTTGTCGAACTGCGAACCGTCGCGCTGGAACTCGGTGCCCTCGTTGAAGATCTTGCCGAACGTCTCCTGGACGACAGTGATGTTCTCGCCGATCCCCAGTTTGCCGCCGAGCTTCTGCTGGATGTAGGGCGCGCCAGACAGGTGATCGGCGTGCACATGGGTTTCGATGATCCACTCGACGGAGAGGCCGTTCGACTTGATGTACTCGACGATCCTGTCGGCGCCATCGCTGGTGATGCGGCCGGCCGCATAATCGATGTCCATGACGGAATCGACGACCGTGCAGGCTTTCGACGCAGGATCGCGGACGACATAGGAAATCGTGTTGGTCTGCTTGTCGAAGAAGCCGATAACCTCGGGTTTCACCGACAGATCCGGCTTGAAAGGAACAGGTTCGACCATAATCGTTCTCCGTCAGGCAATTGCAGGCCGGGCCAATCTGCCCTTGATCAGCCGCGCAATGATTATGCCCGCGATCATAGCGGCGAGGAAGATCGGCGTTTCCAGATGAAGCAGGCCAAGCGCGGGAATAGCACCGCCGGGACAGAAGCCGACAATGCCCCAGCCAATGCCGAACAGAGCCGCGCCGCCGACCAGTTGCGCGTCGATGGTCTTCGCCGTGGGTAGGGAAAAAGACGATTCGAACACAGGGGCAGCGCGGGCGCCGAAAACAATGCGGTAGCCGATGAAGGCCGTAACGAGCCCGCCACCCATCACAAAGGCGAGGCTCGGGTCCCAGGCGCCGAAGACGTCGAAGAAGTTTCCGATCTTGGCGGGGTTCGCCATGCCGGAAATTGCGATTCCGAGACCGAACAGTCCGCCGATCAGGAATGCCGAAACGAGCTTGTTCATCGCCTCAGGCTCCGATCACGTGGCGAACGACGTAGACGGTGATGAAGGCGGTGATCATGAAGGTGACGACCGCCGCGATCGAGCGCGGCGAGAGCCGCGCGATGCCGCAAATACCATGCCCGCTCGGGCAGCCATTGCCGAAATTGACGCCGATGCCGACGATGACGCCGCCGACGATCAGCATGCCGGTGGAGACAGGGACCTCGAAGGGAATCGAGCCGCCCAGAAGCAGATAGGCCAGCGGTGACAGAATCGCGCCGGCGAGAAATGCGGCGCGCCATTGCCAATCCGACGCGAGCGGCGGAATGACGCCGGACAGGATGCCAGTCATGCCGGCGATGCGGCCGTGAAGAGCCATGAGGAGCACGGCTGAAAGGCCGATGAGCACGCCGCCGAACAGTGACTGGAAGGGGGTGAATTCGATCATGCAAAGAATCCTGCTGCGCAGGCTGTAATTAGTGCGTGCGAAGGGGATTGTCGAATGAGGCGCTGGAGCCGGGTGGGGTCGCTTCTGAAGCGCACGCCACCTTGCGACGTCGCAGAATGAGGTCGGCGCGCTGCCGCACGTACCCCACCCGGCCAGCCTGCGGCTGGCCACCCTCCCCTCAAGGGGGAGGGAGCAGCCAGCGTTAAGCCGCGAGCAGCCCACCGGCGTCGGCGAGCTTCGTCAGGTGATAGCCGCTGTCGCCGAACAGGATGTCGATCATGGTCATGCGCTTGAAGTAGTGGCCGGCGGCATATTCCGTCGTCATGCCGACGCCGCCATGCAGCTGGATGGCATTCTCGCCAACCAGCCGCCCGCCGTGGCCGATCTCGGCCTTGGCGGCATGCATGGCGCGCGCGCGTTCGGTCGCGTCGTCGATGTCAGCCATCATGGTCGCGTAGAGCGTGATCGAGCGCGCCTGCTCCAGCGCGACATACATGTCGACCGCCTTGTGCTGCAGAACCTGGAACTGGCCGATCGGCGCGCCGAACTGTTTGCGCACCTTGAGGTAATCGACGGTCAGCGCATGCAGCGCCGACATCACGCCGACGGATTCGGCCGCGAGCGCCGCGATCGCCTGATCGATGACGGCGTTGACCAGCGGCAGGCCGTTTTCGGGATCGCCGAGCGGTATGCCGCGCGCCTTGTCGAGGGAAATCTCCGCGCCACGATGGCCGTCCTGCATGACATAACCACGGCGGGTGACTTCTGGTGCACTGGCGTCGACGAGAAAGACGCCGATGCCGTTCTCATCGCGCGCACCGCCAGCCGTGCGGGCGGTGACGATCAGCCTGTCGGCGCTGTCGCCATGCAGCACGACGCCTTTGGCGCCGCTCAGCACAAAATCCGCGCCGGATTTCGTAGCAGTCGTTTCCACATGGTGGAGGTCGTAGCGCGAATTCTTCTCGACCTGCGCGAAGGCGAGCTTGAGCGAGCCTGAAGCGATCTCCGGAATGAGTTCGGATTTCTGCTCGGCGCCGCCGAGGCGCAGGAAGCCGCCGCCAATCACCACCGTCGAAAAATACGGCTCCAGCGCCAGCGCCTTGCCCATCGCTTCCATGACGATCATCGTCTCGATTGGGCCACCGCCGAGGCCGCCGTCCTCTTCCGCAAAGGGCAGGGCCATCAGGCCCATCTCCGCATAACGCGTCCACATCTCCGCGCTCCAGCCTTCCGGTGTGGCAAGGATCTTTCTGCGGGCCTCGAAGCCATAGGTGTCGGCAAAGAGACGATCCAGCGAATCCTTCAGGATCGACTGTTCTTCAGTGAGGTCAAAGTCCATTAGGGTCTCGCTATCGCATTTTGCTTGCAAGAATATCGCATTCTGCGATATCATAGAGAATGAAGACGGTCGTCATCCTGCCCGGCGCCGCGAAATTCCTCCGGCGAAATCGCACGGAGGCGGAGCGTATCATTGGCAAGATCGAGGCCTATGCGGAGAGACCCGAAGCCCAGGCGAACAATGTTAAACGGCTGACGGGATCGACGGCGCTGAGGCTGAGGGTTGGCGATTTTCGAGTGATCTTCGAGGAGACCGGGACGGAAATGATCGTCACCAAGATCGGGCCACGCGGCTCCGTTTATGATTGAAGGAAGTGGTCGATGAACGTGCATTATTTCACGACGCCGAGCGGCGAGGAGATGGCGGTGCTGCCACGTGCGGAACTGGACGCCCTGACCGAAGCGGTGGAACATACGCGCGCCGTCGCCGACTATCGTGCGGGAAAGGTCACAGGCCTGAGTGCCAGAGAAACTCGCGAACTTGTCGCAGCGGCTTCTCCTCTGGCCTTCTGGCGCAAGCGTCGTGGTCTGACTCAAGCTGCCGCGGCAGCAGAGGCCGGTATTGCGCAGAACTATTTTTCGGACATCGAGAACGGCAAGCGCACGGGTCCGATCGAATTGTGGCTGAAGCTCAGCCGCGCTCTGGATGTGCGGGTCGAAGACCTCGTTGATACAGACTGACATCACAGCCCCAATACCGCCTTGGCGATGATGTTCTTCTGGATCTCGTTCGACCCGCCATAGATCGAGACCTTGCGGAAATTGAAATAGACGGGCGCGGCCTGCGCACCGTAACCGGGGCCGATCGGCGGCTCGTTCCAGCCGTCCTCCGGCTCGGTCTGGTAAGGCATCGCGTAAGGCCCCATCACCTCCATCAGGAGATGCGTGGTCGCCTGCTGGATCTCCGAGCCCTTGATCTTGAGGTAGGAGGAGGCGGGATCGGGTTTGCCGGTCTTGCCGCGTTTGGCGTCGGCCGCGACGACACGGAGCTGTGTCATCTCCAGCGCCTTCAGCTCGATCTCGACTGAGGCAAGTTTCTCGCGGAACTTCTGGTCCTCGATCAGCGGCCGGCCGCTCGACATCTCCTTCGCGGCAAGCTCGCGCACGCGCGCGATGCGCTGCTTCGACATGCCGATGCGGGCGATGTTGGTGCGCTCATTGCCGAGCAGGAATTTCGCGTAGTCCCAGCCCTTGTTCTCCTCGCCGACGAGATTCTCGACCGGCACTTTCACGTCGGTCAGAAACACCTCGTTGATTTCGCGGCCGCCATCCATGGTGACGATCGGGCGGACCTCGATGCCGGGCGTCTTCATGTCGATCAGCAGGAAGGAGATGCCTTCCTGTTTCTTCGCATCGGGATCGGTGCGGACAAGGCAGAAAATCCAGTCGGCATATTGCGCCAGCGTCGTCCAGGTTTTCTGGCCGTTGACGATGTAGTGGTCGCCGTCGCGCACCGCCTTCGTCTTCAGCGACGCGAGGTCGGAACCGGCGCCGGGCTCGGAGAAGCCCTGGCACCACCAGTCGTCAAGGCTGAGGATCGCGGGGAGATAACGCTGCTTCTGTGCCTCATTGCCGAAGGTGTAGATGACGGGGCCGACCATGTTGACGCCGAAGGCGAGCGGCTGCGGGGCAGGGTGTTTTTGCGACTCCTCGAGAAAGATGTACTGCCGCATCGGATCCCAGCCGGTGCCGCCGTATTCGGCCGGCCAGTGCGGCGCGCCCCAGCCTTTTTCGTTCAGCACGCGCGTCCAGAAGACGTAGTCGTCGCGCGACACCATTTCGCCGTCGATCAGCTTCTGGCGGATCTTTTCGGGGAGGTTGTCGCGGAAGAAGGCGCGCACCTCCTCGCGGAAAGTGTTTTCCTCGGGCGTGAAGCGAAGGTCCATTTCAGCCTCTCTTTGTTATCTCGACCTCGACCCCTCACCGGCCCTTCGGGCCACCTCTCCCCAGAGGGGAGAGGAAAACTGCCGCGATGCCGGCGCCTCTCCGGCTTGGGTTCCTCTCCCCTCTGGGGAGAGGTGGTTCGCTCGGCGGCAAAGCCGACGCAAGCGAACCGGTGAGGGGTGTTTCATCTAATTGATCTCGAACAGGCCGGCGGCACCCATGCCGCCACCGACGCACATGGTGACGACGGCGTATTTCACGCCACGCCGCTTGCCTTCGATCAGCGCGTGGCCGGCAAGCCGCGCGCCGCTCATGCCGTAGGGATGGCCGACGGCAATGGCGCCGCCATCGACGTTGAGCTTCGCAGGATCGATGCCCAGCCGGTCGCGGCAATAGATCACCTGCACGGCGAAGGCTGCGTTCAGTTCCCCCAGGCCGATGTCGTCGACCTTGAGGCCGTGGCGCTCGAGCAGGCGCGGCACGGCGAAGACCGGGCCGATACCCATCTCGTCCGGCTCGCAGCCGGCGACGTTGAAGCCGCGCAAGATGCCGAGCGGGGTCAGACCGCGGCGCGTCGCTTCCTTGTCACTCATCATGACATGTGCGGACGCGCCGTCGGAAAGCTGCGATGCGTTGCCGGCGGTGATCACGCCGCCCTCGCGTACGGGCTTCAGCGAGGCAAGCCCTTCAGCGGTGGTGTCGGCGCGCGGGCCTTCGTCATGCGCCAGCTCCAGCTCCTTGTGGCTGATCGCCTTGGTCTCCTTGTCGACGACGGCCATGGTCGCCTTGATCGGCGCGATCTCTTTCGCGAAGCGGCCAGCTTCGCGCGCGGCGGCGACACGCTTCTGGCTTTCCAGCGCGTAGGCGTCCTGCGCCTCGCGCGAGATATTGTAGCGCTTGGCGACGATTTCGGCCGTGTCGATCATCGGCGTCAGGATGGCCGGCGCGATCTTCTCCAGCGCCTCGTCCTTCAGCCGATAGACGTTGCGGTGCTCGTTCTGCACCAGGCTGATCGATTCCAGCCCGCCGGCGATGCCGACCGGCACGCCGTCATTGCGGATGGCGTTGGCGAGCAGCGCCATCGACTGCAGGCCGGACGAGCACTGGCGGTCGATCGTCGTGCCGGCGGCCGTGACGGGCAGGCCGGCCGCGAGCAGCGCACGGCGTGCGACGTTCAGGCCCGTCGTGCCTTCCTGCATGGCGCAGCCCATGATGACATCCTCGATCTCGCCCGCCTCGACGCCGGAGCGTTGCAGCGCGTGGCGGATGGCGTGCGCGCCAAGTGCCGCGCCGGAGGTGTCGTTGAGCGCGCCGCGATAGGCTTTGCCGATCGGCGTGCGGGCGGTGGAGACGATGACGGCATCGACCATGGAAATTCCCTCTGTTCAGGACGCCCTGGCAGGCATCGCCCGCTCGGCTTCCTCACGTTTCAGTTCGAGTTTGGAAAGTTTTCCCACCGCGGTGCGCGGCAATGCGGTGCGGATTTCCAGCGCGCGCGGCATTTCGTGCGGGCCGACGCGCGATTTCAGGAAGTCGCGCAGGGTTTCGAGGGCGAGCGGCTCGGCGCCGCTGCGCAACTTGATGAAAGCCTTGGCCGACTCGCCGCGATAGGTGTCGGGCACGCCGATGACCAGCACCTCCTCGACGTCGGGATGCTCGTAGATCGCCTGCTCGACCAGTTGCGGATAGACGTTGTAGCCGCCCGAGATGATGAGGTCCTTCTTGCGATCGACGATGAAGAAGAAGCCGTCTTCGTCCATGTACCCGATATCGCCGGTGAGGAAGCCGCCGTCGGAAAAGGACTCGGCAGTCTCGGCCGCGCAGTTGAGATAGCCCTGCATGACGTTCTGTCCGAAAATGCGCAACTCGCCGACCTCGCCGGGCGCCAGCACACGCGACGGATCGTCGAGCGCGACGATATCGACATAGATGCCGGGCAGCGGCAGGCCGATCGTGCCGGCCTTTTGCGGCCAGCCCTTCGGAATGTTGATCCCGGCCGGTGACGCCTCGGTCATGCCCCAGCCGCCGAGCAGCTCGATGCCGGTCATCGCTTTCAGCTTGCGCGCAACCTCGACCGGCAATGGCGCGCCGCCGGAGGCGCAGTAGCGCAGGCTGCCGATGTCGCGAGTCTCGAAGCCGGGAAGCGCCATCATGGCGATCCACATGGTCGGCACGCCGGGGAACACGCTGACGCCGCGCTCGATTTCGGCGAGTGCAGCTTCGGGGTCGAAGCGGGTGTGGATGACCATTGTCTGTCCGTCGGCGACGGCGCGCAGCATCACCGATGAGAGCGCGTAGATGTGGAAGAGCGGCAGCACGAGCAGGACGCGCTCCTCGCCAGGCTGGGCAAGGTTCTCCGCGCGCGACCAGAGCGTGTAGGCGCTCTGCGCCGCCGACAGGTTGGCGTGCGTCAGCATCGCGCCTTTCGGCAATCCGGTGGTGCCGCCGGTGTACTGGATCAGCGCCAGCCGGTTCAGGTCGTCCGGCGGGAATTCGGCGGGCTCGCCGGAGACGAAGTCGGCCCAGGCCGTGATGCGGTCGTCCGAGGGCAGGGGGCCGGTGAGCGGCGAGGGGCCGAAGGCCGCGTCGTCGGCGACGATGAGGCGGTCGATCAGATCGGCATCGAGGAGTTTTGCCGCCACGATCGCGAGCTCGCCGATGTTGGTGGTGATAACGGTGCGCGCGCCGCTGTCAGTAAGCTTGTGCGCGATGACGCGCGGGCCGTCGAGCGGCGACAGGTGGACGATCGTGGCGCCGGCTTTCAGCGCGCCGAAGAAAGCGAGCGGGTGATAGAGCGTATTCGGCAAAAGCAATGCGACGCGCGATCCGGCGCCGATGCCGGCGCGGACGAAACCGGTGGCCGCGCGGTCGACCTCGCGCTTCAGCTCGGCATAGGTGATGGATCTCTCGCGGAAGACAAAAGCGTCGCGCGTGCTCCAGCGCTCGACGGAGCGCTCGATAAGCGAATGCACTGGCCAGGTGTCGAGCCGCACATCAGGCGACTGGCCGGGCGGGTAAGACTTCGCCCAGGGCGGCGGCGTGGCTCTCGCGGCCGGATGGTTCACGCCGCGGCTCCGACCGCTCCGGCAAAGGTGCCGCTGGCTTCGGCGAGCTCGCGCAGCAGCGCGGAGGGCTGGAACACGGCCTTGCCGGTCTTGCCGTGCCAGTGGTCGAGGCGCTCGACGATCTTCTTCAGGCCCTGGAGCTCGGCGAAGAACATCGGTCCGCCTTTGCCAACCGGGAAGCCGTAACCGTTGACCCAGACGATATCGATGTCGGAGGAGCGGGCGGCGATGCCTTCCTCGAGGATCTTCGCGCCTTCATTGATCATCGGGTAGATCGTGCGCTCGACGATTTCCTCATCGGTGATGGTGCGACGGTTGACGCCGCGCTCCCGTGCCTTGTCCTCGATCAGCCTGGTGACAGCCGGATCGGGCGTCGGCTTGCGCGAGCCGTTCTCGTAGAGATAGAAGCCCTTGCCGGTCTTCTGGCCGTAACGGCCTTCCTCGCAGAGCGGATCGGCGATGATCGCCGTGCGGCCGAGCGATTTGCGGTTGCGCCAGCCAATATCGAGGCCGGCGAGATCGGCCATTTGGAACGGCCCCATCGGCCAGCCGAAATCGGTGAAGGTTTTGTCGATCTGCTCCGGCGTTGCGCCCTCCAGCAGCAGCGCCTCGGACTCGTCCGAGCGGGCGGAGAGCATGCGGTTGCCGACAAACCCGTGGCAGACGCCGACAACCACGGGGACCTTGGCGATCTTCTTGGCCACCGCGAGTGCGCTGGCAAGCACATCCGGCGCGGTTTTCTTTCCGCGTACGATCTCCAGCAGCTTCATCACGTTGGCCGGCGAGAAAAAGTGCATGCCGAGCACATCCTGCGGCCTGCCCGTGAAGGCCGCGATGTCGTCTACGTCGAGGTAGGATGTGTTGCTGGCAAGGATAGCGCCAGGTTTTGCGATCGTGTCGAGCTTGCGGAAAACGTCCTTCTTGACCGCCATCTCCTCGAAGACCGCCTCGACGATCAGGTCGCAGTCCTTCAGGTCGGCGTAGTTGGTCGCGCCGGTGAACAGCGCCATGCGTTTCGCTTTGGCGTCCTCGGTGATGGACCCGCGCGAGACCGAGATCGCGTAGTTTTTCTCGATCGTGCCGAGGCCCTTCTTCAAAGCCTCTTCGCTCATCTCCAGCAGTGTGACCGGCAAGCCGCCATTGACGAAGGACATGGCGATGCCGCCACCCATCGTGCCGGCGCCGATGACGCCGACTCGTCTGATTTCGCGCGGCTGAACATCCTTGCCGACGCCCGGAACCTTCGCGGCCTCACGCTCGGCGAAGAAGAGATGGCGCTGCGCTTTCGACTGGTCGCCCAGCACCAGCTCGATGAAGTATTTCCGCTCGGTCGCGAGCCCTTCGGCAAACGGCATGGTCAGTGTGTTGCGAACGGAACGGGCGCAGAAGACAGGCGCATCGAGCCCGCGCGACTTCTTCAGAAGTTCGGCGACCTCGGCATCGAAGCCGGCGAGGTCATTCTTCGCTGCGGTGAGCTTGTCCTCGCGGTCCCGTACGTTGACGAGCGGCGAGCCTTCCGTGGCCCTGGCGCCAGCGAAGGCAACGGCGTTTTTCACCAGATCGCCGTCGAACACCGCGTCGGCCAGACCGTTGGAGAGCGCTTCCTTTGCGCCGATCGGCGTGCCGGAGACAATCATCTTCACCGCCTTGATCGGACCGATCAGGCGGGGCAGGCGCTGCGTGCCGCCAGCGCCGGGCAGGATGCCGAGCTTCACCTCGGGCAGGCCGAACTTCGCGCCCGCGTCCGAAACGCGAAAAATGCAGCCCATGGCGAGTTCCAGCCCGCCGCCCAACGCCGTGCCGTGGATTGCCGCCACCGTCGGTTTCGCGAACGTCTCGAGCAGCTTCACGAGGTCGCCAAGGTCCGGCGACTGCATCGGCTTGCCGAACTCGGTGATGTCGGCGCCGGCGACGAAGGTGCGGCCGGAGCAGGTGAGCACGACCGCCGCCACGCCCTTGT
Organism: Rhizobiaceae bacterium; assembly: GCA_035503715.1. Classification (GTDB taxonomy): domain Bacteria; phylum Pseudomonadota; class Alphaproteobacteria; order Rhizobiales; family Rhizobiaceae; genus OAS926. The sequence goes on along the minus strand of DATJTE010000081.1, from coordinate 32,724 downwards.
CGTCGCGCAATTCCTCCAGCGCCCTGGCGAGCGGCGCGCGCAACGAAAAACTCAGCGCATTCACCGGCGGGTTGTCCAATGTGACGACAGCAACGTCGCCCTCGCGCGAAACCCGCACAGTCTCAGCCATCAAAAATCCTCCCAGGCCGCGAATGCGGCTCAATCATTCAGGCGTAACGCGCCTGTTTCAGAAATGCACCGATCAGATCCGCGACCGCATCGGGCCGCTCGACATTTGGAATGTGCCCGGCGTTCTCGATGACGCGGAAGTCCGCGTCCTTGATGAGGTTCGCCATGGACCGCACCAAGTCGGGCGGCGTCGAGCCATCCTGGTCGCCCACGATGCACAGCACGGGCACCTGAAGCGCGCGCGTGGATTCAGTCAGGTCCGCATCGCGGATCGCCGCGCACGTTCCGATGTAACCTTCGACGTCGGTGCGCAGCAGCATGGTGCGGCTGCCGACGAAGTCGGCATTGTCTGGCGCACAATAGGCGGACGTGAACCAGAGCTTCATGACGGCATCGACGATGGCGCCAATGCCCTTCGTCTTCACCGTGTCGATGCGCGTGTTCCAGCTTTCATTGGTGCCGATCTTGTGCGCGGTGTTGGAAAGCACCAGCGCGGCGACGAGGTCGGGACGGCGGGCAGCGAGCCCTTGCGCGATGAGACCGCCGACGGAGAGGCCGACGATCGCGGTGCGCTCGATCTTCAGATGATTGAGCAGGGCGGCGAGGTCGTCGACGTGATCGGTCAGCGCGTAGGGCGCTGGCGTGCCTTCGGACAGGCCATGGCCGCGCTTGTCGTAACGGACGATGCGGTAGCGGTCTTTCAGCCGCGCGACGACGCCGTCCCAGATGCGGAAATCTGTGCCGAGCGAATTGGCAAAGACCAGCGGCGGGCGCGCAGGATCGCCGGTCACATCATGGTGCAGAACGACATCATTGACGCGCGCAAACGCCACCGCCGCACCTCCCTTGCGACCGACATACTACCGAGTATGTTGGAAACGACCGAAGCCGTCAATTCTTATAGGGAGGCGCGGCGGAATGTCGAGCGATCAGCTCTCCTGCGAGAGGCAGGACTTCAGCGAATTCGCCAAATCGCGGAGGAGCTGCGGATAGAGGTCAGGGCCATCCGCGAGAGCCGAGCCGAGCGGATCGAGCACACCGGTGCGTGCTCCGGATCCTTCGATCACGGTATCGACAAGTTTTGGCTCGAACTGAGGTTCGGAGAAGACGCAAGTCACGCCGAGTTCGCGCACCTTCGCCTGGATCTCGCCGACGCGCTGTGCGCCGGGCGCGACTTCCGGATTGACGGTGATCGAGCCGGCGGCGGTCAGGCCGAACCGCGTCTCGAAATACTGATAGGCGTCATGGAAGACGATGAAGGGTTTGCCCTTGACCGGCGCCAGCGTGGCGGTGAGTTCGGTCGTGAGTTCGTCGAGCCGCTGGCCATAAGCTTCGGCGTTGGCGCGATAGCGCTCGGCGTTCGCCGGATCGGCCTCGGCGAGCGCATCCGCGATGCCGTCGGTGATGGCTTTCGCGTTCACCGGGTCAAGCCAGAAGTGCAGGTCGAACGCGTGATCGGCGTGCTCATCTGCATCGTGCGCGTGAGCATGATCTTCGCCCTCGTGCTCTTCGTGTTCGTGCTCCTCATGCTTATGCGCTTCGAACGGCCCGCCTTCGCGGAAGGGGAGCTTTTCGATGCCGGAAAGGTCCTCTAGGGCGACGACCTTCGCGTCAGCCGCAAGCGTCTCCAGCGGCTTTTCGAGAAAGGTTTCCATGCCGTGGCCGACGAAGAAGACGACGTTTGCGCTGTCGAGCGCCTGCGCCTCGGACGGCTTCAGACTGTAGGCGTGCTCGGAGCCGGTCGAGGAAACGATCAGCGACGGCGTGCCGACGCCTTCCATTACAGCCGAAACCAGCGAATGGACCGGCTTGATCGACGCCGCGACCTCGATCGCGCTGGCCTGTGAAGCCGCGAAGAGCGTCGTTGAAGCGAGGAGGGCGGGGACGATGCGCATGCAGATCTCTCCAGTCGCCGTGCAGTTCGGCCAGATGTAATGTTATTACATCAATTGTGTTATGCTATAACGTGTGCCATATGCGCTGGCAACCCAAGACACCGGAGATTTTTTCATGGACGCTCAGCCGCTGAAGGAGGCGCAGACCCTGGTCGCGCTGAGCGGCGTCGGTGTGTTCCGCTCCGGCCGCTGGACGGTGCGCGGCGTCGATCTGACGCTTCGGCGCGGGGAGATCCTGACCCTGATCGGCCCGAACGGCTCAGGCAAGAGCACAACGGCGAAGGTCGTCACCGGCGTGCTGAAGCCAACGGAGGGGACGGTTGCCCGCGCGCCCGGCCTGCGCGTCGGTTACGTGCCGCAAAAGCTTGCGGTCGACTGGACGATGCCGCTGACCGTCGAGCGGCTGATGTCGCTGACCGCGCCGCTGTCAAAGACAGAGATCGATGCGGCGCTGGCCGCCGTCGGCATTCCGCATCTTGCCAAGGCGGAGGTGCAGGCACTGTCCGGCGGCGAGTTTCAGCGTGCGCTGCTGGCGCGAGCTCTCGCGCGCAAACCCGACCTGCTTGTGCTGGACGAGCCGGTTCAGGGCGTCGACTTCACCGGCGAGGTGGCGCTCTACGAACTGATCCGCAGCGTGCGCGACACGACCGGCTGCGGCATTCTGCTGATCTCGCACGATCTGAATGTGGTGATGGCGGGCACGGATACAGTGATCTGCCTGAACGGCCACGTCTGTTGCTCGGGCACGCCGGACTCCGTGGCGACCAGCCCGGAATACCTAAAACTGTTTGGGACGCGCGCGGCGGATTCGCTCGCGATCTACCGTCACCATCACGATCACACGCATTTGCCGGGCGGGCGTGTGCAGCATGCGGATGGGTCGGTGACCGATCATTGCCACCCCGACGACGGGCATCATCACGATCATGAGCATGGCGGTGGTCACGATCATCACCATGACCATGACCACGGGCACCACGATCACACGCGTGGGGAGCATCGTCATGCTCGATGATTTCTTCACGCGCGCCATCCTGGCCGGCGTCGGTGTGGCGCTGACGGCCGGCCCGCTTGGCTGCCTGATCGTCTGGCGGCGCATGGCCTATTTCGGCGACACGATGGCGCATTCGGCGCTGCTCGGCGTGGCGCTGGCGCTTCTGCTCGAGATCAACCTGACGGCGGGCGTGTTGATCGTGGCGGCGCTCGTGTCCGCGGCGCTGATCCTGCTGCAGCGGCGCGACGCGCTGTCGACGGATTCGCTGCTCGGCATCCTGTCGCATTCGACGCTGGCGCTCGGCCTCGTGGCGATCGCCTTCATGAGCTGGGTGCGCGTCGACCTGATGGGTTTCCTGTTCGGCGACATCCTTGCGGTGTCGAGGACCGATCTCGCACTGATCTATGGCGGCGGTGTCGTTGTCGTCGCGGTGATCGCCTGGCTCTGGCGGCCACTGCTTGCCGCGACAGTGTCGGTCGAGCTGGCGGAAGCGGAAGGGCTGAAGCCCGAGCGCACGCGCATCGTCTTCATGCTGCTGATGGCGGCGGTCATCGCCATCGCCATGAAGATCGTCGGCATTCTGCTCATCACCGCACTGCTGATCGTGCCCGCCGCGACGGCGCGGCGTTTTTCTGCGACGCCTGAAATGATGGCTGTGCTCGCTGCGCTGATCGGCGCGGCGTCGGTGATCGCCGGATTGTTCGGCTCGTTTCGCTTCGATACGCCGTCCGGCCCGTCGATCGTGGTTGCAGCCCTGGTGCTCTTTCTCGTAAGCCTCGTTCCTCTCACGGTGAGAGGGCAGGCGGAAGCCAGATGAATGAAACGATCAAGGCCGACATAGCGATCATTGGCGCGGGCATCGCCGGCGCTGGCCTCGCGGCCGATGTCGCGCGTGACTACGGCACCGTGCTGATCGAGATGGAGGATCGGCCCGGCTATCATACGACCGGGCGCTCCGCGGCGATCTTCATCCAGAACTACGGCAACGCGCCCATCCGCGCGCTGAACCGTTTTAGCGCGAACTGGTATGCCGATGCCGACAAGAAGCTCTTTCCGAACCCGCTGCTGACGCCGCGCGGCTGTCTGTTCGTCGCCGATGAGGATGGGCTTGATCACCACCGGAAGCTGATGGCCGAGGACGAGGGCTTGCAGGAGCTTTCGCCAGAGCAGGCAGTCGCGCTGGTGCCGATCCTTCGGCGCGAAACAATCGCCGTCGCAGCGTACGAAAAGGATTCGCAGGACATCGACGTCGCAGCACTCCATCAGGGCTGGCTGAAGCAGGCGAAGGCATTGGGAGCGGACCTCGTCATGGATGCGCCGATGACCGGCGCTGAATGGGCCGGTGGAGTCTGGAGGATCGAAACGGCAAAAGCGCGCGTCGAGGCGAAGGTGATCGTCAATGCAGCGGGTGCGTGGGCGGATACGGTTGCGGAATTGGCGGGACTGATGCGAGTCGGCCTGCAGCCGATGCGGCGGTCGATGGCCGTGTTGCCGGCGCCGGAGACCTTCCACACAAAACACTGGCCGCTGTTCGGCGACGCGGCCGAGCGCTGGTACTGCAAGCCGGATGGCGGCCGGCTGCTCGTCTCGCCGTCGGAAGAGGATCCCGTCGAGCCGCACGACGCGTTCGCCGACGACATGGTGCTTGCCGAGGGGCTGAGTCGCTTCGAGCAGGCGGTGACCACGCCCGTGACGCGCGTGGAGCGGAGCTGGGCGGGGCTGCGAACCTTTGCGCCGGATCGCACGCCGGTCGCCGGTTTCGACCGGACGGCGGACGGATTTTTCTGGCTGGCGGGGCAGGGCGGTTATGGAATTCAGACCGCGCCCGGCTTGTCACGGCTGGCTGGCTCGCTCATAAGGCGCGCGACGCCGCCCGCCGGGCTTGATGAGATCGTGCCGGCCCTGTCGCCGGACCGTTTTCGTTAGGATTTTCACTGGAGAGAAAATACCATGAGCATTCGCCGCATCGAAGCTGGACCCCGCATGAGCCAGGCGGTCATTCACGGCAACACCGTCTATCTCGCCGGCCAGGTCGGCGATGGCGAAACAGTCGCCGAGCAGACGAAGGACATTCTCGCCGAGGTAGATAGGCTGCTGGCGGAAGCCGGTACCAACAAGTCGAAACTGCTTCAGGCGATCATCTGGCTCGACGACATGAAGAACTTTGCCGAGATGAATTCGGTCTGGGACAAGTGGGTCGATGGCCCGAATGCGCCGGCGCGCGCCACCGGCGAGGCCAAGCTCGCCGCCCCGAAGTACAAGGTCGAGATCATTATTACGGCGGCGATCTGACCTAGCGCTGCGGCGCAAAGCGGGCGACGAGCGCGTGGCTCTCGCCCGCATAGGTGAGCCGCACGAACGTCACCGGTTCATCGGCACTCCAGGTGCGGCGCTCGACGATCAGGCACGCCGCCCCGCGCGGAATGCCGAGCGCTTTCGCGGCGCGGGCATCGGCGGCAACCGCACGGATCGTGTGCTCGGCGGCACTCCACGGCACATGGCCGATCAGCCATGGGCCGGGTGCGATCTCGGCAAACGTCTCGCTCGCCGCGTCGGGCACGGCGGCCAGATTGATCAGGCGCTCTTCCAGGCAGAACGGCTGCTTCCCGGCAAAGTGCTGGCATTCCAGCGCGACAACTTTGATGTCTTCCGGCAAACCTGAGGTCTCGGACTCAGTGTCCGAGACCGCGCGCTTCTCGCGGGTGACGAGCTGGTAGCGGTAGGGCAGACCGAGCGCTTCGACCTCAGTGCGGATGTCGTGGATCTCCAGCACCGCGGCCTGGCTGCGCGGGCGGGTGACGTAGCTACCAGAACGGCGGCGGCGCTCGATCAGCCCGGTCCGGGCGAGTTCGGACAGCGCCTTGTTCACCGTCATGCGCGAGCAGCCATACTCTTCGGTCAGCTCGTGCTCGAACGGGATACGGTGCCCGGGCGGCCAGGCGCCGGACAGGATGCGGCCGCTGATGTCGTCGAGGATGCGCTGGTGCAGCGAGGCCGGGCGGACGTTCATCAGAAGCGCTCCATGAGCGCAATCATCGTCTTGCGGTAACGAGCGGCGATGGCGTCACGGGCGATGTGGCGGCCGGCGACGACCTGTTTCTTGCCGCCGACCCAGACGCAGTCGACATCAGCGCCACCGGCAAAGATCCAGGCGTCGAGGATCGCGTCGCCGAATTTGCCGGCAAGCGTCGGGTGTGCCGGGTCGAGCGAGAGGACGTCGGCCGGCGCTCCAACCGCGATCTCAGATGCGTGGGCACCGAGCGCGGCCAAGCCGCCCACGCGCGCCGCGTCGTAAAGTGTGCGGCCGTTGGACGTGTTGGCGGGGGCGAGCACGTTGCGCTGACGATGGGCGAGGCGCTGCGAGTATTCGAGCTGGCGGAGTTCATCCGCGATGCCGATGAGCACGTTGGAGTCCGAGCCGACGCCGAACCGGCCGCCATGCTGCAGGAACATTGGCGCGTTGAACGTGCCGTCGCCGAGATTGGCCTCGGTGATCGGGCAGAGCCCTGCGACCGCGCCAGTTCTCGCGGTGGCCTCCGTCTCGACCTCGGTCATGTGCGTCGCATGGATCAGGCACCAGCGCTCATTAACCGGCGCGTTGGCGAGGAGCCACTCGACCGGCCGGCTGCCCGACCAGGCGAGGCAATCCTCGACCTCCTTGGTCTGCTCGGCGACGTGGATGTGGATGGGGTTGGCGTCAGCAAGTTGAATCACTGCGTGAAGTTCTTCAGGCGTCACGGCACGCAGGCTGTGTGGCGCGACACCGACGACGGCTTGATTCAGCGCGCGAACGGATTCGCGAGTCTTTTCAAGCAGTCGGCCGAACTGATTCAGATCGTTGATGAATCGGCGCTGGCCGTCGCCCGGTGCCTGTCCACCGAACCCGGCATGCGCGTAAAACACCGGAAGCATGGTGAGGCCGATGCCGGTCTCTCCTGAAGCGGCGGCGATGCGCTCCGCCATCTCGGCGATGTTGGCGTAAGGCCGCCCGTCGCGGTCGTGGTGCAGATAGTGGAACTCACCGACACGACAGAAGCCGGCTTCAAGCATCTCCACGTAAAGCTGCGCGGCGATGGCCTCGACCTCGTCCGGCGTCAGCGCCAGCGCAAAGCGGTACATCGTCTCGCGCCAGCTCCAGAAACTGTCGGCACCCGGTCCGCGCGTTTCGGCAAGGCCCGCCATGGCGCGCTGGAAGGCGTGGCTGTGCAGGTTCGGCATCGCCGGCAGGAGAATGGCGTAACGCTCGTCACCGGACTGCTGTTTCGCGTCGATTTCGACGGAAGAGATTTTGCCGCCGGCGACGACTAAGCGGACGTTCGACCGCCAGCCCTCTGGCGTCAGTGCCGTGTCCGCGAAGAGTGTGGTCATGTCGCTTCCCGATGCGAAAAGGGTCGTCGCCCGCGCTTGCTTTCCGTTCTAATATGTCTATACATAAAGATCAATCGGGAAGGAAATCGTCTTGGCGACATCCGGAAAAAAAGCGGACCGCATCTGGCGCAATGCGCGCCTTGCGACGCTTGCCGGGCCGGGACTGGGAATTGTCGAGAACGGTGCGGTCGCATCGAAGGACGGCAAGATCGTTTTCGCTGGACCTGAAGCGGATCTACCAGTCAGCGAAGCGACTGAAATCATCGACTGTGATGGCCGCTGGATCACACCCGGCCTGATCGACTGTCACACACACCTCGTGCATGCGGGTAACCGCGCCAACGAGTTCGAGATGCGGCTGGCCGGCGCCACCTATGAAGAAGTGGCGCGGGCAGGGGGCGGCATCGTCTCGTCGGTGAAGTCACTGCGGGCTGCGAGTGAAGACGAACTGGTACGGCAGACCCTGCCACGCCTCGATGCACTGATCGCGGAAGGCGTGACCACGGTGGAGGTGAAGTCCGGCTACGGGCTCGACCTGGAGAACGAGGCGAAATCGTTGCGGGCAGGACGGCGTCTCGGCGAGCAGCGCGACGTTACGGTTAAGACCACCTTCCTTGGCGCGCATGCGCTGCCACCGGAAGCGCATGGCGACAAGGACGCCTACATCGCCAAGGTCGCGGACGAGATGCTGCCGGCGATCGCCGCCGAAGGGCTGGCCGATGCGGTCGACGGATTCTGCGAGGGGATCGCCTTCTCGCCGGAGCAGATTGCGCGCGTCTTCGACAAGGCGCGGGAGCTCGGTTTGCCCGTGAAACTGCATGCCGACCAGCTCTCGAACCTCGGCGGTGCGGCGCTCGCGGCGCGTTACGGCGCGCTGTCGGCGGACCACGTCGAATACACCGACGAGGCGGGCGCCGCCGCGATGGCGAAGGCCGGCACCGTTGCCGTGATCCTGCCCGGCGCCTTTTATTTCATCCGCGAGACGAAAAAGCCGCCGGTCGACCTGTTCCGCAAGCACAAGGTTCCGATGGCTGTCGCGACGGACTGCAACCCTGGCACCTCGCCGCTGACATCGCTTCTGCTGACGATGAACATGGCGGCGACGCTGTTTCACATGACGGTCGACGAATGCGTGGCCAGCGTCACACGCGAGGCCGCGCGGGCGCTGGGATTGCAGAACGAGGCCGGCACGCTTGAGGCTGGCAAATGGGCCGACCTCGCCATCTGGAACATCGAGCGCCCGGCGGAACTCGTTTACCGCATGGGCTTCAATCCGCTGCATCAGCGCGTCTGGAGAGGACAATGACCGAACTCGTGCTGACGCCCGGTAGCGCGTCGCTTGATGACTGGCGCGCCATCTATCGCGGCGCGACGCCGAAACTCGATGCGGCGTGCTGGCCCAACATCAAGGCGAGCGCTGAGGCTGTCGCGCGTATCGTCGCGAAGGGCGAGCCGGTCTATGGCATCAACACCGGCTTTGGCAAACTCGCAAGCGTCCGCATTCCGGCGGCCGACCTCGAAACACTGCAGAAGAACATTGTGCTGTCTCATGCGGCCGGCACCGGCGAGCCGATGCCGGAGAAGATTGCGCGGCTGATGATGGCGCTGAAGCTGGCGAGCCTGTCGCAAGGCGCGTCGGGCGTGCGCGAGGAGACGGTCCGCCTTCTGGAAGCCATGATCGCCGCCGACGTGATCCCGGTCGTGCCGGCACAGGGCTCGGTCGGCGCTTCGGGCGATCTTGCACCGCTTTCCCACATGACTGCGGTGATGATTGGGGTCGGCGAATGTTTTACGCCGCATGGACGGGTGCCGGCACAGATTGCCTTTGTAACTCATGGACTTAAGCCGCTGACCTTGGGCGCCAAGGAAGGCCTGGCGCTGCTCAACGGCACCCAGTTTTCCACAGCTTATGCACTGGCGGCATTGTTCGAGGCGGAGGTTCTCTACCAGTCGGCGCTGGTCACCGGCGCGCTGTCGACCGACGCGGCGCGCGGCTCCGACGCGCCGTTCGATCCGCGCATCCATCTGCTGCGAAAACACAGGACGCAGATCGAGACGGCGGAGGCGCTGCGGACATTGATGGCGGGCAGTGCGATCCGCGAGTCGCACCGCGTCGGCGACGACCGCGTGCAGGACCCGTATTGCCTGCGCTGCCAGCCGCAGGTGATGGGCGCGGCCCTCGACGTGCTGCGCAAGGCGGCGGCGACGCTGGAGACGGAAGCGAACGGCGTCACCGACAATCCGCTGATCTTCGCCGAGGACGATACGGCACTATCAGGCGGCAATTTCCACGCCGAGCCGGTGGCTTTCGCCGCCGACATGATCGCGCTCGCCGTCTGCGAGATCGGATCTCTCTCGGAGCGGCGCATCGCCATGCTGGTCGATCCGGCGCTGTCGGGCATGCCGGCGTTCCTGACGCCGAAGCCCGGGCTGAACTCCGGCTTCATGATTCCGCAGGTGACGGCGGCCGCGCTCGTCTCGGAGAACAAGCAGAAAGCCTATCCGGCGAGCGTCGATTCCATTCCGACGTCGGCGAACCAGGAAGACCACGTGTCGATGGCCGCGCACGGTGCGCGGCGGCTGATCGGCATGATCGAGAATGCGACGGCAGTGATCGGCATCGAGCTTCTGGCCGCCGCGCAGGGGTGCGACTTCCATCTGCCGCTGCAGTCGAGTGGGCCGCTCGAAGCCGTGCGCAAACTCCTGCGGGCGCAGGTGCCGCACCTCGACGACGACCGGCACTTCCACCCCGACATGGAGAAGGCGAACGTCCTGGTGCGCTCCGGCGCCGTTATCGACGCGGCCGGCGCGGTGGCGCTGCCGGGAGTGGCCGGATGAGCGAGCCGGCCTGGCTGACCGTCACGCGCGGCGAGGAGCCGCTGCTGGTTTCGATGCCGCACACCGGCATCGACCTGGCGGGGCTTGACGATCGTGTCGTGTCGCCCTGGCTGGCGCGGCGCGACTGCGACTGGTGGATCGACACGCTGTACGATTTTGCCGCCAGCCTCGGCGCGACGGTGGTTCACACGGCGATCTCGCGCACAGTGATCGACGTGAACCGCGATCCGTCTGGCGCTTCGCTTTATCCGGGTCAGACGACGACGGGGCTATGCCCGACGGAAACTTTCGACGGCGATCCGATATACAGGATGGGCGCTGAGCCGACCCCGCAGGAAATCGACCGGCGGCGCAGGAGCTACTTCGATCCCTATCACGCTGCGCTTGACGCCGAGATTGCCCGGCTGAGATCGCTGCACGGAAAGATCGTGCTCTACGACTGCCACTCGATCCGCTCGGTGCTGCCGAAGCTGTTCGAAGGCACGCTGCCGGTGTTCAATCTCGGCACGAATGACGGCAGGAGCGCCGACCCGGAACTGCAGCAGCAGGTTGCCGGCATCCTTGCTGGAACAGGCGAAAGCTGGGTGGTGAATGGCCGCTTCAAGGGTGGCTGGATCACCCGCCAGCATGGCCGGCCGGAAAGCGGCGTGCACGCGTTGCAGATGGAGCTGTCCAACCGCGGCTACATGCACGAGCCGGAGGGCAAGGGCGATCCGTCCTTCTGGCCGACGCCTTACGATCCCGCCTACGCGGCGCCGATCCGGCGAACGTTGCGAGAAATATTGGAAACTGCACGAGACTGGGCACGAAAGGCTTGATCTGACCCCTCACCGGTTTGCTTACGGCGGCTTGCCGCCGGGCAAACCACCTCTCCCCAAAGGGGAGAGGAACCCAAGCTGGATGGCCGGCGCGGGAGTATTCCTCTCCCCTTTGGGGAGAGGTGGCCCGAAGGGCCGGTGAGGGGAGATTTCACAATTGAGGAAACACCGATGACCACGCACACCCGCATCGACAACACCCGCACGATCCGTGCGCCGCGCGGCACGGAGTTGACGGCGAAAAGCTGGCTGACCGAGGCGCCGATGCGCATGCTGATGAACAATCTCGATCCAGACGTGGCCGAGAACCCGCAGGAGCTGGTGGTGTATGGCGGCATCGGCCGCGCGGCCCGCACCTGGAAGGATTTTGACGGCATCGTCGCGGCACTGCGCGGGCTCGACGAGGACCAGACGCTGCTCGTGCAGTCGGGGAAGCCTGTCGGCGTGTTCAAGACGCACAAGGACGCGCCGCGCGTGCTGATTGCCAATTCCAACCTAGTGCCGCACTGGGCGACCTGGGAGCATTTTCACGAGCTCGACCGCAAGGGGCTGGCCATGTACGGCCAGATGACGGCCGGCTCATGGATCTACATCGGCACGCAGGGCATCGTGCAGGGCACCTATGAGACCTTCGCCGAGGCCGGGCGCCAGCACTATGACGGCAGCCTCAAGGGCAAATGGATCCTGACCGGCGGCTTGGGTGGCATGGGCGGTGCGCAGCCGCTGGCCGCGGTGTTTGCCGGCGCCTGCTGCTTGGCGGTCGAGTGCGACGAGACCCGCATCGATTTCCGCATTCGCACCCGCTACCTCGACGAGAAGGCGCTGACCCTCGACGAGGCGCTGGAGAAGATCGACCGCTGGACAAAAGCCGGCGAGGCGAAGTCGGTTGGCCTGCTCGGCAACGCGGCCGATATTTTTCCGGAACTGGTGAAGCGCATGAAGGCCGGCGGCGCGCGTCCTGACATCGTCACCGACCAGACGTCAGCCCATGATCCGATCAACGGCTATCTGCCGCAAGGCTGGACGGTGGCCGAATGGCGCGAGAAGCGCGAGCGCGATCCGAAATCGGTGGAGAAGGCGGCGCGTGCCTCGATGAAGACGCACGTCGCGGCGATGGTCGATTTCTGGAACGCCGGTGTGCCGACGCTCGACTACGGCAACAACATTCGCCAGGTGGCGAAGGAGGAGGGGCTGGAGAACGCGTTTGCGTTCCCAGGCTTCGTGCCGGCCTATATCCGTCCGCTTTTCTGCCGTGGCATCGGCCCGTTCCGCTGGGCAGCACTGTCGGGCGATCCGGAAGATATCCGCAAGACCGACGCGAAGATGAAGGAGCTGTTCCCCGAGAACGACCACCTGCATCGCTGGCTGGAGATGGCTGCCGAGCGCATCGCGTTCCAGGGCCTGCCGGCGCGCATCTGCTGGATTGGTCTCGGCGATCGCCACAAAGCCGGCCTCGCCTTCAACGAGATGGTGGCGAAGGGAGAACTGAAGGCGCCGGTGGTGATTGGCCGCGACCATCTGGACTCCGGTTCGGTCGCATCGCCCAACCGCGAGACGGAAGCGATGATGGACGGTTCGGACGCGGTGTCCGACTGGCCGCTGCTCAACGCGCTGCTCAACACTGCGAGCGGCGCGACCTGGGTGTCGCTGCATCATGGTGGCGGTGTCGGCATGGGTTTTTCGCAGCATTCGGGCATGGTGGTCGTCTGCGACGGCACAGAAGACGCCGCGCGGCGGCTGGAGCGTGTGTTGTGGAACGATCCGGCGACCGGCGTGATGCGCCACGCGGATGCCGGCTACGAGATCGCCATCGACTGCGCCAAGGAGCATCAGCTCAACCTGCCGGGCATTCTCGGCTGATGCGTATCCTTCGTGCCGCTGACCACCGCGTCATGCCGTGGAAGAACGGCGGCGGTACGACGACCGAGATTGCAGTTTACCCGGAAGGCGCAGGGCTCGACACGTTCGAATGGCGCGTCTCGATGGCCCGCGTCGAGACGAATGGGCCGTTCTCCGCATTCCCAGGCGTGGAGCGGACGCTCGCGGTGCTGGACGGCGAGGGCATCCGGCTGGAGATCGAAGGGCAGAAACCGATTGAGCTGACGAAGCGATCGAAGCCGCTCGGCTTTCCCGCCGATGTGAAGACGAGCGCGGAGCTTCTTGGCGGAGCAATCACCGATCTCAACGTGATGACGCGGCGTGGGACGTGGAAACATACGGTCGAGCGTGTTGCACTCAGAGAGCGCACGCGGATCGAGCTCTTCAGCGGCGCGACGTTGGTTCTGGCGTCAGAAGGCGGAGCGAGCGTCGCACATAGCGATACCAGCACGGAATTGCTCGCGCGCGATTGCGCACTCTTCGATGCGTCTGACGAGCCGGCTGTACTCGAGCCGCATGGGACCAGCGCGCTGTTTCTGTTGCGGCTCAGTCGCGCGCGCTAGCGCCTCTGATCTGTTGCTGGCATAGACAGCTAGGCCTTCGCTTGTGGTTTCCAGCGTTGTCACTCGTCGCGCGTCATCCTCGGGCTTGTCCCGAGGATCTACTGCCGCTGCAATCAGCAGCTACTTGTCGCGGCCTCGCCGCAGATCCTCGGGACAAGCCCGAGGATGACGGCGGTTGGTGGGAGCCGAAGTAGGCAGAGAAACACCAGATGCGTTCTCCCTCGCGGAGATGAGAGGCGCGGTTAGGCCGTTTCGCGGAACCGTGTCTGGTCGATCGCGGCGGCCATCAGTGTCTGTGTGTAGATGTCCTTGGGATCGTCAAAAATCTGTTTGGTCTGACCTTCCTCGACGATGCGGCCGCGCTGCATGACGATGATGTAGTCGGCCATGGCGCGCATCACCGCCAGGTCGTGGCTGATGAAGATGTATGACAGGTCGTGCTTCTTCTGCAGATCGCGCAACAGATCGACGATCTGCTTCTGCACGGAGCGGTCGAGCGCTGATGTCGGCTCGTCCAGCACGACGACCTTCGGTTTCAGGATCATGGCGCGCGCAATCGCGATGCGCTGCCGCTGGCCGCCGGAGAATTCGTGCGGATAGCGGTTGCGCATGACCGGGTCGAGGCCGACCTCGCGCAGCGCCTCGACAGCACGCCGGTCGCGCTCCTTGCCCGACAGGGATGGTTCGTGGACGAGCAAGCCTTCCGTGATGATCTGGCCGACGGTCATGCGCGGCGAGAGCGAGCCGAACGGGTCCTGGAAGACGAGCTGCAATTCCTTGCGCAGCGGGCGCATCTGCGCTCGATCGGCCTTGGAAATGTCGTGCGTCTCGAAGCGGATCGCGCCTTCGCTGGGGAGAAGTTTCAGCAATGCGCGGCCGAGCGTTGATTTGCCCGAACCGGATTCGCCGACGATGCCGACCGTCTGGCCGCGTCTCAAAGCGATCGAGATGTGGTCGACGGCGCGCAGGTAGACGGGCGGACCGGCGAGGAAACCGCCGCCGATCTGGAAGTTTACCTCGACATTCTTGCCCTCGAGCAGAATCGGCGCGCCGGCGGGCGGCGGCGCCTTGTGGCCGGTCGGCTCGGCGGCGAGCAGCATCTTCGTGTAGGGGTGCGACGGCGCGGTGAACACCGTCTCGGTCGCGCCTTTCTCAACAACCTCTCCGGAACGCATCACGTAAACGCGGTCGGCGAAACGCCGGACAATGCCGAGATCATGGGTGATGAAGACGATCGCCATGTGCAGCTTGTTCTGTAGCTCGGCGAGCAGCGTCAGGATCTGTGCCTGGATCGTCACATCGAGCGCGGTGGTCGGCTCGTCGGCGATCAGGATATCGGGGTCGTTGGCGAGCGCCATGGCGATCATGACGCGCTGGCGCTGGCCTCCCGAAAGCTCGTGCGGGTAGGCGTCAATGCGGCGCTCCGGATCGGGAATGCCGACCAGCTTCAACAATTCCAGCACGCGCGGGCGCGCTTTCGCCTTGCTGTAGCCGCCGTGATGGATGAGCGGCTCGGCGATCTGCTTGCCGATCCTGTAGAGCGGATCGAGCGAGGTCATCGGCTCCTGGAAGATCATGGTGATCTTGGCGCCGCGCACCTTGTTCAGCTTGCGGTCGGAGAGGCCGATCAATTCCTGCTCACGATATTTGGCCGAGCCACCCGCGCGCCCATTCGATGCCAGCAGGCCCATCATCGCCATCATCGATTGGCTTTTGCCCGAGCCGGATTCGCCAACGATCGCAACGGTTTCGCCCGGCCTCACGTCAAGGTCGATCCCCTTTACCGCACGAACGACGCCGTCATTCGTCTGGAAATCGACGGTCAGGCCACGGACTTTGAGGATCGGCTCAGCCATCAGCGATCCTTCGGGTCCAGCGCATCACGCAGGCCGTCGCCGAGGAAGTTCAGCGCGAAAAGAAGCACCGTCAGCGTGACGGCGGGATAGAGCAGCAGCCAGGTCGCGCCGCGCATGCTGGCGGCACCTTCGGAAATCAGCAGGCCAAGGCTGGTGAGCGGCTCCTGAACGCCGAGGCCGAGGAAGGACAGCAGCGACTCCAGCAGGATTGCTTTCGGCACAAGCAGTGTGACGAAGACCACCACCGGACCGAGCAGGTTCGGGATGATGTGGCGCTTCAGGATTCCGGCACTGCCGACGCCGAGCGCTTCCGCCGCCTGCACATATTCCTGGCGTTTGATGGTGAGCGTCTGGCCGCGCACGATGCGCGACATATCGAGCCACTCGGTACAGCCGATGGCGATGAAGATCAGCACGAAGTTCCGGCCGAAGAAGACGACGAGCAGGATGACGAAGAAGATGAAGGGCAGCGAGTACATGATGTCGACGACGCGCATCATGACATTGTCGATGCGGCCGCCGAAATAGCCGGCAACCGCGCCATAGGTGACGCCCAGAACCAGCGCCATGAAGGACGCGAGCAGGCCGATGGCGAGCGAGATGCGCAGCCCGATCAGGATGCGCGCCAGGAGGTCGCGGCCATTGCGGTCGGTGCCGAAATAGAAATGCACGCGCTGTACATCCGCGAGCATCACCGCGGATTTGCCGTCGGCGGAGAGGTCCTCGATGCGGGCATTGTCGAACAGGTCCGACCGGTCGACGTAGCGGACAATGCGCTCATCGATGGCGTCGTCATCGGAGATCGGTGCGCTGATGGTCGAGCCGTCGAGCGCGATGTCACCGACGATCACGCGGGCGCGCTCCAGCGCCGACTGGAATTCCGGAACAATGGTGTCTTCCTTGGGATAGGCCTCAAGGCTCGCCGGCACGCGGACGTATTGGGGATAGATCTGGTCGTAGGAATGCGGCGTGAGATAGGGCCCGACAAAGCCGGCAAACGCCAGGAAGGCGAGAACCACGGCGCTGGCGACGGCGGCGCGGTTGCGGCGAAGCCTCAGCCACGCATCCTGCCAGGGCGAACGGCCGGTAACCTGCCCTTCGATTGGCGCGGCGGGCGTCGCGGCCGGGATGTGGACATCAGTCATAGCGCACCCTCGGGTCGAGGAAGGCGTAGAGGATATCGACGATGAGATTGAAGACGATGACGAAGAGCGCGATGACGACGACCGTGCCCATCACCAGCGTGTAGTCCCGGCCAAGCGCCCCTTGAACGAAATAGCGCCCGATACCGGGAATGCCGAAGATCGTTTCCACAACCACGGAGCCGGTCAGCAGCGCCGCGGCCGTCGGGCCGAGATAGGAGACGACGGGCAGGATCGCGGCGCGCAGCGTGTGGACAACGACCACGACGAAGCCGGGCAGGCCATAGGCGCGCGCGGTGCGCACGTGATTTGAGCGCAACGCCTCGATCGTCGCGCCGCGCGTCAGTCTTGCGATGATCGCGGTCTGCGGGAGCGCGAGCGTGGCGATCGGCAGCACCATGTGCTGCCACGTTCCCCAGCCGCCGGCGGGCAGCCACCCCATCAGCACGCCGAAGAAGAGACTGAGGATCGGCGCGATGACGAAGGTAGGAATGGTGATCCCGAGCGTCGCGGTTCCGACGACCGAGTAGTCGATCCAGGAATTCTGCCGGAGCGCAGCGATCGCCCCGAGCGTGATGCCGAGAACGAGCGCGATCACGATCGCCATTCCACCGATCTGGATCGACACGGGCAGACCGGCTTCGAACAGGTCGGCGACGGTGAAATCTCTACGCGTGAAACTCGGGCCGAGATCGCCCTGAAGCAGATTGCCCATGTAGATGAGGTACTGCTGCCAGAGCGGCTTGTCGAAATTGTAGGCGCGTTCGAGGTTGGCCATGATCAGCGGATCGAGCGGCCGCTCAAGGTCGAACGGTCCGCCCGGCGCCAGCCGGATCATGAAGAACGAGATCGTCACGATGATGAACATCGTGGGTATGGCGCTGGCCAAACGTCTCAGGACATAGCCGATCATGAGACCGCCTCTGCCTTACCGCGGCCCGCCAGGGACGCGTGTTTCAGCTCGGATGATAATAAAACGCGAAGCATCGGATCGGAAGGGGGCCACGCGGTTTCCCGTATGGCCCCGAAAATGCCGATCAGCCTTCGACGGACAGATACCGCGTCAGGTGCCTGTTAAGCAGATTGTCTTCCCAGCCCTTGAGCTTGCTGGAGACGAGGCTGCGCGACGAATAATAGAGGACCGGAATCGCCGGAACCTCCTTGAGGAACAACTCCTCAGCCTGCCGCAGGATGCCGGCCCGCTCCTTGAGGTCGGTCGTGGCCTCCGCCTTCGCCATCAGCTCGTCGTACTCCTTGCTCTCCCAGCGTGGATAGTTGAAGCCGAGATTGTCGCTCTCGAACAGGAACAGGAAGTTCTGCGGATCGGAATAGTCGCCGATCCAGCCGGCGCGGGTCATGTCGAAGTCGCCGTCCTGCTTCATGTAGTCGAAGTAGCCGGTGCCTTCCATTTCCACGATCGTCGAGTTGACGCCGATGTTCTTGAACATATCGGCGAGCGCCGTCATCGTGTTCTTGTGGTTTGAACCGGTATTATGGCGCAGTTCGACTGACAGCGAGCCTTCCGCAACACCCGCTTCCGCAAGAAGCTTCTTCGCGGCGTCCTCGCGGTCGAGCTGATCCATGTCCTTGTATTCGAGATAGACCGGCTCACCGTAATTGTTGATCCCTGGAGGCACCAGAGAGTATCCGGGCAGCATGGTGCCGCTCCAGATTTCATCGGCGAGGAACTCGCGATCGATCGCCATCGACAGCGCCTGCCGCACGCGTGGGTCGGCGAGCTTTTCCTTCTTCACCTTTACAGGCAGATAGTACGTGCCCAGATAGGGCGCGATGTGCACCTGGTCACCCAGCTTCTCCTTCATGTAGTCCATCTGTTCGGCCGGGATATCGGAGCATGCCACGACCTCGTTCGCCTCGAAGCGGCGCAGGCAGGCCGCGCGGTCCTCGAAGGGGATCCAGTTGATCGTATCTACCTTTACGTTGGCTGCATCCCAGTAATTCTCGTTCTTGCTCATCACGATCTTGTCGTTCGGGGTGAACGAGTCGAGCTTGTAAGCGCCGTTTGTGATGAGGTTG
Source organism: Rhizobiaceae bacterium (assembly GCA_035503715.1). GTDB lineage: Bacteria > Pseudomonadota > Alphaproteobacteria > Rhizobiales > Rhizobiaceae > OAS926. The sequence goes on along the minus strand of DATJTE010000081.1, from coordinate 14,206 downwards.
CCAGGCTGAACGAACTGATCGCCGAATTGCTTCACGGATGCTTCATGAAGCGGCAAGCCAGTCTGGTGCGCCAGCATTTCCACGAAATATGGCGCCGGAGCAGAAAGCGTGATTTCGAGCGTCTTGTCGTCGATCGCCTTGGCGCCGAGTTCGGTCGCCGGCTTCTCGCCCTTGTTGATCGCTTCGGAATTGACGATGCCGAAATGCATGTTGGCGTAGGGCGCGGCGGTTGCCGGATCCTGCAGGCGCTGGAACGCGAAGACGAAGTCGCTCGCCTTCACAGGATCGCCGTTCGACCATTTCGCATCGCGCAGATGGAATGTGTATTTCAGGCCATCGTCGGACACTTCCCACTTCTCGGCGGCGCCGGGGACGATCGACGCGTCGGGGCCATAGGTGACCAGACCTTCATAGAGGTCGAGCATGAGATTGCTCTCTGCGACCGTCGAGGTCTTGTGGTGGTCGAGCGTCGTCGGGTCGGTGTCATTGCCGCGATTGATGACGACCTGGGCGAAGGCTGGCGCAACGAAGGCGCCGGCCGAAACGACCAGCGCGGAGGCGCAAACGGTCGCTTTCAGCACGTTTTTCAGCATTTTTTGCTCCCATTTTTGTGTTTTCACGCAGATTGCCGCGTAAAGCCCAACACTAGCGCGCTCGCCCGGCTGTACAAGCCCGATTCGAAAAGCGGACGGTTACGGAGGGTTACACGCTTGTGAAAAACGTCAGCTTCAGCAGGTACTTGTGAGCTTCGTTTGTAGTCGACTAAAGCTGGGATTCTATCGGCAGCCAGCGCACGACACCGGCGATCAAGCGACGGAATATTCCGGCCTCGGGTTCATGCGAGACGTGTTGTATTTCGCCGTCGTCGTTTTCTCCCTCCCAACCAAGCATGCCGTGCCGGTCAAGGAATACGCGGTAGCTCGTTGCGGGTGATTTTTCGAGCTCGAACCGGCGGCGGAGCTCTGCGACAAGGTTCTGGTCCTCGAAGAGAACGCCCATCTCGGAATTGAGCGACACCGAGCGTGGATCGAAATTGAACGAACCGACGAAACCGATCCGGTCGTCGACCGCGAAGGCCTTTGTGTGCAGGCTGGCGCCCTTCGATCCGAACACGGAAAGGTCGCGCCGGCCGTCAAACGGCTGCAGCTCGAAAAGCTTCACGCCGTATCGGAGCAGCCTGCGCCGATAGTTGGAATAGGCGCCGTGGACGGCCGCGACGTCTGTCGCAGCAAGCGAATTGGTCAGCACCGCCACGATCACCCCGCGCTGCGTCAGTTCGCGAAGGACGTTGCAGCCGACGCGACCCGGAATGAAATAGGGTGAAACGATTTCAAGGCTCTTCGCGGCCTTCTGGATGATGGGCATCAGCTCTTTCATCAGCCAATTGCGTTTCCTCCTGCCCGTGACCTTTTCCGGCGGGTCGGCGATGACGCGCACCTTGTTGGTCCAGTACATGTCGCTCCGCGCGGCGATGAACTCCGCGATCGACTGGCGGTCGCCGAGGGGCGTGAGGAGCTCGCCCTGCGCTTCGATGTGACCAGCAATGTCCCCGTGTTTTCCCGCGTTGACGGCGTGCAGAAGGTGGATCGGCCGCGCCGCGGTGCAATTCCAGTAGGCTTCGAAAATGCCGGCCGTCTGGTCGACGGCAGGGCCAAGCAGCAGCAGATCGAGATCGCGGAAATTCGTATCGGCGGCGTCGAAATAGGCGTCGCCGATGTTGCGGCCGCCGACGATGGCGACGCTGCCGTCGGCGATCCAGGCTTTGGTATGCATGCGGCGTGTCAGCGCGAACATGCGCGACACCAGTTCGAGCGGCCGGAAGATATTGCCGTTGCGCAGGCTGCTCGGGTTGAACAGCTTGAGCTCGATGTTGGGGTGGTTGTTCAGCGCCATATAGGCCGCATCGCTGGCGCGCGGATTGATGTCGTCGAGCAGCATCCGTACCTTGACGCCGCGCTCCGCCGCCCGGACTACTTCCTGCAACAGCAGCCGGCCGGTCTGGTCGTCATGCCAGATGTAATACATGAGGTCGAGGCTGCGCGTGGCAGCGCGGGCGGTCAGGATGCGGGTGGCAAAAGCGTCGAAACTGTCGGCAACCAGCAGCAATCCGCTTTGACCCGCCTTGATGCGGTCTTCGGACAGCCGGGTGATTGTTGTATCCAATCAGGTCACCGTGTTTAGGACTCCGTCGGCTTCGACGGGCTGTGGCTGGCCCATAACTGGTTCGGCGAATTGAGGTTCCATATTGGCCGGCCGCAATCCTTCGAGATTGAGCCGCGCCTTTACCGGCAGGTGATCGGAGGCGACGCGCGCCAGCGGGGTCTGGTGGACCTCGATCGAGGAGATGAGCTGCTGCGGCCGGGCCAAGATGCGGTCGAGCGCAAGCAACGGGAAGCGCGACGGGAAACTCGGCAGAACGGCGTGCACCGGACCAAAATGAGGCAGCAGCGTCAGCAGCGACGACCGTGTCTTGACGCGCCATTCGTTGAAATCGCCGAGCAGGATGGTGGGGCGCAAGACCGTGTTGGTGGCGTCAAGCAGCGCCGTGGTCTGCAGGGAGCGGGACCGACGAAACAGGCCGAGATGCGCTGCGATGATACGCAGCGACACGCCCTTCAACTCGAGGTCGACGATCAGCGCGCCGCGCGGCTCCAGACCGGGAAGCCGAACCGGCCTAACCTCCTCGACCGCGCCGCGGCGGGCCAGGATCAAATTGCCATGCCAGCCATGGCTGCGGCCATTGGCCGGAAAATGCACGGGAACGAGGTCTGTCTCGCGCTTCAGCGCGTCGAGGTTTAGCAGTCCCTGACGGTCGCCGAGCCGTTCGTCCGCCTCCTGCAAGGCGATCACGTCGGCATCGATCTCGGAGATAACCTCGGCCGTGCGGGCGGGGTCAAATCTTCCATCCGTACCCACGCATTTGTGGATGTTGTAGGAGGCAATCGTGGTGCACGGCTCGTTATTGTGCAGGTGGATGCAACGCGGCGCTTCCTTGCGCAGGGCGGCGAGGATGTGTTTTGGCAGCGTCTGCGACCGATTGAGCATTGAATCTGGACTGTTGCTGACTGCGGGAAGGCTCGGAAATTACAAAGAAATTTGGCTGAAGAACGGCCTTAATTCCGATTCGGTTCCTTATCGTACACCTGCGAAGCGCAGATAGCTGTAGTCCTATAGGCTTAACGGCGTCTCAAGAAGAGGGTTGCTGCGAGCCCGACGACCAGCAGTCCGACCGCGGCGACAGTTGCGGGGTGATCATAGGCGCTTTTTTCGATGGCTTTTGCGCCTTTGCGCAGCCTCGGCAGCGACGAACTCACCTGGTCCGCGACCGCGGCATAGATGTCCTGCAGCGTCTCGCCAGTATCATCCACGAAGCCTGCCCCACGTTTTGCAGCCGCGCGCCTGAGCTGCTGAACCTCGCGCGTCAGGTCTCGGACACGCTTTTCAAGGTCGATGTCGGTGAGGTCGGAGAACGAAGCCATGGCAAAACCCTCTTGGAATAGAGAGGTTTCAACGTTTCTCGCCGATATCTGTTCCGCTCAGGGCCGCTGAGCGCCGGTAGTGGCGACAAAGACGGAAAACAGGCGGTCGGTGGCCGTGATGAAGAGCCGATTCCGCATCGGCCCGCCAAAGGTGAGGTTGGACACCATAGTCGGGATGCGGATCTTGCCTAGCGCGTCACCTGAGGGTGCCACGCAGAGCACGCCGTCCTGGCAACTCGTCCAGAGATTGCCGGCCGTGTCGAAACGGAACCCGTCCGGGACGCCGGGCGAGACTTCCGCAAAGACCTTGCCGCCGGAGAGCTTGTTGCCGGCGCCGACCTTGAAGCGGCGGATGTGGTGCGGCCCTTTCGGGTCGTGGCTCGAGCCGGAGTCGGCAACATAAAGCTCCCTCTCGTCGGGTGCGAAGGCGAGACCGTTCGGTTTGACGAAATCATCGCACACGACGGCGATGTCGCCTGTCTTCGGATCGACGCGGTAGACGTAGCAGCCGTCCTGCTCGGGCTCGGCCTTGTAGCCCTCGTAGTCGCTCATGATCCCGTAGGTCGGATCGGTGAACCAGATCGTGCCGTCGGACTTCACCACCACGTCGTTCGGCGAGTTGAGCCGCTTCTTTTTGTAGTGCGTGGCGATCGCGGTGATCGACCCGTCCGGCTCAGTGCGCGAGACGCGGCGGCCGCCATGCTCGCAACTCACCAGCCGGCCTTCGCGGTCGCGCGTATGTCCGTTGGTGAAGTTGGCATTGGCGCGAAATACGGAAACGCCGAGTTCCGGCGTCCAGCGCAGGATGCGGTTGTTCGGGATGTCGCTCCAGATCAAATACCCGTGGTCGCCGAACCAGCAGGGGCCTTCCGCCCAACGGCAGCCGTCATAGAGCGTTTCGAGCTTGGCGATCGGCACCGTCAGGTCGCGGAATCTGTGGTCATAATATTCGAAGTCGTTGCTCACCATGCTCATGGCATTCCCCCCAGACTGCACCGATATTCAGGCCATGGCGGCCTGCAAATGGCACCTTCCTCCGCTTCCGGTGCTCACGTACTCAAGTATGCTCCGCTCCGGTTCTCAGAAGGCACCATTTTCGTCTCGCCCTGACCTGAATATCGAAGCAGTCTCACCTAGGCATCACATCACCGCGCCGACCTGCCAGGGCACGAATTCATTGTCGCCATAGCCGAGTTCTTCCGACTTCGAGCGCTTGCCGGACGATACCGCGAGAATTTCCTCGAAGATCTCCTTGCCCTTGTCCTCGACCGAGACGCCGGTGAGGATGTCGCCGCAGTTGATGTCCATGTCCTCCGACATTTTTTCGTACATCGGCGTGTTGGTCGCGAGCTTGATCGACGGCACGGGCTTGCAGCCATAGGCCGAGCCGCGACCGGTGGTGAAGCACAGCACGTTCGCGCCACCGGCGACCTGGCCAGTTGCCGAGACTGGATCGAAGCCTGGTGTGTCCATGAAGACGAAACCGCGCTCGTTGACCGGTTCGGCATATTCGTAGACGGCGGTGAGCGCCGTGGTGCCGCCCTTGGCGGCGGCGCCGAGCGATTTTTCAAGGATGGTGGTCAACCCGCCGAGCTTGTTGCCGGGCGAGGGGTTGTTGTTCATCTCGCCGTGGTTGCGGGCGGTGTAGTCCTCCCACCACTTGATGCGCTCGATGAGCTTCTCACCGACCTCGCGGTTCACCGCGCGGCGGGTCAGCAGATGTTCGGCACCATAGATCTCAGGCGTCTCCGAGAGGATCGCAGTGCCGCCCTGCCGAACGAGAATGTCGGCGGCGTAGCCGAGCGCAGGATTGGCGGTAATGCCGGAATAGCCGTCGGAGCCGCCGCACTGGAGCGCCAGCACGAGTTCTGAGGCAGGGATCGTTTCGCGCTGCGCCTTGGCGACGCTCGGCAGCATCTCCTTGATCGCCTCGACGCCCCAGTCGATGATCTTGCGCGTCCCGCCGATCTCCTGGATCGTCATGGTGCGGAACGTCTCGCTTTCGGAGATGCAGTATTCCTTCTTCATGCGGCCGATCTGGAAGGCTTCGCAGCCGAGGCCGACGAGCAGCGTGCCGCCGAGATTAGGATTGGCTGCGTAACCCCACTGCGTGCGGCGCAGCACTTCAAAACCTTCGCCGTGATCGTTCATGCCGCAGCCGGTGCCGTGCACGAACGGTATGACGCCGTCGATGGTCGGATAGTCGTCGAGGATGCCGGAGCGGTTGATTGCATCGGCCATGAACTTGGCGACGGTCGCCGAGCAGTTCACGCTGGTGAGGATGCCGAGATAATTCCGGGTACCGGTCTTGCCGTTGCCGCGGCGATAACCTTCGAAGGTCGCGCGCTCCGCCTCAGGCACGAATTCCGTCTTCGGCGCGGCGGCGGCGAACTGATAGTCGCGCTCGAAAGCCCCGTGTTCAGGTCCCATGTCGCAATTGTCGGTATGCACCCACGCGCCGGCCTCGATCGGTTTCGATGCAAAACCGATGATCTGGCCGAACTTTACGATCGGCTGCCCGGCCTCAATGGCTTTGGTCGCGACCTTATGGCCAAACGGAATGCGCTGGCGTGTCGCCAGCCCCGGCGCGATGGTAACGTCTTTCTCGATCTTCTCGCCGGCGACAAGGACGTTGTCGTCGCCGGAAAGCCGCAAGGTGCGCGCCGACGGTTGATGAATGTTCATGGACTTCAGTCCCGGCTCGTAGGCCCCTGACATAGGGCGGCTGACGTGGATTTCGCGCCAATTGTCAGACTTTTATAGCCGGGTGCAAGTCCTAGGGCGCGAATTGTGGTAGCGCAACCATTGCGGGCTTGCCCGCGAGCTTACTGGCCTTCGAGCCAGTCGCTGAAACGCTCCACAACTTCGTCGGTTACCGGGACCTTGTGGCGCTCTTCTGGATACGCGCCGCCGTTGACGTCGGCCGCATATTCCTTGAACGCCGCGACGCGCTCGCGTTGCAGCCGGTCATACTCGGCGTTGAAGTTGCGGTAGATCTTGGAGTGGCGCGGCACGTGGCCGGTGTTTTGACCGAGCACGTCGTCGGCGAAGAGATACTGGGCGTGACCGCCGGTGCCAGCGCCCATGGAGATCAGCAGGAGCGAGGTCTTCTTCATGATCGCGGCGGCGATCGGCTCCGGCACCACCTCGATTTCCGCGGCAAAGGCGCCTGCTTCTTCCAGCGCCCGGACCTGCCGCCAGACCAGTTGCGCGGATTCCAGCGTCTTGCCGACGGCGACATAACCGCCGGTCCAGGTGCGCCGCGACGGGATCAGTCCGACGTGACCGCAGACGGGGACGTATTCCGACGCCAGCCGACGCACGGTCTCATTGCTCGCCGAGCAGTAGATGGCGTCCGCACTCGCTTTGAGCATCGAGAACGCCCAGCGCACGAAATCGTCCGAGGTGCCAACGTCGAAGAAGTCGAGGCCGGGGATGGAGAAGAGCGTCGGCGCGACCTCACGGTAGCGCGGATCGATGAGCAGTGCGGGCGGAACGGAAACGATATCGATGCCGGCAGCTTCCGCCGCGGCCGCCTCGTCGAGGCTCTCGACGCGCAGCATGACGATTGGCCGCTTGCCGCGCAGTGCGAGGATTTCGGCAACGGATTTTCTCGGCGGTCGGATCATGGTCAGCCCCTCAGCAGCGATTTCAGGTTTACGGTTGGATCGGCGAGCTTCGCCGGTTCGGGGTTGATGCCCTTCTCGATCATCATTTCGGCCAGCCTGATGTCCTTGGCGACCGCGTTCTCAACGCCGATGCCGCTGGCAGACAGAAGCGATCCGTCCGGCGCAAGCTGGAACAGGATGAAGGCGCCATCGCCAAGATCGCGGCGGATCGATGCGGCGGCAGGATCGGGCAGGCCGGCGACCTGCAGGGTCAGATCGTACTGATCCGACCAGAACCAGGGCACGCGCTGATACGCATCTTCGCCGCCTAATATGGCGCGCGCGGCATGTTTGCCGTGATCCTGCGCGGCGCGCCAGCTTTCCAGTCGGGTTCGCGCCTCACGATAGGGGAAATTGCAGCAGTCGCCCGCGGCAAAGATGTCTGGGTCGGAGGTGCGAAAGCAACCGTCGACAAGGATGCCGTTTTCGATGGCCAATCCAGCAGCGGCTGCAAGCTCGGTATTGGGAAGGGCGCCGACGCCGGCAATGACCTGGTCTGCCTCGATGACGTGGCCATCCGCGAGCATGATGCTTGTTTCGGTCACGGTGCGGACCTGGGTGCCAAGAATGAACGCGACGCCCTCAGCCCGGTGCCGCGCTTCGGCGACGGAAGCGATCTCGGTCGGCACGACGCGCGCCATCAGCCGGGGTGCGGCCTCGATCACCGTGACGTCGGCTCCGAGCTTTCGTGCGGTCGCGGCGAGTTCCAGGCCGATGAAGCCGCCGCCGACGATGACAAGCTTCTTGCCGGGCGCGAGGCTGCCGAGCGTCGTTTCGGCGTCGGACAGCGTGCGGAGTGTTCGGGCCTTCTCCATGCCGGGAAAAAGACTTGCGCGCGAACCGGTCGCGATCAGCAGCCGTTCGTAGGCGAGGTCGCCACCTTCGGCGAATGCGATCCGCTTTTTCGCCCGGTCGATCGCACTGACACGTCGGCCGCGGACGAGATCGATGCGCGCGGCGGCGTACGCATCCTCGCCGGCAATATGCTTTGGCGCGGTCGGAAAGGTCTTGGACAGGGGAGGGCGTTCGTAAGGCAGGTGCGGCTCGTCGCCGATCAGCGTGACGGGGCCGTCAAAGCCGGCCTCGCGGAGGGCGAATGCAGCGCGCACGCCACATTCGCCCGCACCGACGATGACCAATCCGCCCATCGGTCATCCGCCGATATCGATCAGTACCTTTCCGGCCTCGACTTTCGCCGGATAGGTCTGAAGTTTTACGCAGACCGGCGCGCCCTTGGGGTCGCCGGTGCGATAGTCGAAACGTCCGTTATGCTTCGGGCACTCGATGATGTAATCCATCACCAGTCCGCCGGAGAGATGCACCTGCTCGTGTGTGCACAGCCCGTCGGTCGCGAAGAACTCGTCTTCGGGGCTGCGATAGATCGCATAGGTCTTGCCGGCGTGGTCGAAGCGGATCAGATCCTCCGTCTCGACATCATCGACTGCGCACGCTTCCACCCACTCGGACATGGTTTCTCCCGCCTCTCGCTCGTCAGTCATTCGGCCGCGGTCGGCACGGCGTCGTGGAACTCGGCGCGATACGGCTTCGCCGTCAGCGGCAGCTCGCGCTTGATGAAGTAATCTTCGTTGCGCAACTGCCGCAGGAAGGCCGGTACCATCTCCTTGTAACCGGCCCAGATCGACGGGCTCGGCGCCGGCAGATCGTGCTTGATCATTTCGTGCAGCCGCGGCAGCGCGTGATAAGGCACCATCGGGAACATGTGATGCTCGACGTGATAGTTCATGTTCCAGTAGATGAAGCGGCTAATCGGATTCATGTAGACGGTGCGTGAATTCAGCCGGTGATCGAGCACGTTGTCGGCAAGCCCGCCATGCTGCAGCAGCCCGCACATCACCATGTGCCAAGCGCCGTAGAGGCGCGGCAGGCCGATCACCATCAGCGGCAGGATCGATCCCATATAGATGGCGAGCGCAATGGTTGCCGCATAGATCGCGAACCAGATGCGCGCAGCGGTGATGATCTTCGGCTGCTCGCTCTCCGGCACGTAGGTCTTTGCTTCTTCCTCGAGGACGCCGAACGTATTCAGCACCATCGTCTTCATCGCGACCCACGCGTCGATGATGCCGAAGAAGTTGAGAACGACGATCAGAAGGTCCGGCGGGCGCATGACGGCGATTTCGGGATCGCGACCGACGATGATCGTGTCGGTGTGGTGGCGCGCGTGGCTCCACTTCCAGGTCACCGGATTGCGCATGATCATGAAGCAGGCGATCTGGTAGACGACGGTGTTCATCCACTGCGTCTTGAAGGCCGTGCCATGGCCGCATTCGTGCCAGCGCGAGTCCGTCGAGGAGCCGTAGAGCACGCCGTAGGGCAGGAAAAAGAGCAGCGACCAGGGGCTCGGCCAGAGGTAGATCCCCATGCCGGCGAAGAAGAACAGCGCGGCGAACCAGATGATCGTGTCACGGATGGCGCGCGCGTCCGAGCGCTGCATCAGTGCCTTCATGTCCTTGCGGGGAACGTCGGTATGGTACCACTCGGCTGCAGCGAGGCCGAGGTCGACGGCCCGCTGCGAGCCGGGCCCCACGAGGCTGTAGTCGCGGCGCGCGGGACCGAAATCGTCCGCCACAGGCGTAACGCTCATCGTGCTCCTCCATCAGGAAAACCGCGGCCCAGCCGCGGGTCCGACTGATTGTTCATACCGGACCCGGCCTGAATCCTCAATTGCAATGAAAGAATTTCTATCATTTCATATCAGAATGTGCTCTGCTGGTATGCAAGAAAGACATCATCTGGAGCGTAATGGGCAAGCGTCCAACCATCGCCGATCTGTCACGCGAAGCCGGCGTCAGCGTTGCCACGGTCGACCGCGTTCTGAACGGTCGGCTGCCCGTGCGCGAGCAGACCGCGCAGCGCGTGCTGGAGGCGGCGCAACGCATCGGCTTTCACGCCGCCGGGCTGATCAGCCAGCGCACCCGCCAGGAATTGCCGGAATACAGGCTGGGTTTTCTGCTTCTGCCCGAGCAGCGCTTCTACGAGGAATTTGCCCGCGAACTGGACATGGCGGCAGCGCAGTCATCGCGATTTCGGGCCACCGCTCTAATCGACTTCGCGACCAGCCTAGCGCCGGACGAGATCGTCGCGCGGCTGAATGCGCTCGCGGCGCGCTCGCGCGCAGTGGCGATCGTCGCGCCTGATCATCCAATGCTGACAGCGGCGGTACAGGCGCTGAAGGACAAAGGCGTTCCCGTTTTCTCGCTGCTGTCCGACTTCGCCACCGGCGTGCGGGAGGGCTATGTCGGTCTCGACAACCGCAAGGTGGGACGCACGGCCGCATGGATGATCGCCAAAGCCGCCAGGCGACCCGGCAAGGTCGCACTGTTTGTCGGCAGCCATCGCTTCCACGGTCATGAGCTGCGCGAGATCGGGTTCCGGTCGTATTTCCGCGAGCAGGCGCCCGAATTCGCGTTGCTCGATACGCTGATCAATCTCGAAACCAAGCAGATCACCTACGAGACGATGCTGGCGCTGCTCGACCGGCATCCCGATCTCGCCGGCTGCTACGTCGCCGGCGGCGGCATGGAGGGCGCCATCATGGCGATGCGCGAAGCGCGGCCGTCCGGTGGCCCGGTTCTGATCTGCAATGAACTCCTGCCGGAATCACGTGCGGCTCTCGCGGAAAACATCGCCACGATGGTGATCAGCGCGCCGCTGCCGCGCCTCTGCCGCGAGCTCATCGACCTGATGGGGCAGGCGATTCAGAACGGCCCGGGCACGGTGCCGGGACAGACATTCCTGCCGTTCGACATCTCCCTGCCGGAAAACATCTGAGCGACTGCCCACGTCACGCCGCTGGCCGCGTGAGCGTGACCGCGGACGGTCTGCTCAGACAAATCTTTGGACCGCGACGCGTCGGCTCTGGACATCGATCAAAAGGTGGAATAGAGATTTCATTATGGAATGAAATGAACTATTCGTTCTATGAGGTGCTCTGGAGGGCGGGATATCGGAGCATGCGAATTCCCCCGAGTGGGGATGTTCCGGGTGGAGAAGGGCGTGACCGGACGCCCGCGTGTGGAGGAGATTCCAATGAAGAAGTTTGTTTTGGGAGCAGCGATTTCGGCGCTCATGGCCGGCTCGGCATTTGCCGGCGATATCGGTGTGTCGATGGCGAATTCGGACACCTTCCTGACCGTACTGCGCAAGGGCATCGAGAAGTCGGCGGCTGACGCGAACCAGCCGGTGGTGATCGAAATTGCCGACGACGACGTGAACAAGCAGTTGAGCCAGGTGCAGAATTTCATCGCCGCGAAGGTCGACGCCATCATCGTTAACGCGGTCGATACTTCCGCCACGACGCCGATGACCAAGCTCGCGAATGATGCAGGCATTCCGATCGTCTATGTCAACCGCCAGCCGATCGACGTCGACGCGCTGGGTCCGAAGGGCGCATTCGTCGCTTCGAACGAAGTCGATTCCGGCACGCTGGAGACGCTCGAAGTCTGCCGTCTGCTGAAGGAAGCGGGCAAGACCGAGGCCGGCATCCTGATCATGGTCGGCGATCTCGCCAACCAGGCGGCCGTGCAGCGCACCGCCGACATTCACGACGTGAATGCCGGCACCGAATGCGGCGTGAAACTCAACGTCATCGACGAGCAGACCGCGGGCTGGGATCCGGTCAAGGCGCAGGACCTGATGACCAACTGGATCGCCGCCGGCCATCAGCCGGACGCTGTGATCTCCAACAATGACAACATGGCGATCGGCGCGATCAACGCCATGAAGGCGGCGGGCTGGGACATGAAGAATGTCATCGTTGCCGGCGTTGACGCCACGCAGGAAGCGCTTGCCTACATGAAGGCCGGCGATCTCGACGTGACGGTTTTCCAGAACGCGGCCGGGCAGGGCTCGGGTGCGGTCGACGCGGCCATGAAGCTCGCCAAGGGCGAAAAGGTCGAAGCGAAGGTCTGGGTGCCGTTCGAACTGGTCACTCCGGCCAACATGGATCAGTACGCGGCGAAGAACTGATACGAAGCGAACTGGGTGCCGTGGCGCGCCACCGCCGCGGCACCATTCCACCAACGCATGACACGTGACAGACTGGAGACGGTGTCGGCGACGACGCCACGTGCTTTGCCGTCAATGCGCTAAGGAGGAGCGGCCGGCATGGAAACTGTGACGGACATCGCGCCCGCCAGTGGCGCACATTCCAACGGCTACATTCTCGAGGTTGAGGACGTCCGCAAGGAGTTCCCTGGCGTGCTCGCTCTCGACAACGTCCAGCTGAAAGTCCGGCCAGGTTCCGTCCATGCGCTGATGGGCGAGAACGGCGCCGGCAAATCGACGCTGATGAAAATCGTCGCCGGTATCTACACGCCCGATACCGGCACGTTCAAACTACGCGGCGAGGACATTCGGCTGAAGTCGCCGCTGGATGCGCTCGAGAACGGCATCGCGATGATCCATCAGGAGCTCAACCTGATGAACTTCATGACGGTGGCCGAAAACATCTGGATCCGCCGCGAGCCGAAGACACGTTTTGGCCTGATCGACCATGGCGAGATGCGCCGCAAGACGGCCGAGCTTTTCCGGCGGCTGAACATCCATATAGACCCGGAGATCAAGGTCGGGGAACTCTCCGTCGCCAACCGTCAGATGGTCGAGATCGCCAAGGCGGTTTCTTACGAATCCGACGTGCTGATCATGGACGAGCCGACCTCGGCGCTGACCGAGCGCGAGGTGGATCACCTTTTCAAGATCATCCGCAGCCTGAAGGCCGAGAACAAGGGCATCATCTACATCACTCACAAGATGAACGAGCTGTTCGAGATCGCCGACGAGGTGTCGGTCTTCCGCGACGGCAAATACATTGCCACCAAGCTGTCCAGCGACGTGACGCGCAACGAGATCATCCGCATGATGGTCGGCCGCGAGATCACGCAGATGTTCCCGAAGGAAGACGTGCCGATCGGGGGGGTGGTCCTGTCCGTAAAGGGCCTGACGCTGAAAGGCGTTTTCCACGACGTGAGCTTCGACCTGCGCGCTGGCGAGATTTTGGGCATCGCCGGACTGGTCGGCTCGGGCCGCTCCAACATCGCCGAAACGCTGTTCGGCGTGACGCCCGCCAGCTCCGGCACGATCGAGATGTTCGGCAAGGAAGTCCGCGTGAGCAGTCCCGCGATCGCGATGAAGCACGGCATGGCGTTTCTGACCGAGGACCGCAAGGAGACCGGCTGCTTTTTGCTGCTCGACATCCAGGAGAACACGCAGATCGCGGTGCTGCAGTCGGCCTATGTGAAGAACGGCTTCGTCACGCAGAAGAAGCTGTCGAAGGACTCCGTCGACATCAGCCAGCAGTTGCGCGTGAAGACCCCCGACATGTCCGAGCCGATCATCAATCTGTCGGGCGGCAACCAGCAGAAGGTGCTGATCGGCCGGTGGCTGCTCACCAACCCGAAGATACTAATCCTCGACGAGCCGACGCGCGGCATCGACGTCGGCGCCAAGGCCGAGATTCACCGGTTGATCTCGAAGCTGGCGGGGCAGGGTGTCGCGGTTATCATGATTTCGTCCGAAATGCCGGAGGTGCTCGGCATGTCGGACCGCATCATGGTGGTGCACGAAGGCCGCGTGACCGGCTTCCTCGACCGAGCCGAAGCCAATCAGGTCAAAATCATGGAACTCGCCTCCCACTGACCGGAGGCTTTAGACGAACAAGGGTGGAAACCATGTCGACCAGCGATCTTGCGAGCCCGGCGGCCATCATCAAGACGGTGAAGCGCCTGCCGCCGGAGGTCTCGATCCTCGGCGTGCTGCTCGGCATCGCCATTATGTTCGAGATCCTTGGCTGGATCATCGTGGGCGACTCCTTTCTCGCCAACAAGCAGCGCCTCTCGATCATTATCCTGCAGGTATCGGTCATAGGTATCATTGCCGTTGGCGTGACCCAGGTGATCATCACTGGCGGCGTCGATCTGTCCTCGGGTTCGATTGTCGGCCTCGTCGCGATGGTGACGGCGAGTCTGGCGCAGACCGCCGCCAACCCGCGCGCCGTCTATCCCTCGTTGACCGACATCTCGCCTGTTTGGGCGATCCTTG
>DATJTE010000080.1:0-5616 GCA_035503715.1 Rhizobiaceae bacterium | reverse complement strand
GACGTTCCTGGCCTTGAGCCGCTTGCGAACCGCTTCGACGTCGGTGGCCGCGAACGCAATATGATCGAGGCGGCCCGTGTCTTCGTATTTCTTCACGGTCCCGCGCACCACGATCCCTTCACGCGGCGCGCGCGGCCCCATCAGATGCACCGTCGCCTGGCCTCCGGAATAGAGCCAGTAGCCGGGAAAGCCGAGCGGCGGGCGTTCGCCGTTCTCGAGGCCGAGGATGTCGACATAGAAGTTCTTGGTCTTTTCGAGGTCCTGGGGTTCGATCGTGTAGTGCTGAAGTCCGCCAAGCGGCATGGTTGTTCTCCTTGTTATGTTGTTATACCCACGTCAGGTCAGCTTCGGCTCCCATCATGAAGGCGCCGACGGTTTCGAAATGGCTCGCCCGGCCCTGCAGTTGCTGGGTCACGGTGTGGATGTCGCGGAAGCGGCGCTCCAGCGGGTGATTGTCGAAGATGGCGGTGGCTCCGGCCGCGTTGTAGGCGAAGTCCACGGCCTCGCGCGCCTTGTGGATGGCGTTGGTCGCGGCCAGCCGCACGGTCATGCGCTGCTCGACCGTGATGACGGCGCCGGCGCAGAGATGCTTCCAGATTTCCGCCATGGTCTGCAGCACGAAGCCGCGCGCGGCGCGCAGATTGACCTCGGCCTGGGCGAGACCGGACTGCACCACGGCATTGTCCCTGAGCGGGCTCTTGTTGCCGCGCGCAATCTTGTTCTTGGCGACGTCGACGAAACTGTCGAGCGCGCCGCGGGCGATGCCGCAGGCGACCCCGGCAAAGCCGACCTGGTAACAGGTGCCGTTGCTCATGCGGTAGAGCGGTCCGCCCTCGCGGCATTCGCGTTCGAATTCCCGCGTGATCGTATGGTCCGAGCGGACAACGAAATCGTTCAGCGCGAACTGGTCGCTGGCGGTGCCGCGCAGGCCGACGGTATTCCAGATGTCGGTCCATACGACGTCCTGGGTCCGCACCAGCATCGTGCGCTCGACCTGCAGGCCATTCTCGTCGAGCCGGGGCGTACCGTCGGGCTTGAAGATCGGGCAGTGCGCGCCGAGCCAGGTCGCATGACGGCCACCGGAGGCAAAGGCCCACACGCCCGTCACCCGGTAGCCGCCCTCGCATTCGACAGCCTTGACCCGGGGGCCTGGACCCCACGCCAGCACAGCGCGCGGGTCGTCGCCGAAGATCGCGTGCGCCACCGGCAGGTCGAGATAGGCCGCCGACATCGCGCAGCCGCCGGCCTGGCTCAGGCACCACGCCGTCGAGGCGTCCGCCTGGGCGATGGTCTCTATGACGTGGAAGAAGGTCACCGGATCGGTTTCGATCCCTTTGGACGAGCGCGGCAGCAGCAGGCGGAACAGCTCCGCCTCGTGCAACCGCTCGAGCAGGGCAGGCGGCAGCCGCCGGCTCTGCTCGATTTCATCGGAGGCGGCGGCAACCGCCGACTGGACCGCGTTGGCACGCGCGATCACGGCGGGGTCGCCGGTCAAATCAGCAGAAGTCGCCGTCAACATGTCATGCCTGCCGAACTCTGGACTTGTCGAACCTGAGGCCTGTCGAACTTCAGGCTTGTCGAACTTGGGGAGCCGCCGCCGTCGCCGGCCCGTCGGCTTCCAACTCCCTGTCGATTTCCTCGATCGATTTGCCCTTGGTCTCGATGCCGAAGAAATAATACACGATGCCGGCCAGCAAGAACCAGCAGCCCAGATAGACGAAGGCCAATGGAATTTGCGGCAAGGGTACGTCGGGTTTCAGGTAATTGTTGGAACCGACGATCAGTGCCAGCCCGACCGGACCGAGGATCTTGCCGATGCCGCCAAAGCCATAGGCCGAGCCCATGCCCGAGGTGCGCAGATGCGATGGCCAGATTTCGGCCGCGTAGGGTCCGACGATGGCGAAGCCGCCATCAGCGAAGAAGAAGGCCACGGCCAGGAGCAGCCAGAACGCCGACCAGCCTCCCCACATCACATTGTAATTGTAGCCGGCCACGATGATGAGGACGCCGGCCCCGAACCCGAGCAGGCCGCCCGCCTTGCGCCGGCCCATCAATTCGGAGAAATACGAGAACGCGATGCGGCCGACGAAGCCGAAGATCGTCAGCAGGATCATCATCTGCGACGCCTTCTGCGGCGTCACCTTCAGCAGCAGAACGAACAGCGATGGCGCCCAAAGGGTGACGCCGTAGACACCGGTCTGCGCGCCGGCATTGCCGAGCCAGGACACCAGCAGGCTGCGTGGATATTTGAAGAGGTCGAGCCAGTTGGTTTTGATGATTGGACCGGCATCGGCAGCGGTCGGCATCGGCAGCGAGGCGGGATCAACCTGCAGCGCCCAGGCGAGCGACTTGCGCGCTTCCTCGTAGCGGCCCTGACGGCAGAGCCAGCGCGGGCTCTCCGGTACCCAGATGCGGACGAGGAGCACGACCAGGGCTGGCAACACGCCAATCGCAAACAACAGCCGCCACTGGTCGGAGCCCATGAACGCGCCGAGCACCGCGCCGACGCCGACGCCGAGCGGGATCACGCAGGTCACGAGGCCGCCGACCCAGCCACGTTTCGACGTGGGCATGAACTCCTGCACCAGCGGCAGGTCGACGCAATAAAGCCCGCCGACGCCGGTGCCGACGAAGAAGCGCATGATCGTGAGGTAGATCCAGCCATTGTCCGGGGTGAAGTAGAGCAGGCCCGTGGCGATCGAGAAATTCAGCACGGTGCCGATGAAGACGACGCGGCGGCCGATGCGGTCGGCGAGCCAGCCCCAGGCATAGGCCCCGAGGATGGCGCCGATGCCGGAGCTCATCAGCACGGTTGCAGACTGGCCGAAGGTCAGCTTCCACGGCCCGATCAGGAACGCCATCACGAAACCGATCAGGAAGTAGTCGAAAAATTCGAGTGCATCGCCGATGATGGCGGCGATCAATATCTTCATCTGATTGCCGGTCAGACTCGTGCGCCGGTCAAGCTCCTGGAACATGGCGTTCTCCCAACTGGCGCTTTTTTTATCGTGGAATGCGTTGCGCCGGCGCATCCATCATCGGGCAGGCTACCCTGTGACCGCCGCGAACGACAAGCCAACCTGACGCGACGGCAGGCATGCGCAAGATGGCGCCGCCGCAAGCGGGCGGCGAATGGCTTGGGACCGTGCCGTCGACGTTGGAGACAGGCTGGCGAAGCCGGAGAAGTCTGGAGGGCGGCCGGCTCGGGCCGGTCCGCGAGGAGAGGGCATCCGATTTGTTTAGGGTTTGCCGCTATTCTCGCAACGCGAGAGGTCATTCAAGGCAGAAGGCCATGGAAGAGCGGCGCAGGCATCCGCGCACCGAGACCAATGAACCAGCGCTGGTTTCAGCCGGCGGCTCGGTCATGATCTGCGTCGTGCGCAACATCTCGCAAGACGGCGCCGCGATCGATGTCGAGAACCCGGCCTTCGTGCCGTCGCGCTTTCGTCTGGTGATGGAGAACGGCGCTAACGTGCGCGAATGCAGCGTCGCCTGGATCCAGAAGAACCGGATCGGCCTGACCTTTGTCGCGCCGCCGTCCGATCCGTGACTGCAGCTGGTCGCCGGTCGGTCATCAGGGGCGGAGCCGAGCAGGGGGCGCGGGGCGCAGCGGGAAAGTAAAGTGCACGAGGCCCGGTGTGCCTAGGAGACCGGACCTCGTGACTTACCCCTCCCCCACGGAGAAAAGCGAGGCAAGTCTTAAGAGAAGATCGTGCGGAGTCCTATTCCGTACGACTACGGTCAGTCGCGGGCGGTGCTGCCGCCGACGCTATTTCTTCAGAAGCGGGTCGAGCTTCGCTTCCATTTCCTCGAATGACATCGCGCCCTTGCTCATCTCTCCGTTGATGAAGAAGGTCGGCGTCGCCCCGACCTTGAGCTGATCGTAGGCGAAGGTCTGGTCGGACTGCAGCTTGTCGAGCGACGCATCGTTCTTCACGCAAGCCTCGACGTCGGCTTCCTTCATGCCGAACTTGCCGCCGATCGCGGTCAGCGTCTCCGTGGTGTGGGCGGCCAGCTCTTCCTGCTGCTGGAACATCATCATGGTCACGTCGAAGAATTTCGAGGCGTCGTCCTTGGCGATGCAACGCGCCAGCAGCGCCGCCGCCGCCGCCTTGAGGTCGAGCGGGAACTCGCGCGAGACGAAGCGCACCTTGCCGGTGTCGATATATTTCGACCGCAGCATCGGGAAGACATTCTGGGCAAAGGCCGCACAATGCGGGCAGGTCAGCGACGAATATTCGTAGATGGTGATCGGCGCCTTGTCCGATCCGATCGCCATATCGGGGAATGCCACCGGCTTTGCCACCAGCGCCGCAGTGGCGTCATCGGCCATCGCGACCGGGCAGCGAAGGCCAAAAAGGCCGCCG
This sequence comes from Rhizobiaceae bacterium, assembly GCA_035503715.1. Classification (GTDB taxonomy): domain Bacteria; phylum Pseudomonadota; class Alphaproteobacteria; order Rhizobiales; family Rhizobiaceae; genus OAS926. Next base: position 1,249 of record DATJTE010000080.1, on the reverse strand, counting down.
ACCAGGGCAGCCAGAACGAACACGGCGGCGAGGCCGCGGCGAGACAAGATCAAGGCTCTATCCCCTCAATTCCCTGCGCTCGCAGGCGCAACATTGCGCCCGCGAGCCAGGGCAGGAGATTAAAGCCAGATGCTGGTCAGGTCCATGCCGAAGGACATCAGGCCGAGCGATGCGACCAGGCCCGCCATCGACAGGTAGAAAATCGGCTTGAACGATTGATCGGCGACGATCGAAGAAATGGTCTTCATGGTACCCCCCTTTTTGAGCCTGTTTTCAGGTCTCGAGGAGAGCGTTCTAGGACAGAAAACTTTATATCTTACTGCCGCGGATCGTTAATCAAATGGTAATGCGTGTCGATTCACGCGCCTCGCGCCGTAGTGCGGAGGCAGGCCTGCCAGTCGCGCTTGCGAGCCCTGATCACGCCCGCTGCGAACGCAGCACCTTGGCGATGGTCGAGGCGGTCATGGCCGCGCGATCGGAGGCGACTTGCGCCGCCAGCCGGTCCTTGGCCCGCTCCTCGATCAGAAGGTTGATCAGCGCCATGCGCTTGTCGTCGTCGACCGCATCGGCCAGCAGCCGGTGATAGCGGTCATAGTCGAATCCCGCGTCCTGCTTACGCATGCCACGCCCCCATGCACGCTGATTTCCCGATCCAAGTTTTCCGCAACTCCGCGCCGTCGGCAACAACAGCCTGTTGGTTATCAACCGGTCCGAGAGTCACGCGCGCTACTTGGTCGAGGCATCCGCCTCGAGGCATTGCAGCAGATAGGCGGTTCGCTCGCGCGGCATCACCCTTGCGGCGTCAGCCTTGTGCGAGCATTCGAGCTCCCTGAGTTGCTGGGCCCGCCGTTTCTGTGCCGCCTCGCGGTATTCGGGAGCGACGGTGGCGGGATCGACCAGCTTTTCGGCAAAGGCAGGGACAGTCAAAATCAACGAAAGCAGTGTCACGCGAAAAATCGGTTTCAAATCAGCCTCCCTAAAAATTGCAGCGCAGCGCATTCCTCCTTCGGATCAGCACCAACTCACCACTTGGGCGGTGCAGTCATCTTCCACGAGGCAAGGATCATGCCCGATCCTGGCAGTTGCCGCCATGCTTTGCTGTGAAGCCCTTCACAAAGCTCGCCTTTCGCAGTGCAAACAACTCATTCGCCAAGCCATCGCGAATCATCGAGACTCCGGACAAGCCATCGTCCGGCGTGGCCTTCTGCGGGGATCTGGAATTGCAAAGCAGCGTGGGATCGCGTGCCTT
>DATJTE010000079.1:0-38925 GCA_035503715.1 Rhizobiaceae bacterium | reverse complement strand
TTTGCTGCATGTTGCGATCTACGCCGGTGTTCCCGCCGCGAACACGGCGATGAAGATTGCCAAGAAGACGCTCAACGACATGGTGGCTGTAAAGAAATGAGCGTGGACAAACCGACTTCGAATCGCGCGCCGGAAACCGGCTCGTTCTTCGCCCGTGACCGCGAATGGCATCCGCCGGTATACGCGCCCTTTTATAAGACGACCGTGCTGCGCTCGCCGCAGAAGGCGATGATCTCGCTGGACAACACGATCTCCGAGATCACCGGTCCGGTGTTCGGCCACAACATCCTCGGCAAGCTCGACGACGATCTGATCCACAATTTCGCCAAACCGGGCGAAAGCGCGATCGGCCCGCGCATCATCGTCTATGGCCGCGTACTCGATGAGCGCGGCAAGGGCGTGCCCGGCGCGCTGATCGAAGTGTGGCAGGCCAATGCCGGCGGCCGTTACCGGCACAAGAAGGAAGGCTATCTCGCGCCGCTCGATCCGAACTTCGGCGGTTGCGGGCGGACGATCAGCGGCGAGGACGGCTCGTATGCGTTCCGCACCATCCAGCCCGGGCCCTACCCCTGGCCGAACGGCCCGAACGACTGGCGTCCGGCCCACATCCATTTCTCGATCTTCGGCCACGGGTTCGCGCAGCGGCTCATTACGCAGATGTATTTCGAAGGCGATCCGATGATCTGGAAATGCCCGATCGTGCGGACCATCCCGGACAGACGCGCGATCGAGGGACTGACCGCCGCGCTCGACATGGAGGCGACGATCCCGATGGACGCCCGCGCCTACAAGTTCGACATCGTGCTGCGCGGCCGCCGCTCGACCATGTTCGAGAACCGGAAGGAGGGAAATTGATGACCCAATCCCTCGACCGCCTGAAAGAATCCGCCTCGCAGACCGCCGGGCCTTACGTTCACATCGGCCTGACGCCAAACTTCTGCGACATACCGGGCGTCTATCCGCATGACCTCGGCACGGCGATGGTCAACGACAAGACCAAAGGCGGGCGCATCACAGTGACCGGGCGCGTCATCGACGGCGCCGGCGGCCCGCTGCGCGACTGCCTGATCGAAATCTGGCAGGCGGATGCCGCCGGACTCCACAACTCGCCCTCTGAAACGCGCGGCTCCGCCGATCCCAATTTCACCGGCTGGGGCCGCTGTCCCGCTGATGGCGACAGCGGCGTCTTCCGCTTCGACACGATCAAGCCTGGCCGCGTTCCCTTCCGCGATGGTCGCCTGATGGCGCCGCACATCACCTTCTGGATCGTGGCGCGCGGCATCAATATTGGGCTGAACACGCGCATGTATTTCGGCGATGAGGAAACGGCGAACGCCGAGGATCCCGTGCTGCAGCGCATCGAGCATCGCGGGCGTGTGTCCACCTTGATCGCACCGCGTGACGGCAACACCTATACCTTCGACATCCATCTTCAGGGTGACAAGGAAACCGTCTTCTTCGATATATGACGGCATGAGCGTCGCGCCCTTCGATCACCCATTCCTCTCCGGCCTTTTGGGCGACGACGAGATCGCGCGGCTGTTTTCCGCCGAGGCCGACCTCACCGCGATGATCGCCTTCGAGACGGCGCTGGCTGAGGCGGAAGCTGACGAAGGCGTGATCCCGGTCGATGCCGCGCGCGCCATCGTCGCCGCAGCCGGCAGTTTCAAGCCGGATATGTCGGAGTTGAAAGCGGCCACGGCACGCGACGGCGTCGTCGTGCCGGAACTGGTCCGCCAGCTCCGCGCCGCCGTCGGCGAGCCTCATGACAAACATGTGCATTTCGGCGCGACGAGTCAGGATGTTGTCGATACGTCTCTGACTCTCCGGCTCATTCAGGCCCTCGACATTTTAGCTGTTCGCATCGGCCGGTTGATCGAAGCGCTGGACGCCCTTGAGGCGCGTGACGGCGGCAAGACCGTCATGGCACACACGCGCATGCAGGCCGCCATTCCCGTGCCGGCGTCGCGCAAGATCGCCAGCTGGCGCTATCCACTCACCCGCCACAAATATCGCGTCGAGGGGGTGCGCGATGCGTCCGCACTCCTCGCTTTCGCAGGCGCAGTGGGCACCCTCGATCAACTCGGCGACAAGGCCAAGGCCGTAAGCGAAAACCTCGCGCGTCGTCTGAAGCTGAGGGCACCAGACCGCGCACGCCATTCAGAACGCGACGGTATCGCCGTTGTCGCTTCGGTGCTCTCCACCGTGACGGGCTCGCTCGGCAAGATGGGCGCGGATATCGCTCTCGCCGTGCAGACGGAGGTCGGCGAGATCAAGCTTGCGACCGGCGGCGGTTCTTCGGCCATGCCGCACAAAGTCAACCCGGTTGGCGCAGAGATCCTCGTCACGCTTGCCCGCTTCAACGCAACGCTCTTGTCAGGCATGCATCATTCTCTCGTGCATGAGAACGAGCGCTCGGGTGCCGCCTGGTCGCTGGAGTGGATGCTCTTACCGCAGATGGCGGTTGCGACCGGCGCATCACTCAGGACGGCGGCCGATCTCGTTGCCGCAATCAGCTTCGTCGAGAAGAAATAGCGCCTACGCTTTGTGCTTAGAACCAAACCCCGTAAGGAATGACGCGAGGTTGTCGCCCAGTTCGTCGCACAGATAGCCGCCCTCCTGCACGACGACCGTCGGCAGTCCGAGCCTGGTGATCGCTTCGCCGATCCGGGCGAAGCCGGGCGTCGTGACCGACAGGCCGCCGAATGGATCGCCTTCGAACGCGTCGAGCCCGAGCGCTACAACCAGTGCTTCCGGCGCAAATGCCTCGATGCGGCGGATGCCCGTCGCAAGCACTTCGAGAAACGCATCGTCCTTTGATTTCCGCGCGAGCGGCAGGTTGAGATTGTAGCCGAGGCCCGCACCCTCGCCGCGCTCGTCGGCATGGCCCCAGAAGAATGGGTAGAACCGCACCGGGTCGGCGTGGATCGAGACAGTCAGGACATCGCCGCGGCGGTAAAAAATGCCTTGCGTGCCGTTGCCATGGTGAAGGTCGACGTCGAGGATCGCAACGCGCGCCGCATTCGACCGCAGGCGCTGCGCGGCGATCGCGGAATTGTTGAGGAAACAGAAGCCGCCCGCGACATCGACGAAAGCATGGTGTCCCGGCGGCCGGCAGAGCGCGTAGGCCGACGACGCACCCGCCAGCACGGCGTCAGCCGCATCGACGGCGCTCCATGCGCTCCACTTGGCGCTCTCCCAGGTTTCGCGCGAGATCGGGCAGGCCGTGTCGGCCATGTGATAACCCGCCTGCCCAACGGCTGAGGCCGGATAGGCACCGTCGCGCGCGAGCGGATGGATGTTCGGGATCACCTCCTCCGACGCGCCCTCGATGCGCTGCCAGCGCTCATGGATGCGCGCGAGGAACTCGAGATATTCCGGCGTGTGCACCGCCGCGATCGGGCCAAGCCCGTGATCCTTCGGCCGCACGATCTCGCAACCCGCCGCCTTGGCGCCGGCCAGCAGCGCGTCGATACGCGCCGACTGCTCGGGATTCGGCTGTTGCGCGCCGCTTGACAGGAACATTTTTGGATCGTGCCGCCGCTGCTCCTCAGCAAAGAACGCTTTCACTCACCCCTCCGTACCGTCGCGCGCGGCGAGCGCCGTGAACGCGTCGCCGTATGCCGCATAGAGCCGCTCGCCCTGCGCCCAGCCCATGCCGAGGCTGGAATAGAAGGCTTGCGCCGAGATGTTCTCAACATCGACCGACAGCCGCAGATATATGCCGCCGCGCTCGGCGGTGATCGCCGCCACCCGTGCGATCAGTTTTTCGCCGACGCCGCGCCCGCGGAATGTCTCGTCGACAAAAATGTCCTGCACATAGACGCCTGGCCGTCCGAGCCAGGTGGAGAAGCTCGGGAAGAAGAGGCACATGCCGGCGAATGTGCCGTCCACTTCGGCGACAAGTCCCTCGAAACATGCGTTCTCGCCGAAGCCAAAGCGACGCAGATCGTCCGCGCCGCTTTTCACCTTGGCCGCTGCGCCGACATGATGGCTCATCGCAACGATCGCCGCGTGGATCGCATCCGCATCGGCCGCAGTCGCGGCGCGTATCGTGACGTCGCCGCTCACGAATTCACCGGCAGTCCAAGCTCATCTGCGAGCGCTGCAAGCGCATCGGCCAGGATCGCGATCAACTCGCCGATCTGTTCGCGCGTAATGATCAGCGGCGGCGCCAGCATGAAATTGTCGCCGTCCGGTCCGTCCTTCACGCGGCGGCCGTAGATGATCAGCCCGCGATCGTAGGCGAGGTCGATCAGCCGCTGATAGGTGTTCTTCTCTTTGGGCAGCGGTTTCAGCGTCGCCGGATCCTCGAACAGCTCGACGCCAATCAGCAGACCCTTGCCGCGAATGTCGCCCATGAACGGAAAACGCTGCGCCAGCGTGCGCAATTCGTCGAGCAGCACATCGCCCATCGCGGCGGCATTGTCCGCGACGTTCAGCCGGTCCATCTCCTTCAGCACCGCCAGCCCGGCCGCGCAGGAAAGCGGATTGCCGGAATAGGTGTAGCCGTGCTGGAAGCCTCCGGAATCGAGGATCGGCTTGACGATCCGGTTCGGCGCCGCCATCGCGCCGAGCGGTGCGTAACCCGATGCGATGCCCTTAGACATCGCAATGATGTCCGGCTTGCAACCCCAGTGATCGCCGCCCAAAAACTTGCCGGTGCGGTTGACGCCGCTCATCACCTCGTCATGGATGAGCAGGATGCCGTATCTGTCGCAGATCTCGCGGATGCGTGGGAAATAGCTGTCAGGCGCGACGAGTGCTGCCGTTGCCGCCCCGCCGATCGGCTCCATGATGAAGGCCAGCACCGATTCCGGTCCCTCGGCCAGGATCTTCTCTTCCAGCATGTCGGCATATTTCTGGCCGCGCTGCTCTAGGGTGAGATTGTCACGGTCGCGCCAGGCGGTCGGCGCCGGCACCAGCGGCATCTGCCTGATCGACGGCACGAACGTGTCGACCAGCGCGCCGTCGCCGGTGATGCCGAGCGAGCCCATCGTGCCGCCATGATAGGACGGGAAGCGGCCGATCACCTTCCAGCGGCTCGCCTGGCCGGTCACCACGGCCCATTGCCGCGCCAGCTTCAGGCAGGATTCCACCGCTTCCGATCCGCCCGACACGAAGAAGATCCGGTCGAGGTCGCCGGGCATGCGCCGCGCCACGTCCTTGGCCAGTTCCTCCGCCGGCTCGTTCTCGAAATGTAGGCGGTAGGCGAAGGTCGCCTTGTCCATCTGCCGCTTCATCGCGTCGAGGACGTTCCTGTTGCCGTGGCCGAGATTGGCGACCATGGCGCCGGATGAGCCGTCGATCACCTTGTTGCCGTTCTCGTCCCAGAAATAGATGCCCTCCGCGCGCTCGACCTGCGGGCGGCGCAGGCGCGTCAGATAGAACAGGTTCGACGGTGGGCGCGGTTTTTTCGGCGCGCGAGCAGGCTTCTGCATCAGTCCTTCTTTCCGAGATAGCGGTCGAGCACATTGGCGGTCACGCGCTCGACCATCGCATCCTTGCGCAGCAGTCCGGCAACCCATTCGCATGAGCCGGCGTGGAAAATCTCGCCCTTGCCTTTCGGCGCATTGATGATCATACCGCTGCCGCGCTTCACCTTTTCGAGGTTCTCGTCGCTGTCGTCATTGTACAGCGTGTACGCGGTGAAGCGTCCATCCTCGTCGTTCAGGAAACGGCCCTCGAGCGGCAGGTCGTCCGTCTCCTCGACCTGGCTGGCGAGACCCACCGCGAGGATTTCCGTGCCGGGCAACGCGCCGCTCTCGGGTGTCGCTTCGGGCAGGCCGTTGCGGATGATGTGGTCGAGGCCGTCGACCTCATAGCCGAAGATGTGCGAGTCCTGACCGAGCACGTCGCCATAATAGAGGCCGGTGTTCCTGAAGGCCCAGTGCGACGGCCGATAGATCGGAAAGCCGCGCACGCCGCGCGGCACGCATCCACCCCAACCGGCATAGATGCCCTTCGACGGGCTCAGCCCGAATGTCTGGATCGTCGGCCGCCCAATCTCCGGCGCATCCCACGAATTTGTCGCGCGGCTGACATCGCCGGTCTTGTAGACCGGGTCTTCCTTGCGCGCCTTGTACTTGAAGCAGGTCTGCTCTTTGCCATCGTCCGAGATACGAGTCTGCCAGAGAAAATTGCCGGCAAAGCGCGCGACACGCCCGCCCTTCTCGACGTAACGGTCGACCGCGTCGCGCATCTCCCACGACCAGTATTCGCAGTGGCCGACAAAGGCGACGCAATCGTAGCCGTCGAGAATGTCTGGATCGAAATGCAATTCGTGCTGCGAGGCGAGGTCGATCTGATAGCCGGCGCGCTCGGCCCAGCGGAAGAAGTGCGAATCGTAACTCGCCCAGCCGGACGAGGTGTATTTCTTGGAGTGCCCGGTCGCATAAGCCCATTCCATGTGCGGGTAGCGCGGCATGGTCACCGGCGGCAGCGTAATTTCGACCGGCACGCGCGGCGCGCCTTCGGGCAGCACAACAAAGCCGCGGCACCACGGCCGCTGCGTGCTGACTGTCGTTGCGAACTGGTTGCGCTCCGGCCCGGTGATGCCTTCGTAATGGTTCGACCCGCCCCAGGTGTTATAAGCCGTCCAGGTTCCGGTGGCGGCGACCTGCAGCACCCTGCCCGGCTTTTTGCCCTTCACCGGCGCGATGATGAAGAGGTGGTGGCTGGTGATCGGCTTGCCGTCGCCGCCATCCGCCGTGAGCGTCACGCGATAGGCGCCCGACGGCCATTCCTCTGGCAGCTTGAGCTCAAAGCTCGCGTTCCAGCCACAGCCTTCGACCGAAACTTGGTCGGGCGTGTTCTGCCAGCGCGCCGCGATGCCATCGCGCGAAAACACCGGCTTCTCACCGCCCCCGTCGCGGGTGATGTCGATCCTGAAAACAGGTGCGGTTGAGCTGACGAAGAAGGTCGCGGTCTGGCCCGGCCAATAGGAGAAGCGGTCGGTGTAACACCATATCTCACCGCGCGCGCCGTCCATGCCCGGCCGTTCGTAATAGTGGGTGAAGACCGCCTTGCGGCGCTCCTCGGGCGTCAGGCCGAAATCGGGAAATTCTTGCGGTTCCAGCGTCATTCTTGTGGCGTAAGCGGGTTCGTCAGCGGTGCTTAGCACGCTGCAAGCGCAAACCTCATCCTGCCAGAAACCCGGTAATCCGCTGGCCAGACCAATATCGGCTAAAGCCTGCATTTCAGCCATCTTCAGCCGCCCCGGCTAAACTTTTACTCAAACTTTACCGTGCGCGACGGACGATTCGGTTCCAAGGAGAAATCGCGGAACCAAGCTGGTTGCCGTTTGTTTCGAATACGAACGGACGTAAGTAGAAATGGCGCAAAACGGACAGACGAAGATGGACAGCCTTGCAGCAACCATCCGTCGCCAGGCGGGAGCTGAACGAAATCAGCGTTATCTGCGGTCTTTGCCGCAGTTCAAGCTCGACGGCGACATGCCGGATGAACTCGGCCGCCTTCTGTCCGAACTCGATCGGGCCGAGGTAAAGGCTCGGCGCGGCGGAAAACCAAGTTAAATCAGTGCTTAGCCGGCACACGGAGCGATCACTGGCCTTCTATTTCGGGTCTCGATGGCAGTTTCCGCTTTAATTTCGTCAGTTACCATCGGCGCAATGCTGGATAGGTTTCGCTCATGGCAATCAAACGTATGGACAATGTCGGTATCGTCGTCGAAGACCTCGGCGCGGTGGTCGATTTCTTTCGAGAGCTTGGCCTTGAACTCGAAGGGCAAGGAACGATCGAAGGCGAGTGGGCCGGACGCGTCACAGGATTGGGCGATCAGCACGTCGAGGTTGCCATGATGCGCACGCCGGACGGTCATAGCCGGCTCGAACTGTCCCGCTTTATCCGGCCTCCCGTGGTCGCCGATCACCGCAAGGCTCCGGTCAACGCGCTCGGCTATCTGCGCGTCATGTTTGCCGTGGACGACCTTGACGAATTGCTTGAAAGGTTGCGCAAGCACGGCGCGGAACTTGTCGGCGAAGTCGTCAATTATCAGGACGTCTACCGGCTCTGCTACATTCGCGGGCCAGAAGGGCTTCTCATTGGCCTCGCTCAGCAGCTTACTGGGGGCGATGGACGCGCTGACCCGCTCTAGCCCGGCTTTCGGCGCCACGAATATCTTCCGCCCTTCGCGGCCGGTTTCGTCGTGGGCTGGTAATAGAGCGGCAGGCCGCCTGTCTCGCCTTTTTCCAGCCGCTGGATCAGCACTGGATGCGACACCTCGAACTCGCTGAAGCCTAGCCTCAGCATGTGCGGCAGTTGGTCGATGAGCACTTGCCCCGTCGCGCGCAACGGCCCGGTAAAGCCGTGACGGCTGCGCAGCAGCTCGGCCTTCGAGAAGCTGCGGCCGTCGCTGAAGGCCGGAAAGGCGAGCGCGACCAGCGTCAGGTCACCGAGCATGGGCACGATCGATTCCAGCTTGTCGCCAGGCTGAAGCAGCACGCCGAGCCGTTCTTTCGCGCCTTTCCGCACTTGCTCGTCAAGCGCGAGAAACACCTGCAGCGGCAGGATGAAACGGCCGTTGCCGGTCAGCGCTTCCGCCGTTTCGGCGTGACACCATTCATCCTCTCGGAAGCCTTCGGGCGTCCACAGGCGCGTGGCTGCAGGCTGCGCGGCAGTCTCGGTCATAAAAAATGAAGTCCTAGAGCGATGCGTCTGTCAGCGACTGTTCAAGTCCGGACAGGTGAATACCGCATTCGGTCTTGGCTTGGCCAGCCCAGCGGCCCGAACGCGCATCCTCACCGGGCTGCACCGGCTGCGTGCAGGGGAAGCAGCCGATCGAAAGGTAGCCGTAAGCCACCAGCGGGTTCTGCCGCAGCGCATGGCGGCGCATGTAGTCGGCGAGGTCGGACGTCGTCCAGCGCGCCAGCGGATTGATGCGGATGCGCGGGCCGACGGATTCGTAGACGGCAAGCTCCTTGCGCGTCGCGGCCTGGAAGCGCTTGCGGCCGGTGAACCAGGCGCGGAACGGCGCCACGCCGCGCGCCATCGGTTCCACCTTGCGGACCTCGCAGCAGGCATCGGTGTTGCGCTGGTGCAGCGTGCCGTCGGGATCGACGCTCGCAAGCGCCGCTTCGTCCGGCGTAATGATCTGCACGTTCCGCAGCGCGAAATCGGTGACCAGCGCGTCCCGGTAGTCGAGCGTCTCGCCAAAATGCTTGCCGGTGTCGAGGAAGATGACCGGCAGCGACCGGTCCACTTCCGAGACCATGTGCAGCAGCGCCGCCGAGTCCGAACCGAAAGACGACACGGCGGCGATCTCTTCGACGAAATCGTCCCTCACCGCACGTTCGATGATCTCGATCGGCTTCAGATGGCCCTGAAGCGCATCGAGCGAAGCGGCTTCGTAAAGCGCCTCGTCGGCGGCGTCAAGCTGCCTTTGTTTCGCCAGCATAGAGCGCCTCCTTGAAAGGCGCCGGGCCGACGCGACGATAGGTATCCAGGAACTTCTCGGCGCGATCGGTGCGAACCGCGAGATAGGTGTCGACGATCGTCTCGATCGCGTCGGTGATCTCGTCCGGCCCGAAGCCGCGTCCGATGATCTCGCCGATCGACGTGTTCTCGTCGCCCGAGCCGCCAAGCGTCACCTGATAGAGCTCGGCGCCCTTCTTCTCGACGCCGAGAATGCCGATGTGACCGACATGATGATGGCCGCAGGCATTGATGCAGCCCGAGATCTTCAGCTTCAGCTCGCCGATGTCGCGCTGCCGCTCGAGGTCGGCGAAACGCTTCGAGATGTTCTGCGCGACGGGAATCGAACGCGCATTGGCGAGCGCGCAATAGTCGAGGCCGGGGCACGCGATGATGTCGCTGATCAGGTTGGAGTTCGCCGTCGCCAGACCGATCTCGACAAGGCGATCATACACGGCCCGCAGGTCCGCCCGCGCGACATGCGGCAGGATCAGGTTCTGCTCGTGGCTGACGCGCACCTCGTCGAACGCATAGGTCTCGGCGATGTCGGCGACGGCGTCCATCTGGCTGTCGCTGGCGTCGCCAGGAACCTCGCCGATGCCCTTCAGCGAAATCGTCACCGCCGCATAATCGGGGTTGCGGTGAGTGATGACGTTCTGGTCGAGCCACTCGGCGAAGCTCTTCGAGTCGAGCCGTGCTTCCTTGATCGACTGGTCTCCCTCCGGGCGTGGCGGCAAGGCCGGCGGCGCGAAATAGGTGTCGATCGCCGCGATGTCTTCGGCCGGCAGCGTGAGCTCGCCATCCTTCAGCGCGTCCCACTCGGCCTCGACCTGGCGCGCGAACTCCTCGGCGCCGGTCTCGTGGACGAGGATCTTGATGCGCGCTTTGTATTTGTTGTCGCGGCGTCCATAGAGATTGTAGACGCGCAGGATCGCGGTGCAGTAGGCGAGCAGTTGCTCCTGCGGCAGGAAATCGCGGATCTTCTTGGCCACCATCGGCGTGCGGCCCTGACCGCCTCCGACATAGACGGCGAAACCAAGCTCACCCGCCGCGTTCTTCTTCAGATGCAGGCCGATGTCGTGCGTCTGGATCGCGGCGCGGTCGCGCTCCGCACCCGTCACCGCGATCTTGAACTTGCGCGGTAGGTACGAAAATTCCGGATGCACCGACGACCACTGCCTCAGAATCTCGGCATAGGGCCGCGGGTCCGCCGCTTCATCGGCCGCAGCGCCGGCGAAATGGTCCGCCGTCACATTGCGGATGCAATTGCCCGAGGTTTGGATCGCGTGCATCTCGACCGAGGCGAGGTCGGCGAGGATCGCCGGCATGTCGGACAGTGCGGGCCAGTTGAACTGGATGTTCTGGCGCGTCGTGAAGTGCCCGTAGCCCTTGTCGTATTTGCGCGCGATGTGGGCCAGCATGCGGAGCTGCTTCGACGATAGCGTGCCGTAAGGAATGGCGATGCGCAGCATGTAGGCGTGGAGTTGCAGGTAGACGCCGTTCATCAGCCGCAGCGGGCGGAACTGATCTTCCGTGATCTCGCCGGCCAGCCGTCGTTCGACCTGGTCGCTGAACTGCGCGACGCGGGCGTTGACAAAATCCTGATCGAACTCGTCGTAGCGGTACATGTCTTCGTCCTGCCTAGATTCCGCCGCCGTCGAAGCCCGCGGCGGCGGCTGGCGCCGGCCGCGCCTGCTTGCCGAGGTCGGTGCGATTGGTTGGACCGGCGGCGCGGATGCGCTCGCGCAAACGCTGCGGCACGATCGCGCCATCGATGACCTCGACGTCGATCAGCTCGACATCGAGAATGAGGTTGTCGGCGTAGGCGCGCTTGCCGATCGCTTCGAGGCGCTCCTCGGCAGCCTTGTCCGACGCGAGTTCCGCGCCGACAATCGTCTCGGCGAACGTGCCGTCCGGCGCGTACCAGACGGCCTCGCCATCGGTCAGCCTGTTTCCGGTCAGCACCTTCATGCGTCCGATCCTTCGCTGACGCGCAGTGGTGCGCGTACGCTGCTATGTGTCGCGAGCGGCTCGGAAAGTTCAAAGTTCGCGCCGGCGACCGCATCGCCGATGATGGTCATCACCGGGCCGGTGAGATCGTCGCGACGCCCAAGCGACGGCAAATCGGTCAGCGTGCCGTGATAGAGTTTCTTGGTCGGCAGGCTGGCGTTCTCGACCACGGCGACCGCGGTTTCGGGCGAAAGACCCGCCTCGATCAGCCGCGACGCGACATCGGCGGCGGTCGAACGGCCCATATAGACGGCGACCGTCGCGCCGGAGATGGCGAGCTTCGCCCAGTCCGGCAGCGGCCCGCCCTTAAGGTCGTGGCCGGTGGTGAACACCATCGACGAGGCGACGCCGCGCAGCGTCAGCGGCAGTTCGAAATCCGCGGCGGCGGCGAAGGCAGCCGTAACGCCGGGCACAACTTCATAGGCAATGCCGGCATCGCGCAGCGCCTGCATTTCTTCGCCCGCACGCCCGAACACCAGCGGATCGCCTGACTTCAGGCGGACGACGCGCCTGCCGTCGCGGCCGAGCGAGACCAGCAGTTCGTTGATCTCGTCCTGGCTCTTCGAGTGGCAGCCCTTGCGCTTGCCCACGGGCACGCGCTCGGCATCGCGGCGGCCCATGGCGACGACAGCTTCCGGCACCAGCGCGTCGAAGACGATCACGTCGGCTTCCATCAGCCGGCGCTGCGCGCGCAGCGTCAACAGGTCTTCGGCGCCGGGACCGGCGCCGACCAGCGAGATAAGCCCTTGCGATGCCTGGCGGCGCAGCAGCAGTTCGGTCGCGGCTTCCTGCGCCTCGGCGAAATGGCCGATCTCCATTTCACGCGCCGGTGCGCCTGCGAAAAAGTCGGTCCAGAAGCGGCGGCGGGCATTGCCCTTCGGCAGCAGGCGCTCCGCCGCGTCGCGGAACGTCGCGGCGAGCGAGGCCAGCGCGCCGAGCGATGGCGCGAGCAACTGATCGATTTTCGCGCGGATCGATTGCGCTAGAACGGGCGCCGCCCCTTCCGTACCGATCGCGACACAGACGGGTGCGCGGTTCACCAGCGCCGGCGTAAAGAAGTCGCAGAGTTCGGGGCGGTCGACGGCATTGACCGGGATGCCACGTGTACGCGCATCGGCGCTGACCCTCGCGTCGAGCGCTTCATCGCCGCTTGCGGCGAACACCAACACCGCGCCTTCGAGGTGGGCCGCCTCGAAGGGCGCGGCGATATGGATCGCCTGGGAGGATGCGATCCAGTCCTTGAGATCTGGCTCGATGTGAGCCGCGACGATGGCGATGTCGGCGTTCGATTGGCCGATCAGCCGCGCCTTGGCCAAAGCTTCCGCACCGCCGCCGATGATGACGACCCGCTTGCGCTCAACCCGCATGAAAACGGGGAACGCATTCAGCTTGATCTGTTCGACTGGCACCCGCCGGACTCCTGAGCTCGTCCGCCATTGTCGCCGTAAACCCTTGAAATCTGAAGGAATGGCCTCGCGCGCGCCTGTAAGGGAGGCAATCGCTTTTGCCGCGCTGCAAAACCAAAGAGAAAATTTTTCTACGAAAGGCTGAAGCGTTCGGAGCTCTCCGGAACCAGGCCACAGGCGAGACGTTCTCGAAAGGAGCAGTTTTTGCCTGCTCGATGGCTTTCAAAAAGACCAGATTTTCAAAGGAGCCTCCCATGAAAAACATCAAGCTGAAGCACGGTCAGTTCATCGTCGTCGCCGACGGAGAAAAAGCGCTGTTCCTTAAGAACGACGGCGACGGTTTGCACCCCAATCTGACTGTGGTTCGCGAGATGTATGACGAGAACCCGCCGACCCGCGAACAGGGCACCGACCGGCCCGGCCGGCTGAACGACGGCGCCGGCGGCGTGCATCGCAGCGCGGTTGCCGATACCGACTGGCACCGTGTCGGCAAGGAGCGGTTCGCCGACGATGTCGCCGAGCGGCTCTACAAGATGGCGCATCGCGGCGACTTCGATCAGCTGGTCATCGTCGCGCCGCCACTGGTGCTCGGCGAGATGCGCAAGAAATTCCACAAGGTGGTCGAGGACAAGGTGGTCGCCGAAATCCCGAAGACGCTGACCAATCACTCCGTCGACGCCATCGAAAAAATGCTGCTCGCGGCGTAACACCAGCTTCCGACTGCATATGAACGCGTAGCGCTCCCGACAATCGTCGCGGGAGCGCTGCTTTTTTCTGCATTCCTTGCCGTGCTTGGGGTTGCGCCCGCCCGCCGCCGTCCCCATAAAGGGAAAGAGGGGCTTTTGCCCTTCCCATTCATTTTTTCGCTTTGTTTTTCCCGTTCTGTCCCGGAGGGCGCCCTAACCGATGCCGCATGAGACCCCGCTGATCGCAACCATCGTCGCCGGTCTGGGGCTTGCATTCGTCTTCGGCGCCATCGCCAACCGTTTCCGTATCCCGCCGCTCGTCGGCTATCTCGTCGCCGGTATCCTCGTCGGCCCGCATACGCCCGGCTTCGTCGCCGACCAGAGCCTTGCGCTCGAACTCGCCGAGATCGGCGTGATCCTGCTGATGTTCGGCGTCGGCCTGCATTTCTCGCTGAAGGACCTGCTGTCCGTCCGCGCCATCGCGGTGCCGGGCGCGGTCGTGCAGATCGGCTTCGCCACGGCGCTGGGTGCCGCCCTTGCCTGGTTCCTCGGCTGGTCGCCGGGTGCAGGACTGGTGTTCGGCCTCGCTTTGTCGGTCGCCAGTACGGTCGTGTTGTTGCGGGCGCTTCAGGAGCGCCGGCTGGTCAGCACCGAGAAGGGCCGCATCGCGGTCGGCTGGCTGATCGTCGAGGACCTCGCCATGGTGCTGGCGCTGGTGCTTTTGCCGGCATTGGCCGGCCTGCTTGGCGGTCAGGATCAGGCAATCGATCGCTCCGGCGACATTTTTGCCTTCCAGTACGATTACGGCATCTGGGGCGTGCTGGGGCTGACGCTGGCGAAGGTTGCGGCCTTCGTCATCCTCATGCTGGTCGTCGGCCGCCGCGTCATCCCGTGGATCCTGCATTATGTCGCGCACACCGGATCGCGCGAACTGTTCCGCCTCGCCGTGCTGGCGATCGCGCTCGGCGTCGCCTTCGGCGCGGCGCATCTGTTCGACGTGTCTCTGGCGCTAGGCGCGTTCTTCGCCGGCATGATCATGAGCGAGTCCGAGCTCAGCCATCAGGCGGCCGAGGAAACCCTCCCCTTCCGCGACGCGTTCTCGGTGCTCTTCTTCGTTTCGGTCGGCATGCTCTTCGACCCGCTCAGCCTGTTCGAGAGCACCTGGCCGATCCTGGCGACGCTCTTCATCATCGTCGTCGGCAAATCGCTCGCGGCGTTCCTGATCGTGATCGCCTTCCGCTATCCGGTCGCGACAGCGCTGATGATTTCGGCCTCGCTGGCGCAGATCGGCGAATTTTCGTTCATCCTCGCCGAACTTGGCGTCGGGCTCGGGCTGCTGCCCGAACAAGGCCGCGATCTCATTCTCGCCGGCGCGATCCTCTCGATCCTGGTCAATCCGCTGGCCTTCTGGGCCATCGACCAGATGCAGCCGTGGCTCGAGCGGCGCGCGAGCGCGAAGGCTCCGGCCGAGAAGCCGGTCGGACCCGCGACGGAAGCCGGCACGGTGGCGCAGACCGCGCCTGCCGAAAAAGATGATGGAGCGCCACGCAAGACGACGCTCACCGGCCACACGATCCTGATCGGTTACGGCCGCGTCGGCAGCATCGTCGGCAGGTCGCTGAAGGAAACGGGCTTGCCTTTCCTGGTGATCGAGGACGCCGACAAGATCATCGAACAGCTCAAAGCCGACGGCGTCGAGATCGTCAATGGCAATGCGGCGAACCGCGAAGTCTTTGCGGCGGCCAATCCGGTGGAAGCGAAGCGGCTGATCCTGGCGATCCCCAACGCTTTCGAGGCGGGTCAGGCGACGCAGCGCGCCAAGGCGGCGAACCCGAACATCACCATCATCGCACGCGCCCATTCCGACGCGGAGGTCGAGTACCTGAAGGGTCTAGGCGCCGAGACCGTGATCATGGGCGAACGCGAAATCGCCATGGGCATCATGGACGAGGTGAAGCGGAGCGAACCGGAAGGTGCGGCCGACGCCATCGTCGATTCCATGTCGGAAGGCCATATCGTCGAGACACCGGAGCATGTCGATGAGGTGGCTGCGGATGCAGCCGCGACCGATGAGCCGGCGGCCAACGAACAGCCAACGACAGACGAGACGAGCGAACAGGCTTCGCCGACCGAGCCGCGTACGCCCTAGTTGCCCAGCAGCACGTCGAGCAGAGACGTTTCGCGTTTCACCGTTCCGCCGCCCACATCGGCGGACGGCCGTCTGATCGAAGAGGTCTGCTCGACCTCGGCCTTCGGGCGCACCACATCGCGGCCGGGCTTCGTTTCCGTCACCGCGACCTTCGCCGGCGGCGTTGCGACCTTCTCGCGCGCCGCAACGGCTTTCGCCGGACGCGGCTTGTCGTCGAGGCTCTTCAACCGCTCTTCCGCCGCGGCGATCGGATCGCCCTCGCCCACATCGACGGAGGGAACACGCACTTCGATGCCGCCGTCGCCGGAATTCCAGGTGCCCGGCAGCCGCGCCACCGGCACGCCCTCGTGTGCCGCGACCATGAATTCGTGCCAGGCCTGCGCCGGCAGCGCGCCGCCGGTGACCTTCTTCATCGCCTTGCCATTGTCATTGCCGAACCAGACGCCGGTGGTGAGGTTCGCCGTGTAGCCGATGAACCAGGCGTCGCGCGAATTCTGGCTGGTGCCCGTCTTGCCGGCCGACGGCCAGGCGAAGGCCGCCTTCTTTGCCGTGCCGGTCGAGACCGTCTGCATCATCATCGCATTCATCATGCCGACGACTTCAGGGTTAAGCACACGCGGAAAACGGTCGCGCGGATTCTCGTAAAGCACGTCGCCGTCGACAGTGGTGACGCGGTTGACGAAATGGACCGCCGGCCGGTAGCCGCCATTGGCGAAGGGCACATAGGCGGCGGTCAGCTCCAGCGGCGTGACTTCCGAGGTGCCGAGCGCGATCGAGGTGTTGGCCTGAAGGTTGGATTCGATGCCCATGCGATGCGCGGCTTCGACCACCGTTGCCGGGCCGACCTCCATCACCAGTTGCGCGGCGACGGAGTTCAGCGACTTCGCCAGTGCTGTCTGCAGCGTGACCTTGCCGTAATATTTGCCGTTGTAGTTTTCCGGCGTCCATTTGCCGATCTTGATCGGCGCGTCGTTCCTCACGCTGTCCGGCGTGCGTCCCTGTTCGAGAGCCGCCAGGAATACGAACGGCTTGAACGCCGAACCCGGCTGGCGGCGCGCTTCCGAGGCGCGGTCGAACTGGCTATTGGCGTAATCGTAACCGCCGACCATGGCGCGCACCGCACCGGAGTTGTCGATCGAGACCAGCGCGCCCTGGCTGACATTCAGCGTATCGCCATTCTCCTGAATGAGCCGGCGGATCGACTTCTCGGCAAGCTGCTGCAGGTCGAGATCAATGGTGGTGTCGACGATCAAATCGGCGCGCACCTCGCCGATCAGGCCCGGCAATTCTTCCATCACGCGGTCGGCGACGTAATGTTCGGAGCCGGTCCAGAAGGCGGCGGCGCGCGTCGCCGGCGCGCTCATCGCGGTGCGCAATTCGGTGTCGCCGATCATGCCTTCGTCGCTCATCGCGGCGAGCACGAGTTGGGCGCGGTCTTCGGCCGCCTTCGGATCGCGCGCCGGCGACAGCCGCGACGGCGCCTTGAGCAGCCCGGCCAGAAGTGCGGCCTCCGACAGCGACACGTCACGCGCCGACTTGCCGAAATAGCGGCGCGAAGCGGCTTCGACGCCATAAGCGCCCGAACCGAAATAGACCCGGTTCAGATACATTTCGAGGATCTGGTCCTTGGTGTGCTTCTGCTCCAGCCAGAGCGCTAGCAGAACCTCCTGCACTTTTCGCTCCAGCGTGCGGTCCGGCTTCAGGAACAGGTTTTTCGCGAGCTGCTGCGTCAGCGTCGAGCCGCCCTGGCTGAACCGGCCGGAGGTGACGTTCTCGAACATGGCGCGAGCAACACCCAGCGGGTCGATGCCGAGATGCGAATAGAAGCGGCGGTCCTCGATGGCGATGACGGCCTGCGGAATGTAGGGCGACATTTCGTGCAGGCCGACGGCTTCGCCGCCGGTCATTCCGCGATTGGCAACCAGACGGCCGTCGACGGAGACGATCTTGATGTTGGGCGCGCGGTCGGGAATCGCCCAGGTCGTGGCAGAGGGCATGCGCGCGCCGTAATAGGCGGCGAGCGCCGCGCCGCCGATGCCGACCCAGATGGCCAGCACGAAGCACCAGTAGACGAGCCGGCCGAAGGCGCCGAACAGGCCGCGCCGGGCGCGGCTTTTCGGCTTGCGCGCGCTGCCGGCGGATTTCTTCCGCGAGCCAGAATTCTTCTTGCGTGCCGGCACGACGCGATCGTCCTCACTGACGGACAGGCCGTGAGAGGCTTTCGCGCGCGCCGGTCCGTCGAATGTCGGCTCGATGCGCCGCGTTTTCTTCGCCATTCCCTTGGCCCGCCGTCCCAGTTTCCGGTTCGGTGCGGGTGGAGACTAGATACGGCGATTTAAGGGCGCGTTAAGGGCGGTTTTCGGAAGCGCCTTATGTTCCGGGCGATTGCGAGGCTTACGTTGCGCGGAGACGTCACCGACTCACGGGCCTGCCGGGTGTTCCAGTCTCCCGCTGGTCGAGCAGCCTGGCGACGAGCGCCAATCCGCCGGCGAGATAAACGACTGCGCCGACAAGCAACATGATGACGCCGCCGAGCTGCTGGTCATCCTCGGCGGCCAGCACAGTGCCGAAACAGATCACGTCACCCGCGCCGAAGAGCGGGCGTGGGCTCAGCGCCAGGAGGGCCCCGAGCAGCGTCATATGAATTGACGTCAGCAGCAGCGCGAAGGCGCCTGCCGCCGTGCCGCTCCGGTCGCGCGGCGCGGCGAAGCTCGTCCACCAGAGAAGCAGGCCAACGCTGAGGAACAAAGCCTGCTCGATGACCGTGACGGCTACGGACGCCTCGGCTGCGGCGCGCATGGCCGGCGCGTGCCAACCCCAGACGATGACCAGTTCGAAGAGCGAAACAAGAATTGGAAGCCACGCAGGCATCGGACGCAGCGGCCGAAATCGCTCCGCGAGACCGATCGCGATCAACGGCGCCGCGATCGCGATGACGCCCATATGCGCGACCATGTGCGCGGAGAACGATTCGCGCCAGGCGCCGAGCAGCGGCCCAAACCAGATGAGGCCTAGCAGAAGCAGGCCGGCAGGCAGGGCGAGGCGCGTCACCGGAGGCACTCCGTGAGGAACAGCGCCGGCAAAGCGGTGAAGACGACGGCGACGAAGCTTAAGCCTGACAGCAGCAGCGTCGCATATCCCTGGAAGAGCAGCCGGTCGCGCCGGGTCGGATCGTCATGCGGCGGATCGCCCGTGCCGAACCCCCACTGACGCCAGGCCAGCAGCGCGGCCAGCACGATCATGGCGAGCGCCAGCAGCGTCACACCGCCGATCGCAAGCCGCAGATTGTCGAAGTCGAGGCCGAGGAACCAAGGCTTCTCGCAGAAAATGGCCGTGACGACGTAGCAGAGCAGGAAGTGCAGCGCCCACACGACCGGCGCGGTGAACAGGGTCCAGAGCGATTCGACTTGCTTGGGCAGCAGGCGCCACATCTAGAGCGCCTCCGGGAACAGGCCCACGACGCCGAACGTCACCAGGGCGGTAACCAGCATGAAGTGCCAGTAGAGCGTAACGTTGTGCAGTTCCATGTCGTGGTCAGGAGTCAGGCGACCTGCAACGCTGCGCGCCAGGCAGTAGAGCTGCATGATGATGCCGACCGCACCGTGGGCCGCTGCCCAGATGACAAGGATCCACACGATCGCGGGATAAACATGTGCCGTCGGATCCATGTCCCACGGACCGGCTAATGCCGCCGCGCAAGCCGCCGCCGAAAGTACGGCACCGACGAGGAGAAGCAGCCGCGCGGCCCACATCAGGCCGATACGGTTCATCTCGCGGGCGCCGACCGTCACCGCCCACGCGGCGATAAAAAGGGCAAGCGCGGTGAGCGGCCAGAACGAACCCGGGCCCGCCAGCCCACCCGTGAAGTCCGCATGGATGGTCCAGAAGAAAAAGTAACCGAAGACGAGGCTGGCGAACGCGGTGCCATCGCCGGTCATCGTGATGAACATCGCCCACCATCCGGTGGACTTCACGCCTGACGCGTAGAGCGGCAGGCTGATGCCGTGGCCGATATCCCTCTCTTGCTTCTCTGGAATCTCGCCGGTGCCGGTCCAAAGCCAGTAGAGGACCGCCGCGAGGAAGGCGATGCAGGCAACCAGCGACACGATCCACCATTTGAAGGTGAGCGCGACGAAGACTGTGCCGAGCGTGGCGGCGCTGACGATCGTCACATAGGAGGTGCCGCCGACGCGCAGAACCTGCTCCGGCTCCGCGTCGAGCACCGAGGTCACCAGAGTTTCGCGTCGCCCTTCCCATGCATCGGCAAGATACCAGTCGCCGGCGCGCACCTGCTCCGCCAGATCCTTCTGGTCCCACAGCGGATAACGGCTTTCGATGCGCGGGATCGAGCGCACGCCCCAGTTCTCCTCGGGCTCGTTGATCCATTCCAGCGTGCCTGCGTTCCAGGGATTCTGCTCGCCGCGCGGTTTGCTGCGTCGATGCAAGGTGACATCGACCACGACCGCGAACATGCCGATGCCGAGCACGACCGCGCCCATGGTGGAGATGAGGTTGAGCCAATCCCAGCCGATGTCGGCGGGATATGTGTAGACGCGGCGCGGCATGCCGCGCAGGCCGGCGATGTGCATCGGAAAAAACGTGATGTTGAAACCGGTGAACATCAGCCAGAAGGCGAGACGCCCTACCCGGTCCGACATGTGTCTGCCGTCGATCAGGGGATAGTAATAATAGAGCCCGGCGAAGACGGGAAAGAGCATGCCGCCGATCAGCACGTAGTGCAGATGCGCGACGATGAAATAGGTGTCGTGCGCCTGCCAGTCGAACGGCGCCAGCGCCACCATGACACCGGTCAGGCCGCCCATGACAAAGATGGCGATGCCGCCCATGGCGAACAGCATCGGCGTCGAGAAGATCACGCGCCCGGCAAGCATGGTGGCGATGAAGACGAAGATCTGCACCGCCGTCGGAATGGCGACCGCTTCGGACGCCGCCGAGAAGAAGGCGAGCGAAATCTGCGGCAGACCCGTCGCGAACATATGATGGACCCAGAGCCCGAATGACAGGAAGCCGGTGCCGACCGCCGCGAGCACGATCCACGAGTATCCGACGATCGGCCGCTGCGCGAATGTCGGGATGATCATGGCCAGCAGCGCGATCGCCGGCAGGAAGATGATGTAGACTTCGGGGTGGCCGAAGATCCAGAACAGATGCTGCCACAGAAGCGGATCGCCGCCGCGTGCCGGATCGAAGAACGGCCAGTCGAACATCCGCTGCATCTCGAACAGCAGGTCGCCGGCGATCAGAGGCGGGAAGGCAAACAGGATCATCCCGGCGACGATCAGCAGATACCAGGCGAACAGTGGCATCAAATTGACGCGCATGCCCGGCGCGCGACACTTCATGATGCCGACGATCAGCTCGACCGCCGCCGCGATCGACGCGACCTCGATGAAGGACAATCCCAGCAGCCAGATGTCGGCGCCGATGCCGGCCTGTTCGCTCGTCGCAAGCGGTGGATACATGAACCAGCCGGAATTGGGCGCGGCGCCGAAGAAGATCGAACCGCAGACGAACACGCCGCCGAGAAGGAAACTCCAGAAGCCGAAGGCGCCGAGGCGCGGGAACGGCATTTCGCGCGCGCCGAGCATGGGCGGCAGGAGGAAGATCGCCACCGCTTCGAAGATCGGCACGGCGAACAGGAACATCATCACGGTGCCGTGCAGCGTATAGGCCTGATTGTAGAGCTCGGCCGAGATGAGATCGTTGTCAGGCACGGCGAGCTGCGCGCGAACGAGAAGCGCCAGCAGCCCTGCGAAAAGCATGAAGGCGAAAGCGGCCGATCCGTACCAGAGACCGATCTGCGTGTTGTTGACCGTCGTCCAGTAGCGCCAGCCTTTCGGATTGGCCCAGACCGCGCGCAGTTGCTCCTCTTCGGCGGCCTTGTCCCGTTCACGCGCTGCTGTATCGGTCATCGCAGCCCCTTCAGCCAGGTCGCGATCTCGACAAGCTCATCGGCCTGCATGTCGAGATAGGCAGGCATTTGACTTCCCGGCTTCACCGAACCGGGATGAGAGATGAACCGGGCGATGGTCTCGACATCGTTCTCGAGCAATCCGGCGGCGATGGTGAGCCGCGAGCCGATATGCGAGAGGTCAGGCCCCTTTGC
This sequence comes from Rhizobiaceae bacterium, assembly GCA_035503715.1. GTDB lineage: Bacteria > Pseudomonadota > Alphaproteobacteria > Rhizobiales > Rhizobiaceae > OAS926. Next base: position 17,115 of record DATJTE010000079.1, on the reverse strand, counting down.
TCCCGACGCATCGGTGCCGTCGATTCGATGGCATGCACCACAGCCTGCGCGCGTGAAAAGCTCCTCACCCCGGCTGCCGCCCGCGATACCCGCCGAAGGGACGCCGCGTTCAGACAGCCAGGTGTTGAAGTCGCCTGGCTCCATGACGACGACCGGAAACGCCATCAGCGCATGCGAGGCGCCGCAAAACTCGGCGCACTGGCCGCGATAGGTGCCGGCCTTCGTCGCCAGCAGCGACAGGCGGTTGGTCCGGCCTGGGATCAGGTCCATCTTGCCGCCGAGCACTGGTATCCAGAATGAGTGGATCATGTCGGCGCTGGTCAGCGAAAACTCGACCCGCTCGCCGACAGGAAGCCTCACCTCGTTCGCCGAGGCCACACTTGTCCCGTCGGGATTGCGGTAGATCACCCGCCACCAGAACTGATTGCCCTCGACTGCGATGTGCAGTCCCGCGCCTTGGCCTCCCGCGAAGGGACGCAACGACGGCATCAGCCACAGAGCGTAAGAGAGAAGCGCGGTGAGGACGACGACAGGGAACGCTACGCCGGCCCATGGAATGAGACGCGATACGGACTGCTCCGAGAGCGTTCCGCGTTTCCAGCGCGCGGCGTAGAGGGACAGAAGGATGACCGAGGCCCAGATGGCGAGGCCCGTACACGCCATGACCCAGAAAAGCGTCGCGACCTGGCTTGCTTCCTCGCCGGCAGGGTCGAGCGCCGACTGGATTCCGCTGCATGAGGCGAGCAGCGGGGAAAGTGATACCGAAAAGACGACGCGATGCGCCGCGGCGCGTGCCGTTGGCGCCGCGTCGCTTTGACGAGACCTGGTTTTCCTGTCGCTGCTGATGAGCGTCTCCGTGGATGGATGCTGGAAAAGCTCGCCTCCATCGCCAATAATAGCGGAGGGCGGACGAGGTTCCAAAAAGAAGCGCGGACGAACCTCTCCAGAACGTTTCGGCCGGAACGCTTATCGTGGCGAGCGAGTTATGGGCGCAAGGATCGAGGGCAATTGGCGACCGACAGCAAGGTGACCGGCTATTCACCCATGCAGGTGGCGCTCCACTGGAGCGTCGTCGTCTTGGTAGCGTTCCAGTATCTGGCACATGATGGGATCGAGGAGACGTGGCGCGCGTATATGCGCAACGAGCCGCAACCAGGCGACATGGTCGCGCTCACCTACCTGCATATCGCGGCCGGCATAACCGTCTTTATTCTTGCTCTCGCTCGTCTCTATCTGCGCTTTTCACGCGGCGTTCCTCCTCCACCTGCTGACGAACCCCGGCTCCTGCAACTGCTGGCGGACGTGGTCCACTGGTCGATCTATGCCCTGCTGCTGCTCTTGCCGGTCACCGGCGCAACCGCATGGTTTCTCGGTGTTCACGCCGCCGGTGGCGTGCATGAATTGCTGAAAAACCTGCTGCTTGGCGCAATCGCTCTTCACATATCGGGCGCGCTCTTCCAGCATCTCATCCTTCGTTCGCATGTGCTGATGCGTATGTTTCACCCGGAACGCTCGTGAGCGTAGCCGGCCCGGAAACGGGCTTTCACGCTCACGCACCAGATTTGCCGCTCGTGTCAGGGCTGAGGCGCTGGCGTTCCGTCTTCCGGCCCAACCGCCGGCGCGACCTCGGTCGGCGAAGGTTCGGGCGTATCGCCGTCTGTCACAGGCTGCGTCTCCTCGCCGGCGGCGGGAGCGGCCGTATCGTTCGGCACACCCGCGTCCTCACCACCGACCTCGGCAGCCACGCGGTCCGTCGGGACCGGCTCCGGCGTGACCGAGCCGTCGGCCGTCGCGACACGCCAGACCGTATTGCCGGCATCGTCGGCGATCAGCAGAGCGCCCGTGCCGTCGATTGTAAGCCCAACAGGCCTGCCGCGCGCCTGGTCGCCGTCCAGGAAACCGGTCACGACATCCTGCGGATCGCCGGACGGCCGTCCGTCGGTGAAGGGTATATAGATGACCTTGTAGCCGTTGAAGGCGGTGCGGTTCCAACTGCCGTGATTTCCGACAAATGCGCCGTTTCTGTATGCCTCCGGCATGGCGGAATCGTCGGTGAAGGCCAAGCCAAGCGCTGCGACGTGGCTGGTCAGCGCGTAGTCGGGAGAGATGGCTTTCTCGACGAGATCCGGGCGCGGCGGCTGCACGCGCTTGTCCACGTGCTGACCGAAATAGCTCCACGGCCAGCCATAGAACCCGTCCTCGCGAACCGACGTCATATAGTCGGGCACGAGATTTGGGCCGAGCTCGTCACGCTCGTTGACGACGGTCCACAACTCGCCGCTGTCGGGATGAAAGTTGAGCCCGTTCGGATTGCGCAACCCCGATGCAAACACCTTTGATGCACCGGTCTGGCGATCGACCTTCCAGATGGCCGCGCGGCCCTTTTCGGCCTCGAGCCCACGCTCGCCGGCATTCGAATTCGAGCCAACGGAGGCGTACAGGAAACGGCCATCCGGACTGAGCGCCAGATCCTTCGTCCAGTGATGGTTGATCGGCCCGCCCGGAAGCGGCGTCAGCACGGTCGGCGGCGCGTCGATTTTCGCCTGACCGAGCTGATAGGGATAAGCAAGGATTGCGTCCGCCGCCGCGACATAGAGCGTGTCTTCATACCACGCGACGCCGAAAGGCGAGGTGAGTCCCGTGAGGATATCGCTGCGCTCGTCGACCTGCCCGTCGCGGTTGGTGTCGCGCAACAGCGTGATGAGGTTGGTTTCCTTCGGCTTGCCGCCGCCACCACCACCCGCTGCCATTCCCATGATGAAGCCGCGAATTATATCTTTTGGGCGGTTCAACGGCTTGCCGGGCGGCGCTTTCGATTGAACGACGAGCACGTCGCCGTTTGGCAGTGTATGCACCGTCCGGGGATTGGCCAGATCGTTTGCATAGGCTGTTACCGCGAGGCCGTCGGCGACAGTCGGAGCCTGTCCGTCCTGCCACCCCACGACCTCGGCCACTTTGAGATCAGGCACCAAAGACTGTTCCGGCGCCGGCAGAACTGGATCGGGACCATATTGCTGGCTGACATCCACATCAGCCTCACCGCAGCCGGCGATCAGCAGACCGAAACTTGCGAGCGCGAAGGTTCCAGGAGATGCGATTCTACGCATGGTAGACTCCGCGCCGGCCGAGCCATCCCGTCACGATCATGGCGAGGACCGTCACGATCGAGACGGTCAGCCCGTAGGGCATCACCGCCGTCCATCCATCCGCGGTGTGGATGAAGCTGTTGAGCGCCGCCAGAAGCAGAACCACAATTCCCCCTAGCACGGCGAGCCAGGCGTGGCGCACACGGCGAATGGCGAAATCGATCAATGCAACCAGCGCGGCGAGTATGCCGAACACGAGCCCGGCCAGCAGCAGCCATTCCGAGAAATGTAGCCATAGCAGGTTGAGCGTCCGCACATAGGCGACGTCGGTCAGCACTGTCAGGCTGAAGCAGGCGATGGGAAAGGCCAGCAGTGCGGTAAGCAGGAAATTGGAAGCGAAGGCCCTGTCCGGCCACGTTTGGTCGTACGTCATACGTCTCCCGATGTCTGGGCGCGACTACAACGTCTTACGCGCGTAGGCCCGTTTGGTTCCATGGCGGAACGATTTCGTGAGGAATTCTCCTGGTGGGACGCGACGACGGGCGGAAGGGCTGGGGCCGATCCGCAGTCGCTGAGCGCAGCGCAACCGCGGCTGGTTCGCAGTGATCCATGCGACCTGAAGAAGCGCTATTGCGGGATCCGCACCCTGTTTTTGTCGCGCAGCAGATCGAGGATGATCAAATCCTCGAGCCGATCGGCGTTTGGCGGAGAGATATGAGAGCCGCCACCGCCGCCACCTTTGCCTCCACCGCCACCCTTACCTTCTTCTTTCGGCGGCGGCGGATTACGCGTATAGGAAAGTATGAGCGTGTGCTCATCGGTCAACGATCCGGCGATGTCGCCTCCGACGCCCAGCAGCGATCCGCCAATCGGAATGGCGACCAGCGATACATCTCCCGAAGCGGAGCGCGTCACGGAAAACGAAATCTCGTGCGACATCGCGGGCGTGCTGATTTGAGCCGCGGCCATCGTCTTTTCGAAACTCAGCAGCCAGTCCACGATCTTGAGATCGCCCTGGAGCCGGGGGCGGTGTTTCTCGCCTGTCTCTTCGGCGCACGGGATCGACTCGGGATTGGACAGGTCTTGCGCAAAGCCGAAATTGACGGTGCTCGCCGCCCTGCCGCCATATCCGACGCCGGCACCGAGCCCCAGCACCTTGCGACCGAGCGGCGTCGACAGCTCGGGACCGCCACCGATGCTGGCATTGTTGATCATCGTCAGATTGAGCACGGCCAGAGCGCTCCAGCCATATCCTTCACGAAGGAAGGCGACCCGTTCCGAGGCCTCGCGTAACTGACAGCGAATGTTGATCACGACATCGGTCGCGTCAGCCGCATATTCAAGGCGGGTAGTCGGCGCGGTCCCGCAGCTTGCAAGCACTAGAGCACTTGCGGCCAAAAATCCCTTGGCGCGCATCTCATCTTCTCCCCCGGTCTGCCCGCAAATATTCACACTCCCCAATACGACGCAACCGGCATGGATCATGCGAAATCGCTGAAGATTGGTATCATTTGGCATCTGTTCAGAGACCCATTGGCCGATGCACCTTGCCGGCAAGCTTGTCGGTCGGCTGCGCGTCCTGTCTGCGTGAGGATGCCGGGCGGCCGCCCAAAATTAGGTAGAAAAACCCGAAATCTAGGTAGCCGAACTGGCTGGTCGAGATCTTCCTCGCATTGCTAGATCAGGTCGCTGAAATCTCCCAGGAGGATCAAATGGCTGTTTTCACCGTCAATGGAAATGCGAACAATTTCACCGGCACCGCTTTGGCTGACACCTTCCAAGGTTTCAGCGGCGGCATCGACAATCTGAGAGGCATGGCCGGCAACGACCGCTTCGACATCAACAATTGGAGCCAGCAGCGCGGCCGGATCGACGGCGGCGTCGGCATCGACCGCATCGTGATGGAGGGGCACAACAACCACACGTTCAACACCTCGCTGATAATCGTCGGTGTCGAGGAATTGTGGGCCGACGAGCCTAACTTCTACGCCAGCGTAACTCAGATAAACGCGTTCTCGAAATTCGTCCCGACGAACAGCGAGAACTGGTGGGCGATCAACATCCTCGGCAATGGCGGCACCTTGAATTTCACGGGCAAGTACACGGGAGCCAAGGTCCTCGAGATCGACGCCACCAATGCGGAGACGAAGGTTACCGTGACGGGCAGCGGTAAGAAAGACGACTTCCAAGGCTCGGAGTTCAACGACGTCTGGGTTGGCGGCGCCGGCGCGGACGAGGCGACCGGCAATGGCGGCAACGACGTCTTCCGCTTCAACGCCATTTCGGAATCGACCGTTGCCGCGCCGGACCGGATCCTCGACTTTTTCGGCGGCGACAAGATCAACGTTTCGGCCTTGCAGGGCCCGGCGCTGGTCTATCGCGGCACGGGCGCCTTCACCAACACGGGCCAGCTCCGGATCGTCGACGTGGCCGGCCCCGATGTCGTCGTCCAGGTCAACACGGTCGGCGGCCTCGGCGCGGATTTTGCCATCCGGATCGTCGATGTGATGCTCGCGGAAATTACGAAGACGGACTTCATCCTGTAGTAACGTACAGGCAGTCGGCCCTCACAATCCGCGCCTCCTCGAGGCGCGGATTTGTTTTGATAAGCGGGGGTTTCGTCAGCCGCCGGTGCGGACGAGCCGCAGCAGCACCAGCAGAATGACCGCACCGATGGTGGCGTGGATGATTTGCGCCAGGACCCCGCCACCGAATGCAAGGCCGATCATCGGCAGGAGCCAACCCGCGATAAGCGCACCGACGATGCCGACGACGATGTTGCCGACCAGACCGAAGCCGTAACCCTTGACGATCAGCCCGGCCAGCCAACCGGCAACTGCGCCAATGATAAGAAAGATGATGAGCGCCTGGACTTCCATGGAAAGCTCCTCCGTTGCGCGGAGGATGGAATCAGAAAGCGCGTCGAAAGTCGATATGGCGACCGACCTGCATTCGCCTGCAATGCACAGCCGAGGGAACCGGGCTGCGGGACATCTGTTATTCCGTCATGTCCGATCTGTTTGATCAGCCGGTCTCAATCCGCCTCAATGGCGGCAAGCACACCGTCGCTACAGCCAGCGAGGCCGCCGAGCTGCTTGCCAGTGTCGACTGGCCGGGCGAGCGTGGGCCGACGCATCGCGATGCCTATGAGACGTGCCTGAAGGTGCTGGACGGTCACCGTTCGGCGGTCGACGGGCGCAAACGGTTCTTCGAGGTGGCAGGACAGGCCGGCGTGCTCACCAGCGACTAGCTCGCAGCTAGTTGCCCTCGATCGAAATGCCGTTCTCGTCGACCTTGATCTCGACGCCGTCCGGCTTCGATTCCTGCTGATAGACGTAGACGCCTGCCAAAACGACAAGCACGGCCAATACGCCGATGATGAGATAAAGCGTGTTCTGCCGCGCCATTATTGATCCTCGTCCTCGTCTTCTTCGCCGACCCAGGAATGCGGGTCGATGCGCTTCATCGTGTCGGAATCGACGTAGGTCCACCAACCCGCGCCGAACGGGCCGCCGTCCGGGCCGGTCGCGCGGTATTGCGCGAGTGACGTGTTTTCGACGCCGTCACGGTCGCGCCACTGCACGCGGACGATCCGGCCGTCTTTCGGCGCCGTATCAATGGATTTTGGCATGGCTTGCCCTCGAACTGCGCGGAGAAACGTGGTTCGGGGCCTCCCGGTTCCGCCCGCTTCGCTCCCGCAGTAATCCGGACGGAGGACCGGCGGCAACTTTTCGCGGACTTGCTTAACTGTGCGCGAAAATATCCTCTTCGCCCCAGCCCATCAGATCGAGCTTCGCCCGTGTCGGAAGGAATTTGAAGCAGGCGTCCGCGACATCTGCCCGGCCGTCGCGCACGAGACGGGCGGCGAGCGTCTCGCGCAGTCTGTGGAGATGCAGGACGTCGGAGGCGGCGTATTCAAGCTGATCCTGGGAGAGTGTGTCCGCGCCCCAGTCCGACGATTGCTGCACCTTGTTCATGACGATGCCGAGCAGCTCGGCCGTCAGATCCTTCAGCCCGTGCCGGTCGGTATAGGTGCGGGTAAGCCGCGAGGCGATCTTGGTGCAGAACACCGGCCCGGGCATGACGCCCAGCGAATTGTAGAGGATCGCCAGATCGAAGCGGGCGAAGTGGAAGATCTTGGTAACCGCGGCGTCGCCCAGCAGTTTTGCCAGGTTCGGCGCGGATTTCTGGCCGGCGGCGATCTGAACGACGTCCGCCGTGCCGTCGCCGGGCGAAAGCTGCACGACGCAGAGCCGGTCGCGATGCGGGTTCAGCCCGAGTGTCTCCGTGTCGATCGCAATCGCGTCGACAGTGTATCGGGACAGATCGGGCAGATCGCCCTTGTGGAAGCGGATCGTCATGCCCCTTCTCTTAGCCCTTGGCGGTTAACGCGTCGAGAATGCGGACCCAGGAGCGCTGGCCTTTGTGGAAGGAGCGCAGATCATACTTTTCATTGGGTGAATGGACGCGGTCGTCGGTCAGGCCAAAGCCGACCATCAGCGATTCCATGCCAAGCAGCTTCTGGAAATCGCCAACGATCGGGATCGAGCCGCCGCTGCCGATGAACACGGCGGGTTTGCCCCACTCGTCGGTGAGCGCGCTCTGCGTCTGGGTGAAGAACGGCGAGTCATAAGAAAGCTGGATCGCCGGCGAGCCGCCGTGAGGAGTGAACTCGACGGTGCAGTCGGCCGGCAAACGTTCCTGCACGAAGGCGCGGAACGCTTCGCGGATTTTTGTAGGATCCTGCTTGTGCACAAGACGGAAGGAGACCTTCGCCATCGCTTCTGACGGAATGACGGTCTTGAAGCCGTCGCCGGTGTAGCCGCCGGTGATGCCGTTGAACTCGGCGGTCGGCCGCGCCCAGGTCAGCTCCAGCAGCATACGCCCTTTCTCGCCGCTCGGAACCGACAGCCCGACCTGGCCCAGAAATGCTTCGGCTGTCATGCCGAGCGTCTTCCACGAGGAGAGTATCTGGCTCGGCGTTTCCTCGACGCCGTCATAGAAATCCCGAACGGTAACGCGGCCGGTCTCGTCGTGCAGGTCGGCCAGGATCTTCGCCAGCACACGGATCGGGTTGGCGGCGGCGCCGCCGAAGACGCCAGAGTGCAGGTCGCGGTCCGCGGCCTTGACCGTGACTTCCTCGCCGACCAGCCCGCGCAGGGTGACCGTGATGGAAGGCGTGTTGGTGTCCCACATGTCGGAATCGCAGACCATGGCGAAGTCGGCCTTCAGTTCCTCGGCATTCGCCTTGAGGAAGGGCAGCAGCGACTTCGAGCCGGATTCCTCCTCGCCCTCGAAGAGCAGCGTAAGTTTGACTGGGAGCGAGCCATGCTCGGCCTTCCAGGCGCGGCACGCCTCGACGAAGGTCATCAATTGTCCCTTGTCATCGCAGGCGCCACGGCCTGTGATGACCTTGCGGCCACCACCGAGGTCCTTCAGCGCCGGCTCGAACGGCCCGGTTTCCCACAGGTCGATCGGATCGACCGGCTGCACGTCGTAATGGCCGTAGAAGAGAATATGCGGCGCGCCGGCGGGGCCGTCATGATGGGCGACCACCATGGGGTGACCTTCGGTGTCGCGCACGCTGGCGTCGAAGCCGATCGTCTTCAGGTCCTTGACCAGCCATTCGGCGGCCTTGCGGCAATCGGCGGCATAAGCCGGGTCGGTCGAGACCGACCTGATCCGGATCAGGTCGAAGAGCCGGTCGAGGCTCTGGTCGAGATTCTTGTCGAGGCGGTCGAGGACGGGCGCGATCTTGGTCATGAAGGGGAAGCCTTTCGATTTGGCGCGCACCCTAATCATGCTTCGCCTTCTCGAAAAGCCTCGGCCTGTTGGGCCAAACGCCCTCGTTGCGTCAGGTGTCGTCGGTGCCGGGCGGCGCGTAAACGGCGATGGCTTCGGGATGCACCCGGAAGGAGGCCGGCGTCGAGGTGACGATCTCGCCGTCGGTGTTGACCGGCTGCGGCCGCTTGGTGCGCACATCGAACTCAACGCAACGCGCGGTGCGCACCTCGTCCCAGGCGCCGTGCGTGCCGGAGCGAAAGGAGCGCAGCATCAGCGCCAGCTTCCAGACGTTCTGGGTCTCGAGGCTGTAAAGATCGAGATGGCCGTCATCGATGGCCGCACTCGCCTCGACGACATTGCCGCCGCCATAGTGCCGGCCATTGCCGACGGCGATCTGAAACGTCTTCACCTTGATCGTGCTGTCCTTCTCGCGGATCCAGGCGGTGAAGGGCCGCGCCCGCGCCAGCACCTTCGACGCGGCGATCGCATAACCCAGACGGCCCCAGCGCCGCTTGATCTCGGGACTGAGACTGTTGGCGAGCTGGGTGCTCAGCCCAATGCTTGCGACATTAAAGAAAGCATGGCCGTTGACGGAGCCGAGATCGATGCGGCGCTCATAACCGCCGGCGATGACGTCCACCGCCTCCATGACGTCGACCGGCAAGCCAAGCGTGCGCGCCAGGTCGTTCGCCGTGCCGAGCGGCAGGATGCCCAGCGGCAGGCCACTTTCCATCACCGCCATGGCGCCGGCCGAGACCGTGCCGTCGCCGCCGGCGATGATGATGCAGTCGGCCATTTCTCTGAGCCGCACGATATCGCGCGCCAGTTCGGGCAGCGCCGAGAACGGCTCGATGGTGACGGAAAGCCCGCCTGCTTCCAGGCGCTGCACGATCTCGTCGAGCGGCATGTTCCCGCGCCGCGCCTTCTGGTTGACGAGGAGGAGCGCCCGGCGTTTGGCGGTTGCTTGGGTCAGGAGATCGGCCTCCTTTGAACGGCCTGCAAAGAAAAAGCCGCCGTGGCTGGAGGGGGAAGCCACGGCGGCGCTACTCTAAAGGTTGCGGCAGCCCGGAGAGGGGGATGAGGCTGCCGCAGGGTCCGGTCTAGGCGGGGGACGGGCCATACTCCGGACTTCGGCAAATAACGCCGATGCCTCGAAATGTGGTCGTTGAATATGGAGATTCAAGGGCACGAAAATTACAAGAATGTAACAAACCCGTGAGAGTCTGGACGGCTGACCGGTTTGTCAGGAGAGGTCGGCAATCCGTTTGGCGCAGCGCTTTCGGTTGGACTTGGTTTTGCGTCCGCGCTAGGCCTTCGGCCCATGAAAAAAGGCGATCATCTCTTCCTCGTTGACGGCTCCGGCTACATCTTCCGCGCCTATCATGCGCTGCCGCCGCTGAACCGCAAATCCGACGGCCTGCCGACCAATGCCGTGCTCGGCTTCTGCAACATGGTGTGGAAGCTGATGCTGGACGCCAAGAGCACCGCGCTCGGCATCGCGCCGACGCATTTCGCCGTCATTTTCGACTATTCGTCGAAGACGTTCCGCAACGAGCTCTACGGGGAATACAAGGCGAATCGCACCGCACCGCCGGACGATCTGATCCCACAGTTCGCGCTGATCCGCCAGGCCACCCGCGCCTTCAGCCTGCCCTGCATCGAAATGGAGGGGTTCGAAGCCGACGACCTGATCGCCACCTATGCGCGGCTCGCCCGCGAAGCCGGCGGCGACACGACGATCGTTTCCTCCGACAAGGATCTGATGCAGCTCGTCGGCCCGTCGGTCGCTATGTACGACCCGATGAAGGACAAGCAGATCGGCGTTCCCGAGGTCGTCGAAAAGTGGGGCGTGCCGCCGGAAAAGATGATCGACCTGCAGGCGCTGGTCGGCGACTCCGTCGACAACGTGCCGGGCATTCCCGGCATCGGACCGAAGACGGCGGCGCAGCTTCTCGAGACCTTCGGCGATCTCGATACGCTGCTGGCGCGCGCTTCCGAGATCAAGCAGGAGAAGCGGCGCGAGACTATTATCGAAAACGCCGACAAGGCGCGCATTTCGCGCGACCTCGTCACGCTGAAGAACGACGTGCAGGTCGCCGATGGCGAAGGCCTCGACGATCTCGTCCTGCAAAATCCCGACGGGCCGAAGCTTATCGCTTTCCTGAAAGGCATGGAATTCACCACGCTGACGCGGCGTGTCGCGGAAGCCACCGGCGCGGACGCAAGCGCCGTCGACGCGGTCGAGATCAAAGCCGACACGACCGACGTCCATGGCCCCGACATGGGCTTTCCGAAGGCCGCGGAGACGCGGGGCGACAAGGCTGCAACCGCGGAGCCCGTGGCTGAGGTCTCACCGACGGTCGCCGGCAATTTCGTCTCGACGCCGGCTGCCTTCGTGAAGACACGCATCGAACAGGCGCCGACAGGCAAAATCGACCACAAGGCCTATGAGTGCATCCGCGACCTCGCGACGCTCGAAGCCTGGATCGCCGAGGCAAAAGCAACTGGCCAGGTCGCCTTCCGAGTCGAGACGACGTCGATCGATCCGATGCGCGCCGAGCTCGTCGGCTTCGCGCTGGCGACGCGGCCGGGCCGTGCGGCCTATGTGCCGCTGGCGCATCGCGCGGCGGATAGCGATCTGCTCGGCGGCGGCATGCAGCCCGAGCAGATACCGTTCGGCCAGGCGCGCGCCGCACTTGCGCCGCTGCTCGCCGATCCTTCGGTTATCAAGATCGGCCACAACACCAAGTTCGACTGGCTGACGATGCACAGGCTCGGCATGCCGATCGCGTCCTATGACGACGTGATGCTGATGTCCTACGCGCTGAACGGCGGCACGGAAGCGGGACATGATCTGCCCTCGTTGGCCGAGAAGTGGCTCGACCATGCCGTGATCCCGTTCAAGGATCTGGTCGGCTCCGGCAAAAAACTCGTCACTTTCGACTTTGTCGAAATCGAGCGCGCGACGGTCTATTCGACCGAGGGCGCCGACCTAGCATTGCGGCTCTGGCAGGTGCTGAAGCCGCAGCTCGTCACCAAGAGTGTCGTGTCGGTCTATGAGCGGCTGGAGCGGCCGCTGGTGCCGACGCTGTCACGCATGGAAGAGCGCGGCATCGCGGTGGACCGGCAGATGCTGTCGCGCCTCTCCGGAGAGTTCGCGCAGCGCGCCGCCGCGCTGGAAGACGAGGTCTATCAGCTCGCCGGCGAGAAATTCACCATCGGCTCGCCGAAACAGCTCGGCGACATACTGTTCGGCAAGATGGGTTTGCCGGGCGGATCGAGGACCAAGTCCGGCCAGTGGTCGACGACGGCGCAGGTTCTCGAAGAGCTTGCCGCTGAAGGCCATGAACTGCCGCGCAAGATCGTCGACTGGCGCCAGCTCACCAAGCTGAAATCAACCTATACCGACGCGATCCCCGAATACATCAATCCCGACACGAAGCGCGTCCACACGTCCTATGCGCTGGCTGCGACGACGACGGGCCGGCTCTCCTCGTCCGAACCGAATCTGCAGAACATCCCGATCCGCACCTCGGAGGGTCGCAAGATCCGCACGGCCTTCATCGCCGACAAGGGCAACAAGTTGATCTCGGCCGACTATTCGCAGATCGAGCTACGCATCCTTGCGCATGTCGCCGACATCCCCTCGCTGCGGCAAGCGTTCGCCGACGGCGCGGACATCCATGCGGCCACCGCGTCGGAAATGTTCAACACGCCGGTGGAGGGCATGCCGCGCGAGGTGCGCAACCGCGCCAAGGCGATCAATTTCGGCATCATCTACGGCATCTCGGCTTTCGGTCTCGCCAACCAGCTATCGATCCCGCGCGAGGAAGCGTCGGATTACATCAAGAAGTACTTTGAGCGCTTCCCGGGCATCCGCGACTACATCGAGGCGACCAAGGAATTTGCCCGCCAGAACGGCTATGTCGAGACGATTTTCGGTCGCCGCGTGCACTATCCGGAAATCCGTTCGCCGAACGCCTCGATCCGCGCCTTCAACGAGCGCGCTTCGACCAATGCGCGTCTGCAGGGGTCGGCCGCCGACATTATCCGCCGCGCCATGATCAAGATGGACGGCGCTCTCGCCGACGCCAAGCTGCCGCATGTCCGGATGCTCTTGCAGGTGCACGACGAGCTGATCTTCGAAGCCTCCGAAGAGGACGTCGGGGCCGCCATCCTGGTCATCCAGAAGACGATGGAAGACGCGCCGATGCCGGCGGTGTCGCTCAACGTGCCGCTGCAGGTCGATGCGCGCGCCGCCGACAACTGGGACGAGGCGCATTAGCGACCTCGCCCGGCCTGCCTTACGCACTAATTAAATGAACGGCCGTTTCTTTCTTTTGGGGCGGCGAGAAACTACTGGCTTGCTGCCGAGCACGCCGCGCAGAGGCCGCGGAACTCGATGACGGCCTTGGTCGGCTTGAAACCGGTGGTCTCCACCCAGTGGTCGAGCCGCTCGCCAAGATCGACGTCGGAGAATTCGGCCACCTGGCCGCAACGGTCGCAGATGGCGAACGCGGTCATGCTGTTCGGATGGTCATGGCCGTGATCATGCGCCTTCGAGCAGGCGACGAAAGCGTTCAGGCTCTCCAGCCGGTGGGCGTAGCCGCTTTTGATCAGCGTATCGAGTGCGCGGTAGACCTGCAGCGGGGCGCGGAAACCGCTTTCGCGCAACTGGTCGAGCAGCGTGTAGGCGCTGAGCGGCCCGGTCGCGTCCTCGAGTTTTTCGAGGACCCGCAACTGGTTTTTGGTCAGCGCTTCACGAACCATCATGGCTTCAACCTGATTCCGCGGCGACCTTCGCACGGTCGCCAACCTTTGTCATTCCGCCTCAAAATAGGATTTCGCGGACAGCTTTGCCACGCGGCGGAATCCTGCCAGATTGTGGCAAAGGATTCACAATCGCGTTTTCCGGGCAGAAGCGCTGGCGCGCCGGCCGGCCGGTTTAGCGCGAGACGACGGCGATCCCGGCGGCGGAACGGGCCGCGCAAACCCATGGCCGCGTTCGGCTCTCGATGCCTTGTTCATCCGGCATTCAAGCGAGGTTGCAGGACGGTCGCGATCCGGCGATAACATTCAAAATACGGACAAATTCCTCGTGGATTTTCCGCGCGCCTTGCAAGGCCACGGGCTTGGGAGACTTTGAGATGATCAAACTGACGCGCAGAAGCGTGTTGCTGGGTGCAACCGCTCTGACGGCCGCTGGCATGGCGCCTTTCGCAACGCTGCGGGCGCAGGAACCGCGCACCTATTTTGCCTTGCTCGTGGCGGTGACCGCCTATCCGAACCTGCCGCCCAAGGCGTCGCTGATCGGCCCGAACCATGATGCCGTGCTGGTGCGCGATTACCTCCTTGGCAACGCACCGGTGAAATTCCTGCCCGAGAACGTCACCGTGCTCGCCGACAATCTCGAAGGCGCGGCCGGCTCGCCCACGCATGAAGCCATTCTTGCCGCGCTTGCCGGCATCGCCAGCAAGGCTGAGCGCAACGACTTCGTCTACCTCCATATGTCCGGCCACGGCGCCAACCAGCCGCAGGTAACCGAAGGCGACGAAACCGACGGCTTGGACGAAATCTTCCTGCCGGCCGACACCGGCAAGTGGGAGGACCGCACCAAGGGCGTGCCGAACGCGCTGATGGACAACCAGATCGGCCAGGCGCTCGATGCGATCCGCGCCAAGGGTGCATTCGTCTGGATCATCTTCGACTGCTGCCACTCCGGCACCGCGACGCGCGCTGCGCCGATGGACGAGGCGCTCGAACAGGAGCGAAAGGTACCGTCCGACTGGCTGGGCATCCCCGACACCGAAATGGCCGCCGCCGCTGCTGGCGCCGCCGCCTCTCGCGGCGTGGGTGAGGACGAGAATACGCGCGCCGCGGCCTTCTCCGTCGCCGACGCGCCGACGACGGCCGAAGGCATCACCAAGGGCGACATCGTCGCTTTCTACGCCGCGCAGACGGTCGAAACCACGCCGGAAATGCCGCTGCCGAAGGGCGACCCGAACGCGGAGCGTTTCGGCCTCTTCACCTACACGATCTTCTCCAAGCTCGCGGAGAACCCGAACGTCACCTACCGCCAGCTCGGTCACGCCGTGCTGCAGCAATACGCCGCCGATGCGCGCGTGCGGCCGACGCCGCTGTTCGAAGGCACGCTCGATGCACGCGTCTTCGGCTCGGAAAAACTCGACACGATCATGCAGTGGCAGATCGAGGTGAAGGACAGCAAGGCAACCATCGCGGCCGGCCTGCTGCATCGTCTGTCGCCCGGCACCAAGCTGGCGATCCTGCCCGGCCCGACGTCGGAACTCTCGGAGGCGCTCGGCTATGTCGAGATCGCGTCGGCGAAGAATCTGCAGAGCACGATCACGCCGGTCGAGTTCGAGGGCAAGCCGGCCTTGAAGCTCGCCGACATCCCGCCGCAAGCCTATGCGCGGCTGGCTGAGCTTGTGTTCGACTACAAGCTAGTCGTCGCGCGGCCGCCGGCAAGCGATGATCTCAAGACGGAGGTCGCCGCCGTGAACCAGTTGCTGGACGATATCGCGGCAGCCAAGGACAAGCCGTTCAACGTCCAGTTCGTCGATGCGGGACAGCAGGCCGACATCCGCCTTGCAGTGCTGCGCGAGAACGCGGTTGCAGGCGCTTCGGCCGATGCCGGCGATACGCCGGCGCTGTGGTTCCTGCCTGCCTCGGGCGACGTCAGCCTGCAGGATGGCAGCAAGCCGCCGCTGGTTTCGATGGCCGATCCGCAGAAGCTGAAGGATGGCACAACCGACAACCTCGCAAAGATATACCGTGCGACGAGCCTGTCGCGGCTTGCCTCCGGTTCCTTCCGGGAAACTGGCAAATCACAGCTCAAGATTGGCCCGAAGGACGCGCAGGAGGTCGAGGTATCGCTGGAGTTCCGCATCAAGCGGCACGACTCCGACACGATGGAGCCATTGCAGGAAGCCGTCGTGCCGCGCGTCAATCCGGGCGACGAGGTGCATATCTTCGCGAAGAACCTGACGAAGAAGATCTTCGACATCAACATCCTCTATGTCGGGTCGGACTATTCGATCACCCATATCGATGCGCAGCGGCTGGTCGCCGACGCCGGCGTCGAGGAAGGCCTGCTCGCCTTCACCGATTCGAGCTTCGGCATGGAGCGGATGATCGCGGTCTTCACCGAGGCCCCGCCTCTGTCGGAGATCGAGGATTTGAGCTTCCTCGCGCAAGGCGGCGTGCCGGCGGCGACGCGCGGCACCGGGCCGGCCGGTTTCGCCGACATGCTGCGCGACATCGGCATGGCGCCGGAAACCCGCTCGGCGATGAAGCTTTCGGACAAGGGCGCGGCCCCGAAGGGCGCGGTGATGATCTTCCCGATGGAGACCGTGCCGCTCACGAATTGAGCGGCATCCCGTTAAGTACTGAACCATTCCCCGCTTGCGAAGCGGCAAAAAGAGTATGAAAGGACTCGCTGAGGTCTTCCCATGAAGGTCTTGTCGAACATGCGTAACAAATTTTCCGTGGCGGTAGCGACCCTGACGGTAGTGCTTTTCGCTGTCTCCAGCGCTACCGCCGAAACCGGCTGCGGCATCTGCGCGGAGGAGGTCGTCATCAACTCCGACCTCGCCGGCTGCTTCCTCGAAAAATACCAGGAGCTGGCCGCGCAGGATCAGCAGGCGGTGATCGTCGACCTCAGCGAGTGCCAGTCGCGCGGCGTGATCGAGGCCATTCCGGGACCGGACCTCAACGGGCCGGAGCCCGAGACGCGCTTCATGCTGACGCGCGCCCAGCTCGACTGCCTGAAGACGAAGCTTGAAGAACCGGGCCTGGTGCTCGATCCTTCGGCCGTCATCGATCTGGATGCCTGCGGATGACCGGGGAGATCAAGGGCGGCATGCCGCACGACGTTCCTTCGACGGTGGTTCGCGACATGGCGCTGCGCAAGGAGCGCCTGCCGGAGCCTAAGGATAAAGGCAACAAGAACGACGAGCATCAGCCCGAAGGAACGAACCCGACGCCGGGCGGCTCCGAGTGGTCGGAGAACCTGTTCGTTGGTGGCGACTGGCGCGTCTCCGCCAATGCGTGGGCAGGCTTCGGCCTGCGCGTGCTCCTGATCCTGGGATCGTTGTTCACGGTATTCCAGTATCTGGCCGCGCGCGAGGAGAAGCGTGTCGAGCGCACCCTTGAAATCGTGGAGATGTGGGAGCGGCCGGAATTTCAGGAGGCGCAACGCGCCGTGAAGGTACGGCTGGCCGACCTC
>DATJTE010000078.1:0-79642 GCA_035503715.1 Rhizobiaceae bacterium | reverse complement strand
ATGCGCTCCGCCGATGCCGGCGAGACGAATGCAAGAAGCGCCGCGGCGAGCCCTGCCCTTGCCAAAAGCATCGCTGATTTCATCTGGTCCAGTCTGCCCGGTTTCACCGCACGCCAATACGCGGCGCCGCCTCACTCGCTTCGTGCGTTACGCGTCAAATGTGGCGAGAAAAGACCGCCCGCAACTCAACTGCCCGGCGTCCAGGCGTCGTAATCACCGGTCACGCGCGGACGCTTGTCATGCGAGAGCACAGAGCCTTTCGGGCGATACGCCCTGCCCGTGCCGGTCAGGTTCGGCTGGTGCGGTTTTTGCCATTCGAACGGCGTATAAGTTTCCTTGGCCGGCGGCGTGTCAGTGCGGTGGTGCATCCAGCCATGCCACCCCGGAGGGATCTGCGAAGCGTCGGATACGCCGGAGTAGATCACCCAGCGACGGGTCCGGCCCTCCGAATCGGTACCTCCCTGATAATAGACGTTGCCGAACTCGTCCCTGCCGACCTCGGCGCCCTTGCGCCAGGTGTGGAAACGCGTGTTGAGGTTCTGGCCGTTCCACCAGGTGAAAAACTGGAGAAAAAAGGGCTTCATCCGCAGAATCCTTCGTTCCCTATGCCTTAGAGTTCGCGGCGAAGGCTGGCAAGAGGCGGGGTTTCAGGCTTACGCGGCGGCATGATAGTGTTACACACCACCGAATAATCTCGGTGTTAAGCGTTTCCCAAGTCCGTCACGAAGGACACGCATGCCCAGGCAACCCAATGAAGCCGCGTATCGTGCGGCCTATGCCCTATTTATGTGGCCTCCGGTCGCGTCTCGCGCGCCGGCCGGGCTTCGCGTCGCTACGGCTGCCCGGCAGTCAAACCGCCATCATCGCGGTAACCAAGTGCAAGGCAAAAGCACCGACCGTTCATTGTGCGTCGTGTTCCGTGACGTTACGTTGAAACGCAATCCGGTTGAGGGGCCGGAGGGAGAGGAAACCTGACAGGCCCCATGCCGAACGTCGCTGAGAAAATCGTGCTGCCCCAGATCGTCGAGAGCGTCTACGACTGCATCGCCGACCAGACGCGCTGGCGTGACACGCTGCAGACCCTCTGCCGCGTCGCCGACGGGCAGTTTGGATTGCTTGCTGTCATAGACACTGCCTGCCGCAACGCCCGCTTCATGGTTTCCTATGGCGACGAGGCCGTGCTCGCGCCGCTGATGGCAGACTACGCGACGGAGGTCCCCTTCTATGCGGCGGTGCCGCAGATGGAGCTCGACGTGCCGATCACCGTCGACAGGATTTACGAGATGCAGGGACCAGGCATGCGGCCGACGTGGCTGGAAAGCCGCATCGCCAAGGAATGGGTCGTTCCCAACCAGCTCGACGATTTCTTCTGGGTGGCGTTGATGAAACGGCCGACACGGGTCGGCACGATGATGATCATCACCGACAAGCAGCGGCCGCAGATAACGCCGAGCGACATCGAGACAGTAGGGCTTCTTGCGCCGCATGTGCGGCGCGCCGTGACCATCTCCGACATGTTCGAGCAGGAGCGCCAGCAAGCGCAGATCTTCCGCTCGATTGTCGAGGCGCTGGCGCATCCGGTGCTCATCGTGTCCAGCGAGATGAACGTGCTGTTTGCAAACAGTGCCGGCGAGGCGCTGCTTGCCGAACAGGCCGCCGTCTTTTCCAGCCGTGGACAACTTCATTTCGCCTACCCGCCCGCAGCAGCAGCCGTAACGCGTGCGGTCGAGCTTGGAATGCGAGACGAGTTCGCGCTCGGCCCTGCCGGCATCGGCGTGCCGCTGGCGCTCGCCACCGCACCCGCCGTCGCCCATGTCATGCCGCTGGCGCGCCGCGACGCGTCAGCGCGCTTCTCGCACGGCGCCGCAGCCGCGATCTTCATCGCCGCAGCAGGTGCTGCGCCAACGCCGGCGCTGGAAGCGATCGCCGCTCTGTTCGGTCTCACTGCCGCGGAAAAGCGTGTCGCCAGTCACGTTGCTGCTGGCCTTGGCCGCAGGGAAATCGCAGCCTCCAGCGGCGTATCGGACGGCACGGTGAAATCGCAGCTCGCGGCAATTTTCGACAAAACGGGCACAAGCGATCAGCGCGCGCTCGAACTACTGATCCGCGAGCTTTCGCCACCGGTCGCATCGGACGGTTCCGATCTCAAGCACTGATCCTTATTTTCAATCACGGGGATATTCCGATGGTCCGGCGAATTCTGTCCTGCCTGCTGCTCGCCCTTGTCGCCATCCCGCCTGCCGCAGCGCAGGATAATCGCAACGGCATCGCGTTCGCTTATGCGGCCGAGCAAGGCATGGGCGTATGCGTCGGCGGATCGCCGGAAAAGGCGCTGAGCTGCGCCCGCGCCAAGTGCGCGGAGTCCGGCGCGCTGCCGGAGGATTGCGCGCGCGTCGCCTGGTGTTTCCCTGGCGGCTGGAGCGCCGGTGTCGGCATCCTGCACAAGGAAGGCATCCACTGGTCAGAATTCACGTGCGGCTGGCCTTCGAAGGAGGCTGCGATCGCCGCCGGCAAAGTGCGTTGCGAGCACCAGGACAAGACCACCATCCAGGACTGCGCGGTCGGTGTGGTCTACGACCCCGAGGGCAAGGAAATCGCGGTCGAATAGTCGCGTTACTGTTCGCCCAGCTTTCGCTCGAAGAAGAGGTTCTGCGTCCTGCCGTCGAGGTCGATCTCGCTGCCGGTCTGGATGAAACCATAGCCTTGATAGAAATCGATGGCGCGGGTGTTCTTCTCGTTGACGTCGAGCCGCACGGTTTCCGCGTCCGGAAAGGCGTCGAGGATCTCGTCCATCAGCAGACCGCCGACGCCCTTGCCCTGCATTGCGGGCAGCACATAGAGCTGCCTCAGCCAGACGAGTTTGCCGTCCGTATCGCTTTCGGCATACGCCATGCCGCCGATCGTCTGGCCGTCATCCGCTACGATGAATTCACTGTAGGGCCGCTCGATGCGCCGCTGAAGAGACTCCAGAGAGTGCCATTCGTCGGTCACCTCGGTGACGCGTGCGGCGCCGTAGATCTGGTCGTAGGTGGCGTGCCAGGTTTCGACCAGCAGCGCCCGGATCGCCGGCAGGTCGCGCTCGCCTGCGGTGCGAATGAACATCACTCGATGCCGAGCTTCTTCTTCACCAGATCGTTGACGGACTGCGGGTTGGCCTTGCCGCCGGTCGATTTCATCACCTGACCGACGAACCAGCCGGCAAGCGTCGGCTTCGCTTTGGCCTGCGCGACCTTGTCGGGGTTAGCCGCGATGATCTCATCCACTGCCTTCTCGATCGCTCCGGTGTCGGTGACCTGCTTCAGGCCGCGCTCTTCGACAAGCTGCCGCGGATCGCCACCCTTGTTCCAGACGATCTCAAACAGATCCTTGGCGATCTTGCCGGAGATCGTGCCTTCCTTGATGAGGTCGATGACTGCGCCAAGCTGATCCGGCGAAACAGGAGCGTTTTCAATATCTTTTCCGGCTTTGTTCAAGGCGCCGAGCAGATCGTTGATCACCCAGTTCGCGGCCGTCTTGCCGTCGCGGCCGCTAGCCACCGCCTCGAAATAATCCGCAATCGCCTTCTCGGAGACGAGCACCGACGCGTCATAGGCCGACAGGCCGAGTTTTTCGACGAGCCGCGCCTTCTTGCTGTCAGGCAGTTCCGGCAGCCCGACGGCCAGCGCATCGACATAGGCCTGGTCGAATTCGAGCGGCAGAAGGTCCGGGTCGGGGAAGTAGCGGTAGTCGTGCGCCTCTTCCTTGGAGCGCATCGAGCGCGTCTCGCCCTTGTTCGGATCGAACAGCCGCGTCTCCTGATCGATCTTGCCGCCGTCTTCCAGGATGGCGATCTGGCGGCGCGCCTCGTACTCGATCGCCTGGCCGACAAAGCGGATCGAGTTGACGTTCTTGATCTCGCAACGCGTGCCGAATTCGCCGCCGGGCTTGCGCACCGAAACGTTCACGTCGGCACGCATGGACCCTTCGTCCATGTTGCCGTCGCAGGTGCCGAGATAGCGCACGATGGTCCGCAGCTTTGTGAGATAGGCCTTTGCCTCGTCCGCCGAGCGCATGTCGGGCTTCGACACGATTTCCATCAGCGCCACGCCCGAACGGTTCAGGTCCACGTAGGACATGGTCGGATGCTGGTCGTGCAGCGACTTGCCGGCATCCTGCTCCAGATGCAGCCGCTCGATGCCGACCTCGATGTCCTCGAAATTGCCCTGCCGGTCGGGGCCGACAGAAACGGTCACCGTCCCCTCGCCGACGATCGGCTGCTTGTACTGCGATATCTGATACCCTTGCGGCAGGTCGGGATAAAAATAGTTCTTCCGGTCAAAGACGCTCTTGTGGTTGATCTGCGCCTTCAGCCCGAGTCCGGTGCGGATCGCCTGGCGCACGCATTCCTCGTTGATGACCGGCAGCATGCCGGGCATCGCCGCGTCGACCAGCGATACGTTTTCGTTAGGCGCCGCACCAAACGATGTCGACGCGCCGGAGAACAGTTTTGCCTCGGACGTCACCTGCGCGTGCACCTCGAGGCCGACGATGATCTCCCAGTCGCCTGTGGTGCCGGAGACAAGCCGTTTCGGATCGGATTTGCGGGTATCGACGAGGGTCATGCGGGACAGGACTTTTCGCTGTTCGAGCTTGGAAAACCTAGCCGTTGGCTAAGACAAAGCGCCAGCGGACGCAACCCTTTGGCCGCCTGGCGGGTCTTCAAGCGCTCTCTTGCGCCTGGTGCTTTCCCGGCCTGCAGCGACCGGCGTCGGCAGGCCACGGCCGATGCCGTAATAGGCGATGCCGTGGCGGGCAACCTGATCCGGATCGTAGATATTGCGGCCGTCAAAGATCACCGCCTCCGAAAGCTTCGCCTTCAGCTCCTCGAAATTTGGCGCGCGGAAGGATTTCCACTCGGTCACGACGATCAGCGCGTCGGCCCCCTCCAGGGCGTCGCTTTCGGACGAAGCGAGATGAAGATCGGCACGCTCGCCATAGATGCGCCGGCACTCATCCATCGCCTTCGGATCGAAAGCGCGGATTTTCGCGCCAGCCGCCCAAAGCGCCTCCATCACATCGCGTGACGGCGCTTCGCGCATGTCGTCCGTGTTCGGTTTGAAAGACAGTCCCCAGAGCGCGAAGGTGCGGCCCGAAACGTCACCGCCGAAATGCGCCAGTATCTTCTCGGGCAGGACGTTCTTCTGCTCGTCATTGCGCCATTCAACGGCCTTCAGAAGGCGCATGTCGTAACCGGCTTCCTCGCCGGTGCGCGCCAGAGCGCGCACATCCTTCGGAAAACAGGAGCCCCCATAACCCGGACCGGCATAGATGTAATGATAGCCAATGCGCGGATCGCTGCCGATGCCCTGGCGGATCAGCTCGATGTCGGCGCCCATGCGGTCGGCCAGGTTGGCGATCTCGTTCATCAGAGAAATTTTTGCGGCCAGCATGCAGTTTGCCGCGTATTTCGTGAGTTCGGCGCTGCGTGGATCCATCACGATGATCTTCTCGTGATTGCGATTGAACGGCGCATACAGCTCGCGCAGCATTTCCTCGGTCGCCGCACTCCCTGTGCCGATGATGATGCGGTCGGGTTTCATGCAATCGGAAACCGCCGAGCCTTCCTTCAGGAACTCCGGGTTGGAGGCCACGTCGATCGCGAGTTCGGCGCGGCCGCGCGCCTTCAGCCCCGCCTCGATGTGCGCCTGCACCTTGTCGCGCGTGCCGACCGGCACCGTCGACTTCATCGCGACGACACGCGGCGCGTTCATGTGCTCGGCAATCGAACTCGCGACGGCCAGCACATATTTCAGATCGGCCGAGCCGTCCTCGCCGGGCGGCGTACCCACGGCAATGAACTGCAGCGGACCATGCGCGACGCCTTCGGCGGCCTCAGTCGTGAACTGCAGCCGACCGGCCTTGAAATTGTCGACCACGAGTCGGTCGAGGCCCGGCTCGAAGAACGGAATGTCCCCTTTTTTCAGCCGCTCGATCTTGGCGGCATCGACATCGACGCAGAGCACCTGGTGACCCGAATCCGCGAGAACGGCCGCTTGCACAAGGCCGACATAGCCGGTGCCGAATACGGTGATCTTCAAGGGTTTGCTCCCGGTTCAGGCGGCGCTCTAGGACTGCCCGGGCGGCGAGTCAATCGCGCCGCCCTCACGCATGGAACCCATGGAAGCGACAATTGGATGACAAAAGCCGCCGGCTAACTTAGGCGGCGTACCCGCCTCAAGCCGTCGCGATGTATTGCTTGATATCCTCGGCTTCGCGCTCGACATCCTCGATGCGCTTCTTGACCACGTCGCCGATCGACACGATGCCGTCGAGCATGCCGTTCTTCTCCACCGGCAAATGGCGGAACCGGCCACGCGTCATCGTCTCCATCACGTCATTGACCGTGTTGTTCTCATGGCAGACCTTGACCTTGGACGTCATCACTTGCCGGATCGGCTGATCGAGCGCTTCGGCGCCGTCCTTGGCAAGAGCACGCACGATATCGCGCTCGGAAAGAATGCCGGCGATCTTCTTGTCGCCATTGGTGATCACGATGGCGCCGATGCGGTGCTCCGCGAGGATCCTGATCGCTTCGGACAGTTTTTCGCCTGGGCTCAGGACGTAAACATCGTGCCCTTTCGCCTCCAGGATAGCTTTCACCGTCATATTATCCTCCTCGAAGTCCGGTTAGCGCAGTTCTCCCTCGCCTGAAAACCCATGGTGCGCCGGACCGCGCCGTATTTCAAGAACCTACAAATGTCGGGTGACCAGGCCGAAAATGCGCCTGTTTCCGGGCTTATGCCCGTCGCAACGCGTCCGCGGGCGTATGCGAGACCGCCCGCCAGGCCGGGTAGAGCGACCCCAGCGCCGAAAGCGCCAGCGCACCCGCGACCGAGATCAAAATCGCGTCGAGCGGCGGAGTTATGTCGAGATAGGCGCCGATCGTCGGCAGATACTCGAAAAAGCCGCAGGCGAGGAAACCGAGCGGGATGCCGAGCAGCGAACCAAGCGCACCGGTGATGACGCCCTCGAGAATGATGGTGGCGATGATACGCCGGTCGCTCCAGCCGATCGCCATCATGATGCCGGTCTCGCGCACGCGCTCTTGGACGGCCATAAGCAGCACATTGAGCACCGAAAGGCCGGCCATGGTGAGCGCGATAAAGGAGGTCACCTGCGAGATCGCCCTTAGCACCGCGACGTTGCGGTCGCGCGAGAAGAGCTGTTCGGTCGGCGACGCCGAGACACGGCCGAGCCTTTCGATTTCGGCGCCGAGCGCCTCGGCTTGCGCCAGTGTCAGGGACGGATCGATCGCGACATGGATGAGCGTGACCACATCGTGCTTGAACGCCAGTTCCTGGACGTCCTGGAGCCGGGCGACGATGGCGCCGCGATTGATCGGCGCACGATAGCCGGTGACGCCGACGATCTTCATCTCCTGGTCGAACATGGTGAGCGTGTCGCCAACACCCTTGCCGAGCGCCTGCGCGGCGCCCTGGCCGAGCAGCACGACCCAGCGCTCATCCTTCTCGGGCTTGCGACCGTCAGCGATCGGCATGGCCCCCCAGAAATAGCTGTTCTCCGCCATCCCGACGGTCAGGATCTGACGCTCGTCATCGATCGGCGTGAACATCAGGATCTCGCCAGACACTCCGCGGACGCCTGGCATAGCCGCGATCTTCGCCGCATGGCTTTCCGGCACGACGCCGGAGAACACGTCCGAAGCGTCAACCTGCGAAACGGTCAAATCCGCGCCACGTTCTTCGGCGCCTTCGTGCGTCGTGGTCTCGATGCCGCGCGACAGGGCGAGCAGGGAAAGCGCAGTGGCAAAGGCGATCGCGATGGAGAAAACGAGCAGCGTCGTGCGCGCCGGGCGGCGCAGCAGATTGCGATAGGCGAGCGTCAGCAGGGTCACCGCACCGCCCTCGCCTTCGGCGCCTCGTCCTCGACGATCAGGCCGTCCTTGATCCTGATCCGTCGCTCGCCGAGTGCCGCAATCTCCTCGTCATGCGTGACGAGAACGAAGGCCATCTTCGTTTCCTTCCGGATCGCCAGCAGAAGCTCGATCACCTGTGCGGCGCTCTCTGAATCCAGATTGCCGGTCGGCTCGTCGGAAAGCAGGAGCCGGGGGCGATTTGAAATGCTGCGCGCGATCGCCACGCGCTGGCGCTCGCCGCCTGACAGCGCATGCGGCAAATGTCCGAGCCGCGCCGAGAGCCCGACATGGTCGAGCAGGTCTTTGGCGCGGCCGCGCCGCTGTGCGGTCGAAAGCCCCGTACCCACCATGGCGAGTTCGACATTCTCCAGCGCCGACAGGGTGGGCAATAGCAGGAATTCCTGGAAAACGACGCCGATTTTGGTGCGTCTGAGATCAGTCCAGGCACGGAGGTTTTTCACCGGCGAGCCGTCCCAGAAGACCGTACCCCCCGTCGGCCTGTCGAAACCGGCCATGATGTGGACGAGGCTGGACTTGCCGCTGCCGCTCGGTCCGGTGATGACGGCGAATTCGCCTTCGTCGATGGCGACATCGACGCCGCGCAGCGCGACGACAGCGCCGTCGTCATAAGCGCGGCTCACATTTTTGAGCGCGATCAGCGGTCTGGCCGACCCCATAAGGTCCTCGGATTGTTCGGGCTTGTGTCTACAAGAGCGTGCTTGTCCGGGATAGGCCTGCGGCGGATTTGGCCGTGTGCTGGCTCAGCGACTGAGCGCCTGGATCAGCCGATTCACGTCGCCGCCGGATTGTTCGAGGATTTGCCGGGCCTGGCTGCGCGCATTGGTGACGAGGCTGTGGCCATCGACGGTCACATCGATGGCGCGCGTACCGCCGGACTCGAATGTCCAGATCGCGGTCTTGCCCTGCCCGTCCGCACGGCGGACGCCAATCTGCGTTTCGCCGTCCTTGCCGTCGCGCATGCCAGCCAATTCGACCTTTTCACCGGCCACTTCCTTGCCGCGTGAGACACAGTCGCGTGCCGCACGGGCGGAAAGTGCGTCGAGATAGGCCTTCTTCTGCGACTGGTTCATGGCCCCAAACGCATCATAGGAGGCACGCGGCGCCATCGTCTCGAGATCGAGCGCCTTAACGATAAGACTGCCGCACGCGGCGCGGATCGCATCCTTGTCGCCCGGCGCGGCAGCTCCCGTTGTCGAATTGATAAGGTCGACCAGCGCTTGTGCTCTGGCATCCTCAGCGCGGCTGCCGGAGGCCAAGACCAGCGCCGACAGAAATACCATCGCGATCAACGCCGCTGTTTTTGTAGCGCTGTGAGCCATGGCCCGGGTGTGCCGCTCCAATGCGCCTGAACTTTGGCGCGGGCTTACGCCTGATCGGCCGGTTCTTCCGCCGGCGGAGTTGGCTCTTGTTCCGCTTGCGCGCGTTCCGGCCGTCCAACGAAATAGGTGACGCCAAAAAAACCGGCGAGGAAGCCGCCAATATGCGCTTCCCAGGCGATCGATGCGTCGCCGGCAGCGCCAAGGCCGACAAGGCCCGTCACCAGATTGACCGCCATCCAGACGGCGAGGAACGTCACCACCGTACGATAGCGCAGGCACTCCAGCACCGGCAGCGGAGTTCCCATGAATGCAGATTTCCCGTCGGTGCGCCCGATCCGGAACGCGAACCGCGTCGCCGCCCCCATCATGCCGGAGATCGCGCCGGATGCGCCAACCAGCGGCGCCTGCCCATCCATATGAACGACGTAGTGCAGGGCTGCAGCGGCAAAGGCGGTGAGCAGCCAGAACAGGCAGAATTTCACCGCGCCAATGCGGTTCGCGAGCGGCGTGCCGAAGGCTGCGAGCCACACCATGTTGATCGCCAGATGCGCCACTGATCCGTGCAGCAACGAGTAGGAGACGGTCGACGTGAAGGCGAAAATGTCGAGGTCGAACTGGCCCGAATAACGGATCGGGAAGAACGCCGCATAGACCAGCAATGTCAGATTCTGCTCGTCGGTGAGCAGATAGACCCTGACCAGATGGATCGCCGCGCAGATCGCAATGAAGGCAATCACGATGGCCGGCACATTGAAGACCGGTTCGCGCCGTTGTTCAGCCTGCGCTGATTCGGTCGCGGCGGCCTCCGGCGCCTCTTCAGAAGCTGCAGACGCCTCGCCCTCGGGTGCGCTTCCGGCCGGCCCGCTCATCGAAAATGACCCTGAATCATCGCCGAGCATGTATCTCAGGCCAGCCGGCCGGGCAAAGAAAAAGGCCGTTCAGGTTACCCTGAACGGCCGGCCGAGCCCCCTGTAAGCCCCTGAATTCTTTGACTGAAGTTCGTTTTTCCGCTGTCCCCGGTCAAACGTCTTCTATGGCTTCGATGTGCCACATCGAAGGCCCCGCGGCAACGGAAAGGAAGTGTTAACCTTAACGGTCCGCCAGCGTGAACAACGGCAGGCCAGACTGGCACGCAACCTGCTCCGAACCGCATACAGGCGGTCGGGGGCGCAACCTCTGTCCACCGACGGCACAGAAGAAGACAGAACGCGCGGAGCAGTCATTCAATGAAGCATGAGAGGTCCATCGCATTGTTCCAATATTGGAACAGATTGCGCAACGGACGCCCCGCTCCCCGCCGCACCGAAATCGAGCCGGCCGATATCAAGACGCTGCTTGCCGACACGTTTATCCTCGAAAAGGACGCACGGGGCGAAGCCGTGTTCCGGCTGGCCGGCACGAGGCTTTGCGCTGCGTATGGACGCGAGTTGAAGGGTTTCTCCTTCCCTTCCCTGTGGCGCAACAAGGACCAGCGGCTCATGCATCGGCTGGCCGACGGAACGTTCCGCTCGAAATCCCTGGTGGTGGTTGCCTATGACGGCATCAGCCAGAACGGACGCCAAAATGCCTTCGAGCTGATCCTCCTGCCGCTCGACGGCGGCTCGGAGAGCTTGCGCTGCATGGGTTCGGTCGTGCCGATCGAAAAACCCTTCTGGCTCGGCGCCGATCCGCTGGTGGACGCCAAGATCGATGCGATCCGTGTCGTCGACCCGGACCGTGAACCGGTCTTCCTCAACAACCGGCCGGCAATCGAGGTGCCAGATCTGGCGCCGCGCGTCGCGGACATGCAAACCGCTCGAAACCCGGCCAGCGGCCGCAGGATCCGCCACCTTCTAGTGCTCGATGGCGGCCGCGCCGAATAGGTTAAATATTCCTAAAGTCGTCTTAAGACTTACCGGTTGTTAACCGGTCGCTAGCTATTTTCTTCTGCGAATCCTTCGACAAATCGCGAAGGTATCCATGGAGAAGTAGCCATCATGAGGTCTGCGGCGATTGAGGTGGCGCCGTCGAGGGCGGAAAGGCGCAATTTCCAGCGCGTCCGCATCAAAATCTATGGCCGCTTCATGCTGGAGGATCGGACCGAGCATGCCTGCCAGGTGACGGACATGTCGCCCGGAAATGTCGCTTTCCGCGCCGATCGCGCCGGCGAGCCCGGCGAAAAGGTCATTGCCTATCTCGACCATATCGGCCGCATCGAAGGCGTGGTGACGCGTCTCCTCAGCGACGGTTTCGCCATGACGGTCATTGCCTCCGACCGCAAGAAGGACAAGCTCGCCGCGCAGCTCACCTGGCTCGCCAACAAGCACGAACTCGACCTGCCGGAAGACCGCCGCCACGAGCGCGTCGCGCCGCGCAATCCAATGAGCGTGCTGAAGCTTACCGACGGGCGGCAGTATCAATGCCGCATCATCGACCTGTCGCTGTCGGGTGCTGCCGTCGAGATCGACGTCAAGCCGGCACTCGGCGTGCAGGTGATGCTCGGAACCATGCGCGGCCAGGTCGTTCGCCATTTCGAGGACGGCTGCGCGATCGAGTTCGCCGTCGTGCAGCGGCCCGAAACGCTCGACGCCGAGTTCAACCGGCCGGTCAGCTAAGCCTCAACCCCTATTCAAGCGCGTGAAACGGCGGCCCATCGGCCGCCGTTTTCGTTTGCCGACGGGTTTCCGGGTCCGGTCCAGCTTTCATTCGAATTTTAGTCAAATTCGATTTTGATTTTAATCTCTATCTACTCAAATTCATTTCGAATTATCATTGAGTTTTATTCTCAATCTCTGTCAGTTGTACTAAAACTATACTTCCCCATTTTGCGCGGAATAAATCCGGCTCTGTCATTGTCGCGTCAGAAGGGGAGACGTCAATGACAAACAAGGGGACACGACTCCGATCCATTTTTGCTGCCTTGCCGCTCGCCGCATTCGCCGCGAGCG
This sequence comes from Rhizobiaceae bacterium, assembly GCA_035503715.1. Taxonomy (GTDB): domain Bacteria; phylum Pseudomonadota; class Alphaproteobacteria; order Rhizobiales; family Rhizobiaceae; genus OAS926. The sequence continues at coordinate 67,460 of DATJTE010000078.1, read as the reverse complement.
CTTCGGCCGCTCCGGCGACAATGCCGACCGGCGGACGTACGACGCAGCCGATCGGACATTATGAATTCTGCCAGCGCGAGCCTGGCGAGTGCCAGCAAAAGACGGCGAAGAGCGCACCGGTCGAACTGACTCGCAAGCTCTGGGCCGCGATGATCGACGTGAACAACGCGGTCAACATGATGGTCGCGCCGCGCACCGACATGGAAATCTGGGGCAAGGAAGAAGTGTGGTCCTACCCCGACGCCGTCGGCGATTGCGAAGATTACGTGCTGGAGAAGCGCCGCCGCCTGATGGCGATGGGCGTGCCGGCCGGCGATCTGCTGATCACGGTCGTGCGCCAGCCCAACGGCGACGGTCATGCCGTCCTGACGGTCCGCACCAGCCGAGGCGACTACATTCTCGACAATCTCGAGCTTCGCGTGCTGGCCTGGACCGACACCGAATACACCTACCTGAAGCGACAGTCGGAGCGGAGCTCCGGCGCCTGGGTTGCGATCGAAGACGGCCGCGCCGTCGCGGTCGGCAGCGTCAAGCAGTAGCGGAAGGACAAGAATACCCGGTCGAGTCCCCACCCTCCCCGTCCCCAACGACCGGGTTAGGAGCCGGCCCAGTCCCCGGGCCGGCTCCACTTATTTTGGGACAACGCCAAGATGAGCGGGGCCACGGCAGGCGCGATCGGCGCAATTTGAAGCGCCGGTTTTCACCTTTTTTATCCCTGTCCTGGCTTTGCCAAGCCACCGCCCTTCTGCCCGACCGTCCATCAGCATATTCTAATGCCAGGCAACTCAAGTGCGAGGCGGGCACATGGGCACAATTGGCGAAGTTCTTGAAACCGAAGCGATCGACTATTGGACGCCGGACGGGCTGAAGTTCCGTGCCTGGCGCGAGACACGGCACGGAAAAACCGGCTTCATCCACGCGCCGAACGCCGATCGCAGCCGGAGCGAATGGGTCGACGTCATCCGCTACGTGACCTTCAACGGCACGCATTGGTGTGCCCGCTGGAGCGGCGACGAGTTCGTCCATTTCCCCGAGGATCGACCCGGCGACCAGCACCGTTCGCAGGTGATCGACTATGTCGGCTGGCATCCCTCGACGTCGAACCGCGAGGCCTGGCAGGCCTATTGGGACGATCGCCGCAAGCTCTTCGTGCAGCAGCGGATCGGCCGCATCAACTAAGCGGCGCATGACCTGATCGGAAAGTCTGTAGCTTTTGCTGGCTGACCTTCGGTTCGGATCAAGCTCAGCGTGGCGCCAGCCCTTTGCGGAACCGCTTCTGGTTTTGAACGTAGTGCGCGGCCGAGACGCGCAGCCGCTGGATCGCCGCGTCATCCAAGGCGCGGACGACTTTCGCGGGCGAACCGACGATCAGCGAACCGTCGGGGAATTCCTTGCCTTCCGTGACGAGCGCGCCGGCCCCGACGAGGCAATTGTTGCCGATCCTGGCGCCGTTCAGCACGATCGCCCCCATGCCGATCAGCGTGTTGTCGCCGATGGTGCAGCCGTGAAGCAATGCGCGATGGCCGATCGTGCAGCCTTTGCCGACAGTCAGCGCAAAGCCCGGATCCGTGTGCATCACCGTATGCTCCTGCACATTGCTGTCGTCGCCGATGGTGATCTGCTCGCCGTCGCCACGGATCGCCGCACCGAACCAGATTCCGACATTCCTGCCGATCCTGACGCGGCCAATAATGCTGGCATCCGGCGCGATCCAGGCGGACGCCTCGTCGGCAAATTCCGGCAGAACGCCATCGATGGAATAGATCGGCATAATATCTCCTCACCAGCGGCAACGCCGCCTCAGGAGATCACGGTAGGAGATCGGCGAGTGCCGTTGCAAGCGAAACGGCGAGCACGCCGAGCGCTAGCGCCCAGGTGCCGGCGACCATCATGTAGACGGAGAGCCTAGCCTTGTTGATCGTGCCGCGGTCGTAAGCGGCGAGCGCCTCGTTGCCCAGCATGAAGGGGCCGGCGATGGCCGCCAGCGCCACCGAGCGCGCAATGCGCTTTGGCGACAGGTATGGCTCGGCGAAGCAGACGGGCGCGTCCGTGACGATCTCGACGATGGTCGCGACTAGCCCGGCAAGCGTCAAACCGGCCAGAAACGCGAACAAAGCCGGGGCGACGGCATCCATTTTTACGCTCCGTTTACCATGACGACAGCATCGTCCTTTGGAAAGCTCATCGAGCAAGAAGCGTGCCGCCGGAAACTGTCCCAGCCGGAGACAGGAGCGAGGGGTCAGCGGATGTCAGAGACTGTCGGGATCGCAGGCGACGATATTCGCCCGTTGGATTCGGCCTTCGTGATGAAGGTGTTTTACGCCTTCGCCGCGATGGCGTTGTTGTCCGTCGCGATCAGCGTCGGCGGCAAATTCCTCGGCCAGTCGATCGTGAAAGCCGGCCACAGCGACGACTCAACGAAGTATGAGGTGGTCGTCGGCAACAATGTCGCCGTGGTGCCCGGTAACGAAATCCGCTTCGAGCGCAGCCGGCGTGACGGCATCGCGGCGCGTCTCGACCTCTATTTCCGCTGGCCGGATCTGTCAGGCTATACGGTCGCCGCGCAGGACGATTTCAATCATGCCGGCGGCGCGAAACGCATCATCTTCGCATCGATCGAAGAGAACATGATGTCGCGCGACATGAGCGGACGTTTCGAACCGATCTATCGCGACCTGATCATGACGCCCGGTTCGGAAGGGCCGAACGGCACCCGGCTTTTCGCCTTCGATCCCAAATCCGGCTACATGAACGAACTGCTGGTGGTGGCGCCGCGCGCCGGCCAGGAACCGTTCGTCGCGCGCTGCCTGACCGGACCGAGCGCGGCGCAGTCGCTCGCGCCTTGCGAGCGCGACGTGCATATCGGCGGTGGGTTGAGCCTCACCTACAGGTTTCCCGGCGAACTGCTCGGCGAATGGAAAGCGCTTGACCGCAACGTGGTCGGCAAGATCACGGGCATGCTGAAAACAGCCCGCCAATAAGCGGGCTATTCGAGGTCGATGTCGAGGATCGCCATCGAGAAATTGTAGTCGCCGTCCTCTTCATCCTTGAAGACGATGCCGAGAAAATCCTCGCCGACATAGACCTCGGCCGAATCTTCCTTGCGCGGCCTCGCCTTCACCTGCAGGCGCGGGTTCTGGAAGGCACGCTTGAAATAGGCGTCGAGCTTGCGGATTTCGTCGGGCTTCAACGGGCTGCTCCGGCTTGGTTTGGCTTGCCGCGCTTCTGACATGTGAAGGATGGCGATGTAAAGGCAGTCCGCCTCCCGCCCGCAATGGGCAGGGAGCAGTGTTGCCGATGAATGGCGGCTAGATATCGAACGTGACGACGTGGTCGATCTGCTTGGTCGTCAGCAACTGGTCCATCTGCCGCGACGGCTGATCGCAACCGGTTTCGCCGACGACGCGCGCCGGAACGCCGGCCACGGTCTTGTTGTGCGGCACAGGCGCCAACACGACCGAGCCAGCCGCCACCTTGGCGCAATGGCCAACCTCGATATTGCCGAGGATCTTCGCGCCGGTGCCGATCAGCACGCCGTGACGGATCTTTGGATGCCGGTCGCCGCTTTCCTTGCCGGTGCCGCCCAGCGTCACACCGTTCAGCATCGAGACATTGTCCTCGACCACCGCCGTCTCGCCAATGACGATGTCGGTCGCGTGGTCGATGAATATGCCTTTCCCCATCCGCGCAGCCGGATTGATGTCGGTGCCGAAGACGACCGACGAGCGGCTCTGGAGATAGAGGGCGAAATCCTTGCGGCCGTGGTTCCACAGCCAATGCGCCAGGCGATGGGTCTGGATCGCATGGAAACCCTTGAAATAGAGCACGGGCATGATGAAGCGATCGCAGGCGGGGTCACGATCGTAGTAGGCCTGGATGTCGACGCGGAGGACCGTGCTCCATTCGGGCCAGTCGCGCAGCATGGTCGAGAAGGTGTGGCGGATCATATCCGCCGGTACGTCCTGATGGTCGAGCCGCTGCGCGATGCGGTGGATCACCGCGTCCTCGAGCGTCTCGTGGTTCAGGATGGTCGAATAGAGGAAGGCGGCGAGTAGCGGATCGCGCTCGACGGCTTCCATCGCCTCGTCGCGGATCGATCGCCAGATCGGATCGACCGGCTGGATCTTTCCGGTGCGCTGGGCGGTATTGGTCGTCATCTCAGCCGTCCTGTCCCTCAAGGCCTTCGATAATAAGCGATTTTAGGCCGCGATTGAATTCTATTTTCTTGAGTATCCTGTCAAATGGATTTGGTTCATCCAATTTCAAGCGGACATGGGAAACGAAGTCTTGCGGGCTGAAAGCGGGGCTATGAGGGTCTAAGCCGCTTCCCGGTCGGTCAGAAAGTCGAGGATCGCCGAGCAGAAAATGTCGTTCTTGTCGCCGGCCACCATGTGCCCTGCACCGCTGACATCGACGTAGGATGCGGTCGGCGCGCGCTCGACGAACTCCTTGGCGTAGGCCTCGTGCACAAGTTCCGACTGCATGCCCCGCACCAGCAGGATCGGCAGGTGCAGGTTCGGCAGCGCGTCCATCAGCTCAGCCATCAGTTCGCGCGCGAACGAGTTCACGTTCCGCTCGCTTTTCATGAAGGCTGGGTCCCAATGCCAGCGAAAACGCCCGTCGGTTCCTTGCCGCAGGTTCTTGCGCAAACCCTCGAGCGACGTCGGCCGCTTGCGATGCGGCAGATAGGCGGCGATCGCCTCAGCCGCCTCCTCGAGCGTGGCAAAGCCTTCGTCCATGCGTTCGCCCATGAAGCCCTGGACTTTCGCAACGCCTTCAGGGTCCATGCGGGGCGTCACGTCGACCAGGACCAGGGAATCGAGCAGCGGACCGTTCTTCACCTCCGCTGCCAGCGCAGCGAGTCCGCCGAGCGACGCTCCAACCGCAGACGGCGCGGCGTGGAACATCTCGGCGACCTGCCGGACGACCGTGGCGGCGTCCGCGGCAAAATCCGAAAAGCGGTAATTGCCGCTCTCCACCCAGGCGCTCTCGCCATGGCCGCGCTGGTCGACGGAGATCGCGCGCATGCCGGCAGCAGCCACTCGCCGCGCGGTCGCGTCCCAGGCCCGGCGCGTCTGTCCGCCGCCATGCAGGAAGACCACCGGATGGCCCCGCCCATCCCACAAATCGGCGGCGAGCCGGTTGTTCTCAGCGCCGGTGAATTCAAGCGGTTTCGGCTGCGTCAAGCTGGTTCCCCGAAGTAGATCGTCAGCTTGTTCAAGATCGAACAGATTTTGACAAGGCGCCTTTCGTCGCAAGCCACGTGCCGTAGAGGCGTCTTCTAGATCTTGCGGCTGTCATATGCCCAGTGAAGCAGCGCCTGCCGCTGGCGGGGCCGGCACCACATGTCGCCGCGCTCGCAATTCTTCCGGATTTGCGCGATATGCCGCCGGATGGCCTTCCAGCGGCTTATCTGGCGCTCGTCCTCGCCGGGCATACGCCGGCCGAGATAATAACGGCAGTACCATTGGAACCAGCCGCGCGGATCGTCGGCATGGATCCAGCCCTTCTTCCGCCAGACAGACAGCGGCTGGCTGGCACCGACGCCGAAATAGTTGACCTTCGGATCGGCTTTGTCGGGAGACAGTTTTGCCCGGGCGAACCAGGAGGCCGGAAACTCCTTCTTCGTGTCCGTCATGTATTTGCCGCCGAAAATGCCGAGTTCGAGCATCTCCTTGGGCGTCAGGTCGGGTTTGAACTCCGGGGCGAAGTCGCGACCGGTGCGTGCGGTGAGCTCATAGCGGTAACCGCGCTGCATCCTGTCGTTGACGGTGATCGTTCGTGTCATGTGAGCGTCGCAGCGTGGTCTATGCCGAGCCTAAAGCGCGTGCTGTCCCAAAAACTCCAGCACGCGTTTCTTCCACGTCCTGTCGCCGACCGACAGCATGTGGTCACGGCCCTCGATCGAGAACGCGGTGGCGTTCGGCATCAGGCCGGCCAGCTCCTCGGCTGAACCCGCCAGATCGTCCTTGGTTCCGACGCCGATCAAGGTCGGCTGGGTGATGCGCTGGACATCCGCTTCGGTCAGTTCGCGGCGCGAGGTGGTGATGCAGGCGGCGAGCGCGCGACGGTCGCTTTTGGTCTGGTCGGCGAACGCCCGGAACATCTTCCCGCGCGGGTGGGTGATTTGAGCCGGATCAGTTGCAAGCAATGCGTCGGCAATCGGATCCCAGTCGCCGACGCCTTCGACCAAACCTATTCCCAAGCCACCGAGGATGAGCGTCGCGACCCGCGCCGGCTCCATCAAGGCAAGATTGGCCGAGACGCGGGCGCCCATCGAATAGCCGAACACATGCGCGCGTTCGATGCCGAGATGATCGAGCAACGCCACCGCATCGCCGGCCATTTTTTCAGGCGTATAGGCATCGGCGTCGTAGCTTTTCGACGAGAGGCCATGGCCACGATTGTCGATGGCGATGGAGCGATAGCCCGCGTCTGCAAATGTCTTCACCCAGCCCGGCGAAATCCAGTTTACGACCATGCTCGACGCAAAGCCGTGGATGAGCAAAACGGGTTCGGCTTTGCCCGCGGCAGGCATCGAGTCCAGGAAGGCGAGATCGAAGCCGTCATGGGGAAGGTGCTGGACGGCATCCGCGCCTGGCGCGCGCTCAGGCAGATCAACCATTTCCCGCCCGTTCGATCGCCGGATGGCGCAGCATGTCACCCTGCTCGATGCCCGATGCTTTCGCGGTGCCGCGCTTCAGTTCAAGAACGAAACGCACCGGCTCGCCGGGTGTGATCACCGCTTCCGAAAATGGTTCGCCCGGAAGGATCGCTTTCACCTCACCGCCAGGCGCGATGAAGAGCAGATCGAGCGGCATCGGCGTATTCTTCATCCAGAAACCGACTTGGCGTGTGTCCTCGAAAACGAACAGCATGCCGTGATCGTTGTCCATTTCTTCGCGGAACATCAGACCGGCGGAGCGCTCCGCCGGATCGTCCGCGACCTCGATGGTGAAGCTCTTCTCGCCGCCGTCGGTCACTGCAAGCAATGGTGCGGGATCGACCGGCAGGATCATCGCCTGGCCTTGCGCCGACGAGGAAAGGCCAAAGGCGAAGTAGACGATTCCGAGCGCCGCGGCCAAAGCGGCGAGCGCCGTAAGCCATTGTTTCTTTTCGGTCAAAATCCCTGATCCCGTTCTCGCGCCATCATTGTTCGCAGGCACCAAAAGCACGAAAAGCGGCCATTTGCAGGCCGCTTCTCTCTTTACACTCGAAGCTTGCTCAGTGCGATGCGGGCGGCAGCGTACCGATGTCCGGGTGAATCTCGGCGGCCATCAGACCCTTGTCGCCGCGACCGAAACGACAGAGCACGACCTGGCCCGGGCGCAATTCGGTTATGCCATAGCGCCGCAGAGTCTCCATATGCACGAAGATGTCTTCCGTGCCCTCGCCGCGCGTCAGGAAGCCAAACCCTTTGGTCCGGTTGAACCACTTTACCAATGCGCGCTCGAGTCCGCTGTCAGGCGTGACGACGACATGCGTGCGCTGCGCCGGAAGTTCCGCCGGATGCACCGCGGTCGAGGTGTCCATCGAGATGACGCGGAAGCACTGCAGTCCTCGGTCGCCCTGCTTGACGAGGCAGACCACACGCGCGCCTTCGAGCGCGGTCTGAAAACCGTCACGTCGAAGACAGGTTACGTGCAGGAGCACATCACCCAATCCGCTGACATCCGGAAGAACGAAACCGTAGCCCTTGGCCACGTCGAACCACTTGATGGCGCCGGAGATCTCAACGAGACCTTGCGTATCACCCTCTTGAAGGTCGAGCCCCTCGCCCCTCTCAAAGTCTTGCCTCACCGCCGAGGCTTTGTCCCCCATCAGACGCACCCCTTCTCGAAAACGCGTTACGTGATTCTTCAACCTGAGAATAACACCCTCGTAATCGCCACCGCGCAAGAGCCGGTTTTGCTTTTTTCACCATTTCGCAGAACTGAGTCGCGAAAGACACACCTCGTCATGCAGCCACGCAGTTGCCGAGCGGCCCTCCCTGGGCATAAGTTTGCCGCCTCCCGCTCATAAGGAATTTTCGGATGCGTTATCTCCACACGATGGTCCGTGTCACCGATGTCGAAGCCTCGCTCGACTTCTATTGCAACAAGCTCGGACTGGAGGAGGTCCGGCGACACGAAAACGAGAAGGGCCGCTTCACGCTGATCTTTCTCGCCGCGCCGAAGGATAAGGAGAACTCGATCAAGAACCGCGCGCCGGATCTCGAGCTGACCTACAACTGGGACCCTGAAGTCTACACCGGCGGACGCAATTTCGGTCATCTCGCCTACAAGGTCGATAACATCTATGACACCTGCAAGCGGCTGATGGATGCCGGCGTCACCATCAACCGCCCGCCGCGCGACGGCAACATGGCGTTCGTAAAATCGCCCGACAACATCTCGATCGAGCTGCTGCAGGAAGGCGATCCGCTGCCGCCGCAGGAGCCGTGGCTGTCGATGCCGAACACGGGTAGCTGGTAAGCATCGCGACCCCGCGGGAACGGCACAACGGGTCTGCGGACTGCGGTCTTGCTCCCTTTTCCCGGCGTGATAACAACCTCCCGGCAGGTTTGCCGGGAGGTCTCCATGAAGGACGTGCTGAAGGAACTCGAGCGGCGGCGCGAGATCGCCCGCGCCGGCGGCGGCACGGCGCGCATCGAGGCGCAGCATGCGCGCGGCAAGCTCACGGCGCGCGAGCGCATCGAGGTGTTCCTCGACGAGAACTCCTTCGAGGAGTTCGATATGTATGTCGAACATCGCTCGACCGACTTCGGCATGGAGAAATCGAAGATCGCCGGTGACGGCGTCGTCACCGGCTGGGGCACGGTGAACGGCCGGCCTGTCTTCATCTTCGCCAAGGATTTCACCGTCTTCGGCGGTTCGCTGTCGGAGGCGCATGCGGAGAAGGTCATGAAGGTCCAGGACATGGCGCTTCGGAACCGCGCGCCGATCATCGGCCTTTACGACGCGGGCGGCGCACGCATCCAGGAAGGCGTCGCGGCACTCGGTGGCTACGCAGAAATCTTCCAGCGCAACGTGCTGGCTTCAGGCGTCATTCCGCAGATCAGCGTCATCATGGGGCCGTGCGCCGGCGGCGATGTCTATTCGCCAGCAATGACCGACTTCATCTTCATGGTGCGCGACACGTCCTACATGTTCGTCACCGGACCGGATGTGGTGAAGACCGTCACCAACGAAACGGTGACGGCTGAGCAGCTCGGTGGCGCTTCCGTGCACACGACCAAATCGTCGATCGCCGACGGCGCCTATGACAATGATGTCGAGGCGCTGCTGCAGATGCGGCGGCTGGTCGACCTGCTGCCTGCCTCGAACACGGCCGACATTCCCGAGATCGAAAACCATCAGCCGGTCGACGATCCCGATTACTCGCTCGATCGTCTGGTGCCCGACAGCGCCAACAAGCCCTACGATATTCGCGAGCTGATCCTGAAGACCTGCGATGAAGGCGACTTCTTCGAGATCCAGGCAGCGTTCGCGAAAAACATCGTCACCGGCCTCGGCCGCGTCGAAGGCCGCACGGTCGGTTTCATCGCCAACCAGCCGATGGTGCTGGCCGGCGTGCTCGACAGCGACGCCAGCCGCAAGGCGGCACGCTTCGTCCGCTTCTGCGACTGCTTCAACATTCCGCTGGTCACTTTCGTCGACGTGCCCGGATTCCTCCCCGGCACCTCGCAGGAATATGGCGGCCTGATCAAGCACGGCGCCAAACTGCTGTTCGCCTATGCGGAAGCCACCGTGCCGAAGGTAACGATCATCACCCGCAAGGCGTTTGGCGGGGCTTATGACGTTATGGCGTCAAAACATTTGCGCGGCGACATCAACTATGCCTGGCCGACCGCGCAGATTGCGGTCATGGGCGCCAAGGGCGCGGTCGAGATCATCTACCGGAAAGACATCGGCGATGCGGAAAAGATCGCCGCGCACACCAAGGCGTATGAGGACCGCTTCCTGTCACCGTTCGTTGCCGCCGAGCGCGGCTATATTGACGAGGTGATCATGCCGCATTCGACCCGCCGCCGCGTGGCGCGGGCGCTCCGGCTGCTGCGGAACAAGGACCTCGAAAACCCCTGGAAGAAGCACGACAACATTCCGCTGTAGCGCTCTATTGCAGGGTTTGTTCCGCCGGATCGAGTGATGGTGCATCGAATTCCATTACCGCACCTCGGACCTGCGCCATCCTAAGCAACTCGGCGGCGATGTCTTCAAGGGCGACATTGTCCCGCTCGTTGCGCCTCTGAACCTCTCGTGCCAGGCGCGAGACATTGATGATGCCGGCCTTGGCCAAAGCCGAGTCAATCGTGAGCGCGATATCTGTCAAAATCGACTGCGAAAACAGTGGTTTCATGGCGAGTCTCGCCATCAACCCGTCCTTACCTCATTGTTTGCGGGCGATGTCTTTCTAGCTTGTTATGCGCCCGCTGGCACCGAAAAGCAATGGCGGTGTGAAAAATAACTTAATAATATCATATAGTTAGTAGTTTGTGCTCTTTATGTCGAATGAACATGATTGTTGTTGAATGCCCTCTTGTAAAATCGAGCAAAAAACCCCAAGTTAGCGGAACTAGTCACTTACTCATTCGTTGTATTTGGGCACTTGGGGATGAGCGATGGTGGACCTCGAACGGCCTGAACGGCTCCAGATCATGTTGAGCGCGGAAGAACTCGATGCAGTCGAGACCTTTCGCTTTGAAAAGCGCATGCCGTCGCGTGCCGCGGCCGTCCGTGAGCTATTACGCCGCGGTCTGGCGGCTGAAGGTTTCCTACGCGCCGATGCGGGTACGCGTTCTCAGGATTTTGGCGTTGTCGAGAAGCCTGACAGCAACGGCACGGATTCAGCGCCTTAGGCCTTTATGTGTTCTTCTTGATCGCGTCGGCGAACAGCGCCGCAATCTTTTCCGAGCCTGATTTGCGCGGGTGGATCTCGTCGGCGAGCCAATCCGACTGCGTCATCGCCGATCGCACATCGACATAGACGACGCTGGACTCGCCGGCCGCGAAATTCTTCAGCGCCGTGTTGAAGAGCGCCACCATGTGCTTCACCACCGCCTTGGCGAGCGCCGAAGCCGGATCGAAGTCGAGGGCGGCGAGCGGCGTGCCGATATAAGGGCCGTTCTTGCGTGGGATGGCGTTGGCGTAGCCATGGACATAGAGCACCGTCTTGGCCTTGGCGAAGGTCCGCACATCCGCCGCGAGCGTCCGGTAGTTTTTATCATGGTGTCGAGTTTCTTCGTGAACTGGCTGTTCACGTAGTTCGGTGCGTTGTCGGGGTTCGTGTCGCCGCTCTTGCGCCGCAGCACATACTTATCGATTGAACCGAGCACGTCATTGCCGCCGCCTGAAAAGAGGAAATGCCGAAAGGCGCCGGACGCGAGCGGCTGCTTGTACTGCTTCTTCGACACCATGGCGTCGAGCTCGTCGCCCCACATGGCGATCGAGTGCACATCATGCGTCTTGTCCAGAATGTCGAGTGCGGTCGGTGGATACAGGATCGGCGGCAGGTTGAACCAGGAATCGCCCTCGCCCAGCACCCGGTTGCCAACCGCAGCGCTGGTCTTCGACATGGATTCAGCCTTTGACGCCAGCGTCTTAGGAGCGCTGGCGGGTGCTGCTTCCTCGACTGTCTTCTTCGGCGTTCGCGTCGCCTTCTGGTAAAGCTCGGCGGTCTGCTTCGGCGTCGGTTTCTTGGCGCCCTTCATGTCGACATTGTTCGTGTCGATCTTGACCGCCGGCTTGAACGGTTTCGAGCGCGCCTCGTCCTTGCTGAAATAGGCGCTGAGCTCGGCTTCGGAGAGATCGGCCTTTTCGGCTCGCGTCTTCAGCTTTGCATGGGTGATCTTGGGCGGATTCGCACTTTGCGGCGCCATGGTCTCCCCTCCGGATAGAAATTGCTTAAATTACTTACTTCTAAAGTATAGCAAGTTCGTCGCCGAAACATAAGTTCGGTGGCAGTCACACTTCATAAACAGGAGATACTGTCGCCTATCCGATTTCCAGCAGCAGCGCGCGGTGGTCGGCAACTTCGGGCTCAGCCACCACGTCGAAGCGTTTGACCTCAACGTCGGGCGTCACCAGCATGTAGTCGGCAAAGCGCTGCGGCTTCGCATAGTGCGAGGTGCGCGTATCGGTGAAGCCGCGCGCTGTCACAAGGTCGTAAAGACCCAGTGCAGCGAGCGCATCAAATGTCACGCTGCCCGGCAACACGTTGAAGTCGCCGCAAACGACAAGCCGCTCGCCCGGCCGCCAGACGCTCCGAATGATCTCCACAAACGCGTCGGCCTGCTTCACCCGAGCCTGGGTGTCGCCTTTGCCGGCCGGATCGTGCAGGCCGTGCATATGCGCGACCGTCAGCGGCGCGCTTTTCTCGTAGTCAAAAATCCGGACGACATGCGCGTTGCGCGCCCGCGGCCGGGCGCCCCATCCGCCCGGCGAAAATTCGCCGTAGACGAAATCCAGCGCCTGGCCGATCACCGGCAGCGACGTGCGCACAAACGTCGCGAGCCCGAATTCGGAGAGCACCCGTCTCTCGTTTTCATCAAAGAGTTCGCCTCGCGCAGTCGGACAGAAAAATCCGTCATGGCCGGGCAAGAGCGCGCGGAGTTCGTCGAACATGTTGGCGCGCTGCGGCAAGACGCGGTCACTGTCGCGATAGGTCAGCCATTCGCTCGGCGCGTCCGTGGTGCGCACCACCTCCTGCAGGCAGAACACATCCGCATCCGCAGCCTTCAGGTATGGCATGAGCAGTTCGTGCAGCTTTCCGCCCCAGGCGTTGAGCGACAGAATGCGGATGGTCATGGGAGCCTCGCCGTTGAGACACCGAAGCTAGCAGAACCGAACGCCAAGGCACCAATGACAACCGGCAGCTGATTGACCCGCGGAAACGCCTCGGTTGACTTCCGACCTGTTCGGTGTATCTTCTTTTAAAACGTTTGCAATCAGCGTGCATCGCTGTGCAAACGTTTTAACGCTTCGTCTGGGAGGATCGATGCGGCCGAAAACGCTCAAGGAGCTTGCAGCCAGGCTCGACCTGTCGATCCCGACCGTGTCGCGCGCCTTGGCCGGCCATGAGCAGATCGCGCTCAAAACCCGGCAACGCGTCGCAGAAGCCGCCCGCGAACTGGGTTATGTTCCCAACACCGCCGCCCGCACACTCGTCTCCGGCCGCTCGGGCTTCGCCGGGCTGGTCCTGCCGATCCGCGGGCCGAATCTCGTGGACTCCTTCCTCGGCGAGTTCGTCACAGGGCTCGGCGAAGGTCTCGTGCAGCGCGGCAACGATCTGATCCTTGCCACGGCCGCCGAAGATCATTCCGAACTCGCCGTGCTGCGCCACCTGGTCGAATCCGGCCGCGCCGACGGCGTCGTCGTCACCCGCATCGCCGAAGTGGACGAGCGCATCGCCTATCTCGGCGAGCGCGGTTTCCCGTTTGTGGCGCATGGCCGCCTGCTCGACCCGGAGATCCCCTACAACTGGCTGGACACGGACGGCGCGCACGCCTTCGCCGAAGCCTTCGACATGCTTTACGCGCTCGGCCACCGGCGCTTTGGCCTCGTCACGATTTCCGAGCCGATGACGTTCCGGCATTTGCGCCAGGACGGTCTTGCAGCCGCAATTGCCAGACGCGGTGATCCATCCGTGACGCTCGAGGTCGCCACCGCGCCGCGCTTCGACCGGGGCGCGCGTATTCACGCCGTTCACAAGCTTCTCTCCCAATCGCAGCGGCCAACCGCGATCATAGGGCTTTTCGACGAACTGGCGCTGACGGTGATGGAGGAAGCGGCGCGCATCGGCCTTTCGATCCCGCGCGATCTTTCCGTCATCGGCTTCGACAATATCGTTGCCTCCGCCTACGCGCCGCCGGGTCTCACCACCTTCGACGCGTCGATCCGGCAGTGTGCACGCGAGATCGCGGAAATGCTGCTCACCGTGATCATCGAGAAACCGAAGGGATCGCTGACACGGCTGATCAAGCCGGCACTGGTCGCACGCGCCAGTCACGGTCCGGCGCCAAGAACCTGAAACCAAAACCAACCCGGAAAACACCGGCACGCAAACAGGGAGGAAGATGATATGAAAGCTTTGAGACTGATCGGGCTCGCAGCCTTCGCGGTTTCGCTCGCAGCAACGAGCGCGAACGCGCAGATCCTGTTCTGGTCGACCCAGGCCAAACCGGTCGAGGAAACGCAGAAGATGCGCGACCAGGTGCTCTCCGGCTTCGAGGGCGGCGTCGACTACCAGCCGCAGGACGATGGCCCGTGGCTGACCCGCATCCAGGCGGAGCTTCAGGCCGGTTCCGGCACGATCGGGCTGCTGGGCGCGCTGCATGGCAGCTTCGCGTCGATGCCGAATGATCTCGTCGATCTGTCGGCCATCGACCTCGCCGGCGCGAAGGTCAATGAAGGCTACGCCAAGCTCGGCAATCTCGGCACCTCGGAACAGAAATATCTGCCGTGGATGCAGGCGACCTACATCATGGCCGCCAACAAGAAGGCGCTGGAGTTCCTGCCGGAAGGTACGGACCTGAACACCATCACCTATGACCAGTTGATCGCCTGGTCGAAGAACCTCGCCGAAAAGACCGGCTCGCCGAAGTTCGGCTTCCCCGGCGGCCCGGACGGCCTGAAGCACCGCTTCTTCCAGGGTTTTCTGCTGCCCTCCTACACCAAGTCGATGGTGACGAAGTTCCGCTCGGCAGAAGCCGAGACGGCCTGGAACAAGTTCAAGGAACTCTGGACGTACACCAACCCGAACTCGACCAACTACGCCTTCATGCAACAGCCACTGCTGACGGAAGAAGTGTGGGTCGCATTCGATCACGTCGCCCGTCTTGCCGATGCGTTCAACCAGAAGCCGGACGACTTCGTCGCCTTCCCGGCGCCAGCCGGCCCGGCAGGCCGCGGCTTCATGCCGGTGATTGCCGGCATCGGCATCCCGAGCACCGCGCCCGACATGGAGAAGTCGAAGGCTCTCGTCGCCTTTATGATGGAGCCGGAGACGCAGATCGCCACGCTGCGCGCCACCAACTTCTTCCCAGTGGTCGAGGTGGCGCTGCCTGACGACATGCCGAACTCGGTCAAGCAGTCCGGCCCGGCCATCGCCGCCATGACCGGCGCCGCCGATGCACTGCCGGCGCTGTTGCCGATCGGCCTTGGCGATCTCGGTGGCAAGTTCAACCAGGTCTATACCGACACATACGAGCGCATCGTGCTCGGCGGCCAGGATGTGCGCGGCGTGCTCGACGAGCAGGCGCAGACGCTGAAGGGTCTCATCGACCAGGCGAAGGCCCCGTGCTGGGCGCCGGACGCGGCCTCCGAAGGCCCCTGCCCGGTCGAATAAGGAGCTCCTCCCTGGGGCGTCCGGCGCTTCGGCCCCGGACGTCCCGCCCCTCTCCGGCTCTCTCCCGTGCGGGTCACGCGGGAGAGACGCCGGCGAGGATCGATCATCGGTTTCCACGGGCGTCCATCCCTGGAGGAGAGCCATGAACCCGAAGGCCCTGCCCTATTATCTGCTCGCTCCGGCGACGCTGTTCCTGGTCGTCTTCTTCCTCTACCCGTTCGTGCTCGTCGCCTGGGAAGCCTTTTCGCGCGACGGCGCCGTCACGCTCGACAATTTTCGCGAGATGACGGGGCACTGGAAGTTTCCAGACACACTGAGGAACACGATGCTGCTCGCGGTCATCGTGGTGCCGCTGCAGCTTGCGCTGGCGCTGTCCATGGCCTCGATCGTCTCCAATCTGGACCGTGGCCGCTCGGCAATCCTTTACATTTTTGCCATTCCGCTCGGCATTTCCGACCTCGCGGCTGGGCTGATCTGGCTCGCCATCTTCGAACAATCCGGCTTCCTGAACACCATGCTTGTCGGGCTCGGCGTCACCGACCAACCGGTCATGTTCCTCGGCTTCCAGTCGAAACTCTCGATCTTCATCGCCGTCGTGCTCGCTGAAGTCTGGCGCGCCACCGCGATCATGATGGTCATCCTCGTCGCCGGCATGGGGCTGATCCCGAAGGAGTATGGTGAGGCCGCGGAGGTGTTCGGCGCCGGCCGCTGGAAGCGCTTCACCAAGGTCACGCTGCCACTGCTCAGGCCGAGCCTCCAGACCGCGATCATCCTGCGCGTCATCCTCGCCTTTGAGGTGTTCGCGGTGGTCGCCGCACTTGGCGGCACCAACCTGCCGGTGCTGATGGGCGAGACCTATCACTGGCAGTTCGCGCTTCAGGACCGCAACGTCGCCGCCGCCTTCGCGATGCTGATCCTGGCGATCTCCATCGCGTTCACGCTGTTCTTCCTCTACGCGCTGCGCGTTCCGAAGGAGGCACGGATATGACCGCCGTCACATCGGACGCACCCGCCACCGCCTATCCCGAGGTGCGCAAAGCGCGAAACTGGCTGCTCATCGCCATCGTCGTCGTGCTCTGCGTGTGGGTGCTGCTGCCGATCTATCTGCTGCTCGTCAACGCACTCTCATCGCCGAACGAGGTGACCGGCTTCCCGAAACGGTTCTGGCCGTCCTTCGACACGGGTAGCCTCGCTTTCTTCGTCAACTTTGCCGGCGTCGCCAAGGCGCTGTGGAACTCGGTGCTGGTCGCTGTCTTCACGATGATCATGTCGATCGGCATCGGCGCGCCAGCGGGCTATGCGCTCTCACGCTTCGACTTTCCGGGCAAGGAAGCGTTCCGCTTTCTTGTCCTGATGACGCGCGCGTTTCCCCTGCCGCTGCTGGCGCTGCCGCTGGCGGTGATGTTCATCCGCACGGGTCTGGACGATACCGCCTTCGGCCTCGCCATCGTTCACACAACACTCGCGCTGCCGTTCGCCGTACTGATAACCTTCTCGCTCTTCTCCGGCATCCCGGTCGAGCTGGAAGAGGCGGCCTGGACGCTCGGCTGCACGCGCTTCCAGGCGTTCTGGAAGGTGGTCATGCCGCTCGCGCTGCCAGGCATCGCGGCATCCGCCGTCTTTGCCTTCACCATCTCGTGGAACGAGGTTTTCGCCGCGGCGGTGCTCACCATCGAGAACCGGACGCTGACGGCCTTCCTACTGCAAAGTCTCAACGTCTCGCCGCTCTATCTAAAATTCGCGGGCGGTTTTGCACTCGTCGTGCCGGCGCTGATCTTCATCTTCGCCGTGCGCAAATATCTCTTCGCCATGTGGGGCATCGCCAACCGTTAGGGGACCGAAATGGCTGAAATCCAGATCAAGAAGGTCGCCAAACGTTTTGGTTCCTTCACCGCGCTGCATCAGGTCGATCTCACGATTTCCGACCAAGAGTTCATGGTGCTGCTTGGCGCGTCCGGCTGCGGCAAGACCACGCTGCTGCGCATCGTCGCCGGGCTGGAGACGCCCAGCGAGGGCGAAGTCTGGATCGGCGGCCGCCGCATCGACCATCTGCCGCCGCGTGAGCGCGGCATCGCCATGGTGTTCCAGAACTACGCGGTGTTCCCGCATCTCACCGTCTTCGAGAACATCGCCTTCGGCCTGCGCATGAAGAAACTGCCGCAAGCCGACGTCGAGAAGCGCGTCAGGCGCACCGCCGAGCTCATGCATATCGAGCAGTTGCTCTACCGCTATTCCGGCCAGCTCTCAGGAGGCCAGCGTCAGCGCGTCGCGGTCGCGCGTGCGCTCGCCATGGAGCCGGACGTCATCCTGATGGACGAGCCGCTATCCAATCTCGACGCACTGCTGCGCCTCGAGATGCGCGCCGAACTCAAGGGGGTGCTCGCGGCTTCGAAAACGACAACCATCTACGTCACGCACGACCAGGTCGAGGCGATGAGCCTCGCTGACCGCATCGCGGTCATGCATCAGGGCCGCATCGTGCAGGCTGCCTCGCCGGTCGAAGTCTATCGCAATCCGGCCGCGCGCTTCGTCGGCTCCTTCATCGGCAATCCGCCGATGAATTTCATCCCGGCCACCAAGGCGACGAACGGTAGCTGGACCGTCGCCGGCATGACCGTGCACGGCCCGAAGAGCGACAAGCGCCAGATCGAATTCGCCATCCGCCCGGAGGATCTCGACATCAGCCCCGGCGGCATCGACGCGACGGTGCGCGTCGTCGAGCCGCTGGGCGCCCACACGCTGGTGACGGCGGACGTCGAGGGAAAACTCTTCCGCGCGGTGCTCGACTCCACCACCGAGGCGAAAACCGGCGACAGGCTGAGCCTGAAACCCAAACCCGACCGCGTCCGCTGGTTCGACCCCGAAACCAACGCCGCGCTCAACTAGTCACATCACCTGCCCAAGAAGAACAAAGCCATGACTGCCATCACACATGCCGACTTCATCGACCGCGCCGTCGAGGTGCTGAAGGAAAACGACCAGGGCGCCTACACGATCCCCACCAAGGGGCTTTATCCTTTCCAGTGGAACTGGGATTCCTGCTTCACCGCACTCGGCCAGGCGCATTACGACGAAGCGCGCGCCTGGACCGAGATCGAGACGCTGTTCGAGCACCAGTGGCCGGACGGCATGGTGCCGCATATCGTCTTCCACGTCTGGAACGACGGCTATTTCCCCGGTCCCGATGTCTGGAAGACCGGACGGCCCGTCGCGACGTCAGGCATCACGCAGCCGGCCGTCGCCGGCTTTGCCGTGAAGCGCCTCTATGACCGCGCCAGGAACAAGGCCGAAGCAGCGCGACGCGCCCGCGCGCTGCTGCCCAAGATCGATGCCTGGCACCGCTGGTTCTACGACAGCCGCGACCCGCGCGGCGAAGGGCTGGTGGCGATCATCCATCCGTGGGAATCCGGCCGCGACAATTCCATCGACTGGGACGAAGCCTTCGAACGCGTGCCGACGCACGGCGTCGAGCCCTATGTGCGCCGCGACACCCAGCACGCCGACCCGGCGCACCGGCCAACCAAGGCGCAATACGACCGCTACCTCTGGCTGGTGCAGCATTTTCGTGGGCTCGGCTGGGACAATGCCAGGCTGCACGATGCCTCACCGTTCCAGATCGTCGATCCGGGCTTCAATGCGATCCTGATCCGCTCGTCGTCCGACCTCGCCGACCTGGCATTGGAGCTCGGCGAGCCGGCGCTCGCCTCGCTGAACCGTGCACGGGCCGAAAAAGGTATTGCCGCGATGGAGCGGCTGTGGAGCGAGCCTCAGCAGCAATATCTCTGCCTCGACCGCGTGACGGGAAAGCTGATCGACAGCCGCTCGATCGGCGGCCTGATGCCGGTTTTCGCCGGCATCCCGAAAGCGCGGGCGGATTCGATTGCCCGCACGATCGAAAAGCTGGCGGAGCAATGCACCTACATCGTGCCCTCGCACGAGCCGTCCGATCCACGCTTCGACTCCAAACGCTACTGGCGCGGCCCGGTCTGGCTGGTCGTGAACTACATGATCGCCGATGGGCTCACGGCACGCGGCGAAACCGCTGTCGCGGATCGTATCTCGCGGTCGAGTCTCAGGCTTATCGAGGAAAGCGGCTTTGCCGAATATTACGACCCGATGGACGGCGCGCCGCTCGGCGGCGGGCGTTTCACCTGGACGGCTGCGATGGTGATCGAGTTCTTGCGGAAAGCATGACGCCGCCGACGTTCTGCCGGCGGCATGCGGTGTCCTACCGCACCAGGATGATGATCGAGGCGACGCAGAAGGCGGCGGTCAGCGCGACCAGGATGCCGTAGGTGCGCGGGCGGTTGAACAGAACCGCGTGGCCGGACAGCCATGCCGTGCCGGCAGCGCCCAGCGCAAAGAGGAAGCCATCCTTTTCCGCGACCGCGATATTGGCGGCCATCAAACCGGCGATGATCAGCACGCCGAAGGCAATGATGACGGCAACCGCGAAGCCCTCGTAATTGTCCATAAAACCCTTCCGCTGCTTGTCCTTCAGAACCCGTCGGCGACCGCCCTAGAACCGGGCGGAGTAGACGGGGCTTCTGCGCCGATGTCAATTTCCCCGAGGTCTATCTTTTGGGGCGATCCTGTCTCAGCATTGCGACCGTCCGGTGAACGGCTTCAAGCGTCTCATCGATCTCCGCGGCCGTGTTGTAATGCGCCGCGCCGATCCTGACGACCCCTTCTTCGGCCGGAATGCCGAGTTGATGGACAACTTCCCAGGCATAGTTGTGTCCGGACCACACAAAGATGTTCTCGGCCGCCAGTTCGCGGACAATGGCGTCAGGCGATATTCCGTCGATCGTGAAGGACACCGTCGGGACGCGATGAGCAATGTGTTTCGGGTCGGTAATTCCTTGTACTTTCAGGCCTTTTACGGTCGATAGCCCGTCGATCAGGCGCAGCGCCAAAGGTGCTTCGTAGGCCGTAGCGGCTCCGAAAGCGGCGCTGATTTTTTCACGCCGCGAGCCCTTCGCGCCGGCTTTCTCGCCCAACCGCTCGAAATACGAAACCGTCGCGACAAGGCCAGCCAGCAGCTCGATCTGCGGCGTGCCTGTTTCAAAACGCTCCGGTAGATCGTTCGACGAACAGCGGCATTTGTAGGGGATCAGACCTTCGATCAGCGCCTTGCGGCCATAAAGGATGCCGAGGTGTGGGCCGAAAAATTTGTATGAGGAGCAGGCGAGGAAATCGCAGCCTAGCGCCTGGACATCGACGGCGCCGTGCGGCGCAAACTGCACGGCGTCGACATAGGTGATCGCGCCCGCGTCGCGTGCGATTTTCACCAGCCCGCCGATGTCGTTGATCGAGCCGGTCAGATTGCTCGCATAGGTCATCGCGACGAGCTTTGTCCTGTCGGTCAGCGCTCCCTTCAAGGCGTCTTCCTCGACCTGCCAGCTCTCTTGGTCGAACGGTACGAATTTCACCGAAAGTCCGCGATCCTCGGCAAGCTGCAGCCAGGGCGAAACGTTGCCCTCATGGTCCATGCGGGTCAGCACGATCTCGTCGCCCGGCTGGAACATGCTGCCGAGCGTGCGCGACATCTGGTAGGTGAGTGTCGTCATGTTCGGCCCGACGATCACCTCCTCATGGCTCGCCGCGCCGAGGAAATCCGCCATCGCATGATGTGCTGACTCGACCACGTCGCCGGCCGCGACCGTCGTGGCGAAATGGCCGCCGAGATTGGCGTTGGTTTCGATGAGGCAGCGCGCCACCGCGTCCGCCACGCCTTTGGGCACCTGCGTGCCCGCCGGATTGTCGAGATAGATACGCCGACGGCCTGTGTCAGCCAGAGTGAGAGCGGGAAAGTCGGCGCGGACGGCGTCCAGCGGAAAGCTCATGGGCAAGGATTCCCTGTGCGCTGGTGAATGGCGTTTACCGCGGCGAGCATCTCGTCGGTGAACTTCACGTCGGCCGCGCTCAGCGCCATCTCGAGCTGCGGGATCGTCGTCGCGCCGATGATCGACGCGGTGACGAAGGGCCGGCTGACGACGAAGGCGTTGGCAAACAGCGCCGGCTCTATGCCGAGCGAGCGGGCAAGATCATTGTACTCGAGCTGAACTTGAGCGGCGTTCGGCGTCTCATAACGCTGGCCGCGATTGAACAGCGTGGCGCGAGCGCCCGCTGGCCGCGCGCCATGGTCGTATTTACCGGACAGAAAGCCCTGCGCGAGCGGCGAATAGGGCAGCAAGCTGACGCCTTCCCGGAAGCACGCTTCAGCCAGATTCACCTCAAAGGTACGGTTGACGAGGCTGTAGGCATTCTGGATCGACGCGACGCGCGGACCGGTGCCTTTCTCGCTCTCGGTGATGTAGCGCATCAGGCCCCAGGTGCTCTCGTTCGAGAGCCCGAGGTGGCGGATCTTGCCCGCCTTCACCAGATCGTCGAAAACGCCAAGCGTCTCGGCGATCGGCGTCTCGTCCGCGTCGCGTGGCGGCGGCCAGGCGCCGACGCGCGTGGGGTTGGCGCCCCACGGCACCTGCCGGTCCGGAAAATGGATCTGGTAGACGTCGATATAGTCGGTCTTCAGGCGTTTCAGCGATTTCCCGATCGCGTCCATGATGTCGGCGCGCACCAGTTTCGACGGCCGCCCTCCCCGGAACCATTCGTTGGCGGTGCGGCCCACCACCTTGGTGGCGAGGATGACCTTGTCGCGGCTCTTCCGGGCGGTGAACCAGTTGCCGATATAGGTCTCGGTGCGACCCTGCGTCTCGGCCTTGGGCGGAATGGAATAGAGCTCGGCGGTGTCGAAAAAATTCACGCCGCGGTCGAGCGCGAAATCCATCTGCGCGTGAGCGTCGGCTTCGGTGTTCTGCTGACCGAAGGTCATCGTGCCGAGGCAGATTGCCGACACACGCAGATCGGTGCGGCCGAGACGGCGCTTTTCCATGCTTTTTGCTCCAGTCGGGAGAAGCGGCTGGGAGGAGCCGCCGTGCGGGAGCGTGAAGTTTAGAAAGCGCCGTGCCGTGCCGCAAGCCCGGACTGGCTACCAGAGGTTCTTGCCGTCGAGATGGACGATCTCAATGCTGCTCACATCATAGTCGTCGAACAGGCGGGCATTGATCGTGATCTTGGGCTTGTCGTAGTCGGCCTGGCCGGTGTCCCAGGATGGCGTCTCGTTGTAGGTCGAATTGCCGCAAACCCGACAGAAATTGTATTTTCCGAAGTTGCCGTTCCATTGATAGGTGCCCCGGCGTCATCGGCGATGAAGGTCACATCCTTGGGCTCGTAGTAAGCCCACAGCGCGCCGCGCTTCGAGCAGTTGGAACAAGAGCACACGGTCACCGTTTCCGGCGCGAAGGCAACTTCGAAACGCGTGGCCTTGCAGTGGCAGCTTCCGGTGAGTTTCATCGTGGCGCATCCTCTTCATCTTGGATGCGCAGTATCGCAGACAGCTCCTGACAAGCCAGTGTCAGGAGGATTTCGGCAGCCCCAAAAGCCGATCGGCGAAGCTCTCAGTATGCGCGCGGCGGCACGAACAGGCAGATCGTCTTGGTGTCAGCTTTTCCATCGATCGAGCACCAGTGATATTCGCCGTCCGGCGAATCCTTGATGCGATTGTCGGAATAACCGACCAGCTCGCCGG
This sequence comes from Rhizobiaceae bacterium, assembly GCA_035503715.1. Lineage (GTDB taxonomy): Bacteria > Pseudomonadota > Alphaproteobacteria > Rhizobiales > Rhizobiaceae > OAS926. The sequence goes on along the minus strand of DATJTE010000078.1, from coordinate 44,524 downwards.
TTCCAGCGATGACGTAGCCTTCCGGCCGCTCGCTGATCGACTTCGCCGAGACCTCACGACAATCGATGCCGGAGCAGCAGGAGAAGGGATAGCTCCAGCCTTTCGGCTTGGCAGCGGTCGGCAGCGCATCATGCGCCGCGAGAGGCAGGGATTGGCCCAGCAACGTTACAACCGCCAGGGCTGCTTTGGCAGCGGGAGAGAGGCTCGAGATGAACATCGTGTGTTCCCCCAGGTATCCTCCCAAGCGTCAAGCCTGCGCCCGTATGGTAAATGAGCCGTTAACGCTTTTGCAGCGGGTTGGCCGCGAACCACTCGACGATCGCCGGCATGTTCGTCTCGAAGCCGCCCGGAATGAAGACGTTGAACAGCGCGGCGGGTTCCGACGTCCGGTTCGCGAAGTCGTGCGTCGTGCCGGCCGGAATGAGGATCAGAGACCCCACCTCGACATCGTACCATGTCTCGCCAACCAGCACGCTCGGTCGGCCCTCGACAACGAGAAATATCTCGTCGTTAAGGTCATGGGAGTGCGCGCCGGGGCCAGGAGAATTCGGCTCCAACAACCATTCGGAAATCGAGTAGCGATCGCCGGTCTCGGCACCATCAGCCTTGAAGACTGCCGTCATTGGTCCGCAGGAATAGGTGCGGCCCCCGCCGGATTTCAGAATAAGCGGTTTTCGGACGGGTGTCGGTGTCATCACTGGCTCCAGAACATGCCCGAACCTAACCTCCCGGTGCAGGTTTTTCTTGGACAATTGTAACCGGCAACGACCGGCTGAAGCCATTGACAAACAGGGCTTCCGCGGTGTCCGCTTGGCGAATTCCAGGAGATGACGATGGCGGAACCTGCTGCGAAGGGCCTCTATAACGGGCTGCGCCAGCCCGAGCCGACACTGCCGGCGGAGGCCTATGTCAGCACCGAGGCATTCCAGGCCGATCTCGACACGATCTGGTATCGCAACTGGCTGATGGTGTGCCGCGCCAGCGAGCTGGCCGAGCCGCTGTCGTTTCGCGTCTTTGAGATCGGCACGCAACAGGTGCTCGTGGTGCGCGACGAAACCGGGCAACTGCGCGCCTTCCACAACACCTGCCGGCATCGTGGCTCGCAGCTCTGCCAGGAGAGCGAGGGACGGCTGAAGGCGCGGCTCCTCACCTGCCCCTACCATGCCTGGTCTTATTCACTGCGCGGCGATCTCGTGCGCGTACCGTCCAAGTCTCTGCCGGAGGGTTTCGACAAGGCCGAATACCCGCTCTACCGCGTGGCGCTGTCGGAATGGCGCGGCTTCGTCTTCGTGAACCTCAAGGAGAACCCGGACGACACCGCGGCCGAGACGTTTGATCCGGCGTCGCTCGACCTCACCAACTGGCCGCTCGAAAATCTCGTCTCGGGCCACGTCTTCAAGAAGGTCATGACCTGCAACTGGAAAATCTTCTGGGAGAATTTCAACGAGTGCCTGCACTGCCCGGGCGTGCACAAATCGCTCTCCCATCTCGTCCCGATCTACGGGCGCGGGCTGATGGCGCGGCACGACGATCCGGAATGGGAGCGTCACGCCGACAATGATTCACCGGAGTTCTCGGGCGGCCTGCGCAACGGCGCCGAAACCTGGTCGGCCGACGGTCACATCCACGGCTTGCCGTTTTCCGGCCTGTCGGAAGCCGATCTCGCCTCCGGCCAGACCTATGCGACGCACCTGCCCTCGATGTTTATCGTCGGCCACGCCGACTATGTGCGCACGGTGCGGCTGAAACCCCTCGGACCAGACGAGACAGAACTCACCGCCGAATGGCTGTTCCTGCCGGAGCAGATGGCCGCGCCCGGTTTCGACCTCGACAACATCATCTCCTTCGGGCTGCAGGTGCTGCAGGAGGACGCCGCGATCTGCGAGGTGAACCAGCGCGGGCTGCGCTCGCAACGCCACGCCACCGGCGTGCTGATGCCGGAAGAATACGACCTCCACCGCTTCCACGATTGGGTGCGCAGGCACCACACGAACCGGACTTAGCCCGGCGCGCAGCGGGACTGTTTTCGCGATCGGCGCGGTGCTACCGTTGCGTCAGTCGCTCGCGAGGAGGGTTCGATGCGCGCTATGCTCATTGCCATGACCGTCGCCGTGTTTCCAACGTTCGCGCAGGCGGATTGCTTTGAGAATCTCGGCAACACCGGCTGCCCGCATCTCGAAACGTTCAAGCTCAGCGAACTGCGGCAGCTCTCGTGCCAGAACCTCTGGCATGTCAGGAACTCGATCTACAATCACCGCGGCTACTGCTTTAAAACCGCGGCCGCGCAGCAAGTGTTCGACAATTCTGACTGCTTCGTCACCAACGCGTCGGCGATCAAGTTAAACCAGCACGAACAGAAAAATATCTCGCGGATCGTGAAGGTCGAAAAGGAAAAGAGCTGCTGAGCATGATCCCAAAAAGTTGCAGACTTTTTGGACAAGATCATGCGGCTAAAGACTCACCGCTCACATCGATTTCGGCAGATAGCGCCAGGTGAGCCAGCCGCAGATCGCGGTGAAAATACCGAGCGCAACAAACACCGAGCCAAGGCCGAAGAAACCGAGGATGATCGAGTAGACGAGCGGCGGCAAAAGGTCCGACAGGTCGAGATAGGTGCGGTAGACCGCCGTCATCTGCGGCCGTTCCCAGACGCGTACCGCGCGCATGAATGCCGTTGAGCCAAGTGCATCGAGCGAGATGGTGAAGAGCGCGCAGACCAGCAGGAAGACGCCGGCGATGATCGGATAGTCCTCGCCTGCATAACCCGCAGCGAAGAGCGTCGCCGTCATCGCGAAGAAACACGCCGCCATGACGGCACGAGCTCCGTAGGCCTTGCCAGCCCAGCCCCAGCCGATCGCGGTGAAGAGAAGCGCGTTGCCGGCCGACACCAATAGCCCGCCAGCGAGTTTACCCTCCCCGGTCACGACCATGAGGATTGGTCCGTAAACGAAGAAGGTCGTCCAGAAGCAGGAGCGGCCGAACGCTATCACCCAGGCGAGCCTCAACCGTGGTTGGCTGAAGAATCGGCCGACATTCTTCAGCGGGTTCGCCGCCTTCGATTTGCCCGGAACGATGACGGGATTGTCGCCAAGCCTGTAGTACCAGAAGCAGACAAGCAGCACGGCGCTGGAAAGCACAGTCACCGCATGCGCCGCTGGCAAGCCATAATTCGTATAGAGCACGACACCGAGAGTCGGGCCGACGGTCCAACCAACCATCGACCAGGCCATTCGGACCGACTCCACGCGCATGAAGTCGGCCTTCTTGATATGATCCATGATGTAAAGGTTGAGCGTGATGGACAGCATCGTCGCGCCACCAACGCGGAACACCATTCCGCCTATCTGGCCGGCGAGCGAGTTGGTCAGGAAACAAGCCGCGCCCACGACGAGGAAAACCACGCCCATCGAGTAGACCCAGCGCCGCGCAAACCGCGCCACGAGCAAAGGGCTGAGTAGCGTGATGCACAGGCCCATCGTTGCGGCGAAGGTGTAGAGCACCGACACGCGCTGCTCGCTCTGAAGCAATTCATAGGCTTGGATCGGAATGACGCTGGCGACGCTGGCGCGGGCGATCGACTCCAGCGCGTAGAGTGTGGCGAACGTAGACGCACCGGGTTGCCCTGCGGCGGGCAGCCACACCGGATGCTTCACTTGCGTTGCCATTGCCGCCCCAGAAGGAATTTCACAGGCAAATTGCCGAGCGTGGTGAGTCCGGCTTGTCGGGAAACCGACGCATCCGCGTCGGAAAACAGGGATGGCTGCCGATCCTACGCCGCTGGCCCAAAGCCGCGCGCCTTGCCTTCGACCGAAAAGCCCGGCAACAACGGGCCATGTCTGTCGAACCATCGGCCACGCAAGGCAGGAAAACGCGGCGTATCGAGGCGATCGATCTGGCGCGCGGGGTCGCGCTGATCGCCATGGCGATCTACCACTTCAGCTGGGACCTCGAGCTGTTCGGTTATGTCGAACCGGGGCTGACGGCCGTCGGCGGCTGGAAGCTGTTTGCCCGCTGCATCGCATCATCGTTCCTCTTCCTTGTGGGCTTCAGCCTGTTCCTCGCGCACGCAAACGGCGTTCGCTGGCCGGGTTTCTTGCGCCGTTTGGCGATGGTCGCAGCGGCGGCGCTGCTTATCACCGTGGCGACCTATTTCGCGACGCCGGAAGCCTTCATCTTCTTTGGCATCCTGCACGAGATCGCCGTCGCCAGCCTGCTCGGACTGCTCTTTTTGAGACTGCCGGCGATCGTCGTGCTCGTCGCGGCGGCGGCCGTCATCGCCGCGCCGTTTTTCCTGCGCGCGGACCTCTTCAATCACCCGGCGCTCTGGTGGGTGGGCCTGTCCAGTGAGGCTCCGCGCTCGAACGATTATGTGCCGATCTTCCCATGGTTCGGCGCGGTGCTGGCGGGGATGGCAGCGGCGAAGTTCGCCAGGCAGTCCGGCATCCTCGATCGCCTGGCGATCTCCGATACGGGGCGCCTGGCAAAGCCGCTGCAATTCGCCGGCCGGCACAGCCTCGCCTTTTATCTGATCCATCAGCCGGTGCTGATCTCGCTTGTGTGGCTGGCCTCGCAGGTGGTTCCGGTGCCCGCCGAGACGCGCGAGGCGCAATTCCTGCGCGGCTGCCAGTCGCAGTGCCTGGAACAGAAGAACGCGGCCTTCTGCGAACTCTATTGCGTTTGCGTTCTCGACCGGCTTCAAAAAGAGGGCGTGATCGACGCGGTTTTCGCGCAGAGCAGCGATGCGGCGGTGAACGACAAGGTGCTGGAGAGTGCCGCGATGTGCACCGCCGAGACCTACAACATCACGCCGGAGGAGGGTTCCCAATGAGCGACATCGCAGCCAAGCCGGCGAACTTCCCCTGGGCAACGGTCACCTATCTGGTCGCGGCGGTGCTCAGCATCTTCGCCTGGATCCTCTACCCCCTGCCCTGGTTTGGATCGCCGTTCGCGGACATCCTGTTCGCCGCAGGCTTTCTGGTCATGATCGGCGTGGTGCTGATCGACGTTTCCGCCATCCGCACCATGACCAGGGCGAAGACGACGATCTGGCCACACCAAGGGGCCAGCCACCTCGTTACCAGCGGCCCGTTCTCCTTCAGCCGCCATCCAATCTATCTCGCCAACACGATGGCGATGTTCGGCCTGGGCCTCATCGGCGGGATCGCCTGGTTCTTCATCTTCGGCCTGATCGCCGCTTTCATCACGCAGAAGCTCGCCGTCGAGCCGGAGGAGCGGCACATGGAAGCGAAGTTCGGCAAGAAATATCGCGACTATGCCAAACGCGTGAGGCGCTGGATCTAGCATGACACCACACAATCAGGCCGCCGCCGGCGATTATGCCGACACCGTGCTTTTGCCCGGCGATCCGCTGCGGGCCAAATGGATCGCCGATACCTTTCTCACCGATGCGAAGCAGGTGAACGGCATTCGTAACTGCCTGGGCTTCACCGGCGCCTACAAAGGCAGGCGCATTTCCGTTCAGGCGACCGGCATGGGCCAGCCCTCGGCCGCGATCTATCTGCACGAGCTGATCAACTCTTATGGCGTGAAAAACCTGATCCGCGTCGGCACCTGTGGCGGACTGAACCTCAAGGTGAAGGTCGGCGACCTGGTGATCGCGCAAGGCGCCTGCACCAACTCGACGATCGTGCGCCACGCGTTCGGCAGCTATAATTTCGCACCCATCGCCGACTACGGCCTGCTGCGCTCGATGGCGGACAAGGCCGAGGCTGGCGCGTTCCGCTATCACGTCGGCAACATGGTCGCCGACGACATCTTCTACCACGCCAACGGGATCGAAGGGTACGGACCACTGCCGTCGCACGGCGTGCTGGGCGTCGATATGGAATCGGCGGTGCTCTATCTGCTTGCCGCCCGCTTCGGGGCGCGGGCGCTGACAGTCTGCACGATGAGCGACTGCCTGCTGACTCATCAGGAAATGTCACCGCAGGACCGGCAGAGTTCGCTGAAGGATATGGCGACGCTGGCGCTGGATGTCGCGGCAGAAGTCTGACGGCTCGGCGTTTGAGGCTCAGCGGAGCATCTTGCTCATGCTTATCCGTTGTTCGACCTGATAACCGGCGCGCTGGTAGAACTCGACCACGTCCGAGTTTGTAGCGACGACCTGCAGATTGACTTTGATGCAGCCGAGCGAAACGAGGCGCTTCTCCGCAGCGGCAATGAGGGCTTGCCCTATGCCCATCTGTCGGTGCGTCCGCAGGACGGCAACACGAGAAATCCAGCCTCGATGCCCTTCATACCCGGCCATCACCGAACCAACGACCCTGCCAGACTCCAACGCCACCAGCATGAGGTCGGGCTGGAATCGCATTTTCTCCGGAATTGCGATCGCCGCTGCGTTCCATGGGCGATCGTTCGGGAACGCGTCCGCCCAGAGAGACTCCACTCCCGCGAAGTGTTCATCCTGATAGGGTGCAATCTCGAGCGTCTGCTTCTCGAAGCCCACGATGCAACGTTCCTATAAGGGGGTTCCTAGGTGTTGACGCCCAGTTCGGCGAGGCGCTCGACACAGCTTTCCTCGGCCTGGTCGAGCTCAGCCAGCGTCTCCTCGAGGTCACGACGCTTCTGGCGAAGGTCCTCGCGCTTCTCCTCGATGCGGCGAATCATCAACTTGAGTTGACCCACCTCGCCCGGCGGCTCCTTGTACATCTGGATGATCTCGCGGATCTCGCTGATCGAGAAGCCGAGGCGTTTGCCGCGCATGATCTGCTTGACGAGATGGCGGTCGGATGGACGGAAAAGCCGCGTCCGGCCCCGGCGGATGGGCGCAAGCAGCCCCTCATCCTCATAAAAGCGCAGGGTACGTGTGGAGATGTCGAACTCGCGGGTCAGTTCGGTGATCGAATAATATTCCCGCATCGGGACTCCGCCGGTGGTTTATGCACGCTGGTATTGTGACATCGCCTTTACGTAAAAGTCAATTCTGACGACATGTTACGTAAACGCCAACATCGGCTTGGATAACCAGCGCCGCGCGTCAGCCGAGCTGCAACCACCAGGTCGCGAGGCCGAGAAAAGCGAGGAAGCCAATCACGTCAGTGATCATCGTCGTGAAGATCGACGAGGAGATCGCGGGATCGGCGCCAAGGCGGTCGAGCAGCAACGGAATCAGGATGCCGCCAAGGGCAGCGGCCAGCATGTTGATGACCATCGCTGCGGCGATGACCAGGCCGAGATCCGTGTTCTGGAACCAGAGCGCCGCGACAAGGCCGATGATGACGGCAATGATCGAGCCGTTGAGCAGCCCGACCAGCACTTCGCGGCGAATGACCCGCGCCGCGTTGTAGATGTCGAGGTCCTTGGTGGCGAGCGCCCTCACCGTCACTGTCATGGTTTGCGTGCCGGCATTGCCGCCGAGCGAGGCAACGATCGGCATCAGCGCGGCAAGCGCCACCATCTCCTCGATCGTCGCGCCGAACTGACTGATGACGCTTGCTGAAATGAACGCCGTCGCGAGGTTGACCAGCAGCCAGGGTACGCGCGAGCGCGACGTCGCGGCGACGCTGTCGGACAGCTCTTCGTCGCCGACGCCGCCCATGCGCAGCAGATCTTCCTCGGCCTCCTGCTGGATGACGTCGACCACGTCGTCGATAGTGAGCACGCCGACGAGCCGCTCGTTCTCGTCGACGACGGCGGCGGAGAGAAGGTCGTACTGCTCGAATTCGCGGGCAGCCTCTTCCTGGTCCATGGTGGCCGGGATCGCATGCCGGGTCTCGTGCATGACCTCCTCGATCTTCACCGCGCGCTTGGTGCGCAGGATCTGGTCGAGGTCGACGGCGCCGAGCAGCTTGAACGTCGGGTCGATGACGAAAATCTGCGAGAAATGGTCCGGCAGATCGGAGTCCTCGCGCATGTAGTCGATGGTCTGCCCGACCGTCCAGAACGGCGGCACCGCGACGAATTCCGTTTGCATGCGCCGGCCGGCCGACTCTTCGGGATAGTCCAGCGCGCGGCGCAGCCTGATCCGTTCGGTGAACGGCAGTTGCGCGAGGATCTCTTCCTGGTCCTCCTGGTCGAGGTCTTCGAGAATGTAGACCGCGTCGTCGGAATCGAGGTCCTTGACGGCCTCGGCGATCTGATCGTTCGGCAGCGAGTCGACGATCTCGGCGCGGATTGCGTCATCGACCTCGGTCAGTGCCGAGAAGTCGAAATCCTTGCCAAGCAGATCGACAAGCGCGCCACGCTGTTCAGGCGCCAGAGCTTCGAGAAGATCGCCGAGTTCGGACTGGTGGAGGTCGGATACGTCCTTGCGGAGCGTCAGCGTATCGCGATCGGCGATCGCCGCGCCAATATGCGCTAGATAGGACGCCCGGACCGAGCCGTCCTCGCCATAGATGTCGGCGCGCGGCTCGACCGCGTCGGCGACGGGCGCTTCGTCTTCCCGGGCTTCCACGTACTCATCCCGCTCGGCGAACCAGTTTCAGTTGCGACTGGTCTAGACCCGAACATGCAGGAAAGACAAACGAAATCCGCCCTTCGGCACCGGTTTTGAAGAGGTTGGTTCATGCGGCAGCATGTCCCTCAAGCGGCGGATTTATTGGCCGTTCCGCACTTGTTTCGCTAAATCCTATTTGCTACATGCCGCGGGCCGGCTCGGTCCGGTCCTTTCATCACGTGCGGTCGTGGCGGAATTGGTAGACGCGCAGCGTTGAGGTCGCTGTGGGGCAACCCGTGGAAGTTCGAGTCTTCTCGACCGCACCAATGATCCTCCCCAAATCTGGCTTAAAGGCCCGGAACTGGACGTTTCGCGCGGCAACCGCCATATCTTGGCAAGCCATGCTGAAAGCAGTCTCCCAACGCGGTGCAATGTTCCGCGATTTTTACCCGAAACCGGGCTCGCCGCCCGTGGAATGGCGGGTTGAGCCGGGCCTTACCGCCTATGACGACGCGGTCGCCTTCATGGAACAGCGCGCGGCGGACATCCGCGACGGGACGGCCGGTGAAATGGTCTGGCTGGTCGAGCACCCACCGCTCTATACGGGCGGCACCAGCGCCAAACGGGAAGACCTGATCGAGCCGGAGCGGTTTCCCGTCTTCGATGCCGGCCGCGGTGGCGAGTACACCTATCACGGCCCCGGCCAGCGCGTTGCTTACGTGATGCTCGACCTGAAGCGTCGCCGCGAGGATGTGCGGGCCTTCGTGGCGGCACTGGAAGACTGGATCATCGCCGCGCTCGCGGAATTCAATGTCGTGGGTGAGCGGCGCGAAGATCGCGTTGGCGTGTGGGTGAGGCGGCCGGACCGCCCTGCCCTGCCCGACGGGTCGCCGGCCGAGGACAAGATCGCCGCGATCGGCATTCGCCTACGGCGCTGGGTGAGCTTTCATGGCATCGCGCTCAATGTCGAGCCAGATCTGACCCATTTCACCGGCATCGTTCCCTGCGGCGTCTCCGGCTATGGGGTTACCAGCCTCGTCGACCTTGGCCTTTCGGTTGAACTGGCAGACGCGGACGGAGCGTTGAAGCTCGGCTTCGAAGCGGTATTCGGCCCGGTTCTCTAGCATATCCGCCGCCCAGATGACGCCGGCCCCGTGGATGAAGAAGACGGAGGTGAAGGCGGCCGCAAGCGTGATGCGCTCGCGTGACGAGATCGCCTTCAGTTCATGCTTGAGCTTCACGCCACTGTCCTTTGTGATCAGGCTCAGCACGGCAAACAGCGCGCCGGCGACGATCAGGATCATCGGCGACAGGCCGGCGGCATAGCCGAGCGCCAGAAACGCGCCAAGCGCCAGGAACGACGCGACAGCCAAAGTTGCTGAATTCGGGCAGATCTGGCGAAGCACCTGGCCACCGTCGAACTTCCACACAGGCACCAGATTGGCGACATTGAACACGGCCAGGAAGCCGGCAAATGCCGCGGGCGGCATGGCCAGCAGATCTACGCGGGTCTGCGCCAGATACTCGCTGGTCCCAATTGCGATCGGCACGAGGAAGGCGGAAAAGCCGGCGCCCATCAGCGCGACAAACGCCACCTCAAACCGTGTGTTGTAAGGGCGTCCGCCAATGGCGATGCCGCCGAGCAGCGGGATGAAGATCATCCGCACACTCTTGTGACCCATGACGCGGAACGCCGCCATATGGCCGAGTTCATGCAGCGCCACGACAGCGGTGAGAATTGCCGCCAGGAAAAAGCCGCCGAGGTTCAGGCCGAAGAACGGCCAAAGGATGAAGGTCGAGAGGATCGCGAAGCCGAACTGCGTCGACGGCCGCTCGAAGATGCCCGACTTGCGGAACGTGCCGCGCTCGGCCCAGGATTTTAGCCGCGACATCTCGCGGCGCATGACGAAATAGCGGAAGATCCAGAAGGCCGCGCCGCGGTAGCGGTCCGTCCGCTCGAAGGTGACGAGCGTCCCCTCGCCCGCCAGCGTCAGGACGACATCTTCGCGGTAGCTCAACCAGAATTCCTGATGGAGCGAGGAATCGTCTTCGGTCAGTGTCGTAAAGCGCTCGCCAGGCACCATATCAACGAACCGCAAGGTGCGCTCGATCGGATTGCCGTCATGGCCGCTCCAGTTCAGCTTGACCCGAACGCGATCAGCCGCATCGCCAGCCGGCTGGACCTCGAGAAAAGAACCAGACCAGAGCGCGTTCTCGCCAAGCGGCCAGACTGCACTCCAGATGCGCTCTGGACTCGCATTGACGTTGCGTGAAAGCCGGATCTTCCGGACACCGATCGGGGCGGCCAGCAGCAGGAAGATGATGAGGACATTCAGCGCCGCGAGGATGGCGATTGTCGTCGGCGACATTGCTTGCTCCCTTGAGGAGCAAGCTAGCAGCTACGTCGCAAGATTCACTTAATGGAATCGGCGGATTCTCTAGAAAACGCCGATCCAGATGGCGGCGGTGATGAGGAAGGTACTCATCGAAACGAGGGAAATCACGTCCTGAAGCATGTCGGTCATGGCGTCCTCATGTTTTTGATATGTTCTATTTTTGTTCGAGTTTTATTCGAAAGTCAACGACCCCATCCACGGCTCGTGGGTTAATTGGTAACCGGAACGTAAACGGAACGCTTTTGCGTCAGCCGGCTCTGAAAGCCGCCAGCTTTCTCCGGCCGAAAATGGCCAGGTCGCGCAGGTCGAAGCCGCGATGCGTGGTCGGCTTCAGCGCTTCCGGTTGGCTGCCGATCGTCTCGATCGCAGCAGCGTAGGCTGCGACTTCGTCAGGCGAATATGTGCCGAGTTCATGCCCAAGCATGGCGATGACACGTCGGCTCGGTTTGCCGATGTGCTCGTTTTCGACCATCGCGTTTTCGATGATCTCGGGGAGAAGGTCGAAACCGGACGGCCCGAGATATTCAATGAGCTTCGCCGCGATGGCAGCCGGCGCAACATATTCGGTGCCGTAGTCGCCGATATAGGCGCCTTGGTCGTACGACGCTTCGGGAAGCTCGTGGACACGCTTGTCATTCAGAACGCTTCTGAGCACCTCGATATCAGGCATGATCCCGATGCTCCCCAGCGCTGCACAGGCGCGTTCGGCGATGACGGCATGACCGAAGGCTTCGATGTCCAGCGATGTGCATTGCACGTACTCGTCACTGCTGAGCAGTGCCACAAGGTCCGGGATAAGCGGCGCGGCCGCTTGCTTAAATTTCGAAGCGGCTTCGATGGCGTCGAGCTTCTCGAACGGGCGCCCGCTGCGCAGAGCTTTGCGAAGGTCCTCGATCGACGGCGGGATCGTTTCTGCCATCGCAGCGCTCGTCAGAAATCGACGATCTTGCCTTCGGCCAGCGTGACGCGGCGATCCATACGCCCGGCGAGTTCGTGATTGTGCGTGGCGATCAGCGCCGCGAGGCCAGACTGCTTCACCAGCGCCTGCAAGGCGTCGAAGACATAACCTGCCGTCACCGGATCGAGGTTTCCCGTCGGTTCATCCGCAAGCAGGACCAGCGGCGCATTCGCGACGGCGCGGGCGATCGCGACACGTTGCTGCTCGCCGCCGGACAGTTCCGCCGGACGGTGCTCGGCGCGCTTGCCGATCTTCATATATTCCAGGAGCTGCATCGACCGGCTGCGCGCCTCGGTGATCGGCAGGCCCTTCACAAGTTGCGGCATCATGATGTTCTCGATCGCCGAGAACTCCGGCAGCAGGTGATGGAACTGGTAGACGAAGCCGATCTGGTTACGGCGGGCCGCCGTGCGCGCATCGTCCGACAGGCGGCCACAGGCGCGGCCCGCCAGGATAACGTCCCCGGCATCCGGACGCTCGAGAAGGCCGGCCGTATGAAGCAGCGTCGATTTGCCGGCGCCCGACGGCGCCACCAGGGCCACGATCTCGCCCGGCCGGACGGCAAAGTTCGCGCCGTTCAGAATGGTGAGCTTCTTCGGTCCCTGCAGGTAATGCCGCTCGACGCCCCTCAATTCGATGATGGCGCCAGCCGTCATTCGTACCTCAGAGCTTCGACCGGATCGAGCTTTGCGGCGCGCCAGGCCGGGAACAGCGTTGCAATGAACGAGAGCACCAGTGCCATGATGATGACCGACGTCGTCTCCATGGGATCCATCTTCGCCGGCAACTGGCTGAGGAAATAGAGTTCGGGATTGAAGAGCACGGTGCCCGACAGCCAGGAGAAGAACTGGCGGATCGATTCCACGTTGAGGCAGATCACGATGCCGAGCGCGACACCAGCCAGCGTGCCGGTGACACCGATCGCCGCCCCCGTCATCAGGAAGATCCGCATCACGGCGCCGCGCGTTGCGCCCATCGTGCGCAGGATCGCGATGTCGTGGCCCTTGTCCTTCACCAGCATGATCAGACCGGAGATGATGTTCAGCGCCGCGACAATGACGATCAGCGTCAGGATCATGAACATCACGTTGCGCTCGACCTCGAGTGCCGAGAAGAACGTCTGGTTCCGTTGCCGCCAGTCCATCAGATAGATCTGGCGCTGTGCTGCGGCCTCGACCGGCGTGCGAAGTGCATCGACGTTGTCGGGATCATCGATGAAAATCTCGATCGTCTGCGCACGGTTTTCCTGGTTGAAATAAAGCTGCGCCTCGGCGAGCGGCATGAAGACGATCGTCTGATCGTATTCCGACATGCCAATCTCGAAGATCGCCGTGACTGGATAGGATTTCACGCGCGGCGTCGTGCCAAACGGCGTGATGTCGCCGTCCGGCGAGATGAGCGTGATACTGTCGCCGAGGATCAGCCCCATGTTCTCGGCCATGCGGGCGCCGATCGCGACGCCTTCGCTGGTGTCGAAGCCGTCAAGCGTCCCTTGCTTGATGTTTTCCGCGACAAGATCGATCTTCTTCAGATCGTCGCCGCGGATGCCGCGCACCAATGCGCCGGAACCGACGCCGATGCGGCCCGAAGCAAGCGTCTGCCCGTCGATCAGCGGAACGGCGAAACGCACGCCCGAAACACCGTTGATACGGTCGGCGATTGCCGCATAGTCGTCCAGCGGGCTGTCGACCGGCTGCAGGATCAGATGCCCGTTGATGCCGAGGATGCGCGACAGCAGCTCGGCGCGAAACCCGTTCATCACCGCCATGACGACGATCAGCGTCGCAACGCCGAGCATGATTCCGGCAAAAGAAATGCCCGCGATGACGGAGATGAATGCTTCCTTGCGGCGGGCGCGCAAATAACGCCAGGCGACCATGCGCTCGAAGAGCGAGAACGCACCCGCGCCTTTCGGCTGTTTGGCCGGCTTTTTTGTTTCAGCGCTGGCGGCGGCTGCGCTCATCCCTTTGGCCCAAGTGACGCCAGTAGCGTCTCGATCTTCTTGGTGTCGCGTTCGCCGGTCGAGCGGCGTTTGACCTCGACCTCGCCAGCGGCGACGCCGCGCGGCCCGACGATAACCTGCCAGGGTATGCCGATCAGGTCGGCGGTGGCGAACTTGCCACCGGCGCGCTGGTCGGTGTCGTCATAGAGCACATCAAGCCCCGCAGCCTGGTGCGCGGCATAGAGATGCTCGCAGATCTTGTCGCACTCAGGGTCACCGGCCTTCATATTGATGATGACGACGTCGAACGGCGCAACACTCTCTGGCCAGATGATGCCATTGTCATCATGGCTCGCCTCGATGATCGCCCCCATCAGGCGGGTCGGGCCAATGCCATAGGAGCCCATCGAAACGAAGTGCTCCTTGCCGTCGGGGCCCTGGACCTTTGCGTTCATGGGCTTTGAATACTTGTCGCCGAAGTGGAAAATATGGCCGACCTCGATGCCGCGCGCGGAAAGCCTGTTCCCTTCGGGAATCGTGCTCCACGCCTGCTCGTCATGCATCTCGTCCGTCGCCGCATAGGGCGTCGTCCACCGCTTCACGATGCCGCCGATCTCGTCGTCATTGCGGAAATCGACGTTCTCGCCAGGCACGGCGAGATCAAGGAAATCCTTGTCGCAGAACACCTGGCTTTCGCCGGTGTCGGCGAGAATGATGAACTCGTGGCTCAAATCGCCGCCGATCGGCCCGGTGTCGGCGCGCATCGGGATCGCTTTCAGGCCCATGCGCGTGAAGGTGCGCAGGTAAGCAACGAACATGCGGTTGTATGCCGCCTTCGCGCCTTCATAGTTCAGGTCGAACGAATATGCGTCCTTCATCAGGAACTCGCGCCCGCGCATCACGCCGAAACGCGGCCTCACCTCGTCGCGGAATTTCCACTGGATGTGGTAGAGATTGAGCGGCAGGTCCTTGTAGGACTTCACATAGGCGCGGAAGATCTCCGTCACCATCTCCTCATTGGTGGGACCGTAGAGCAGGTCGCGCTCCTGACGGTCCTTGATGCGCAGCATCTCCTTGCCGTAGTCGTTGTAGCGGCCGCTTTCCCTCCACAGCTCCGCCGACTGGATGGTCGGCATCAGGATTTCCAGTGCGCCGGCGCGGTTCTGCTCCTCGCGGATGATCGTGTTGACCTTGTCGAGCACACGCTTGCCGAGCGGCAGCATGGTGAACGACCCCTGCCCCTGCTGCCGGATCATGCCGGCGCGCAGCATCAGGCGGTGCGAGACGATCTCGGCTTCGCGCGGATTTTCTTTGAGGATCGGCAGGAAATAGCGCGACAGTCGCATTCAATGTCCGGTGCTTGAAGAACGCCGCCGGAATCGGCGGCGGCGTGGCTGAAACGTGAGTGCGCTTCATAGCCATTTCAAGACAGGTTGGAAACCCGACGCCGCGCGGCTATGTGTCAATGGTCTTTGACTAATCGCGAAGCACAACTTGCGCGATGTTTGTGCAGTGCAGCACAGTTGTAACCTTTTAGATGCGAAATTTCGCGTGACTTTCTCGCCACGCTTGGTCTAAAGTTTTTCCATAACTGAGAGAGTAGCTAAAAGAGCTACTTTCCCCACGCGGTCAAAGTCTTGGGAGGATGCGATCTAGGCGCGGTAACTCGCAGCCGCCGGATCACCGGAAAGCAGATCGGACGCGTTTCCTAGCAAGGCCTTGTGCCTTGCATTTTTTTTGAACAATCAGCCTCTTCCACCCACTTTTTAACGCGTCGCTTCAGGTATAGCGCGACGCCTGGTGCCGACCTGGCGAATTGCTACACGGAACACTACTTCCGCCTCGTCTCCGCCACGTATTTTCCACCATCGTCATCGACAGATGCTGTCGTCTTGAACGGCACTCACAGGCAACGC
The DNA here is from genome assembly GCA_035503715.1 of Rhizobiaceae bacterium. Taxonomy (GTDB): domain Bacteria; phylum Pseudomonadota; class Alphaproteobacteria; order Rhizobiales; family Rhizobiaceae; genus OAS926. The sequence continues at coordinate 28,917 of DATJTE010000078.1, read as the reverse complement.
AGAGTGCCAAGATTAACGACCATGGCGGAGGCTTTCGTGACGACCATCAGCATTCTCAAAACTGCAGCAGCGGCATCTCTCTCTGCGAGTGTCATTCTCGCCGGGATCACCTCGGGGCTTGGCCAGGAGGTCGCGACAAAACCCGAATCCAACCCGATCGAAGTCGTGCCGGCGCAGCGCACGGAGGCCTTGAAGGACGGCGGCGCCAACCGCGTCATCGGCGGGCGCATGGCGGACAAGGGTGAATGGCCGTTCCAGATCGCCATGCTGGCATCCAACCGGCTCGACGATACGGCTGAATCGCAGCTCAACGCGCAGTTCTGCGGCGGCAGCCTGATCGCCGCGGAATGGGTTCTCACCGCAGCCCACTGCGTGGTGGACGAGAACGCCGAGGCCTATGACGCATCGCTCGCAACCATCCTCGTCGGCGCCACGAACCTTGCCGAAGGCAAGCGTTACAAGATCGCCGAGATCATCGTGAACGAGAACTACTCGCCGATCACGTTTGACAATGACATCGCGCTGGTGAAACTCGCCGAGCCGGCAACCGGCCAGGCCGTTATCGCGCTGACCGATGGCAGCCTGCCGGACGAGAGCGGCAATGCGACCCTGGTCGGCTGGGGCTTGATGGAAGACGGCACAGCGCCGGTCGACCTGATGGAAGCCGAGATGGGCGTCTTTCCGCGCCAGGCATGCAACGAGGGCATTCGCGGCTACTACAAGGACGGCCTCAACCTGATCCTGCGCAGCCAGGCGCCGTCGATGCATCTCGACGAAGCAGCCGTCAGGTACGCGACCGAGGTGCTCGAAGCTGGCATTGGCGATCCGCTCAGCGAGCGCATGATCTGCGCCGGCACGCAGACGGGCGAAGTCAGCTCCTGCAATGGCGACAGCGGCGGACCTCTGTTTGTCACCGGCGACAAAGGGCCGATCCAGATCGGCGTGGTGAGCTGGGGCGCTGGCCCGCTCGACTCGACATCGTTCTGCGGCCACGAGAACGCCTACGCGGTCTACGCTCGCATCTCGCAGTTCCGGCAGTGGATCAAGGAAAAGTCCGGCGTCTGATCAGCCGAAGCGCGGCGCGATCCGCGGAATATCGTTGATGGTGAAGCCGTAAACGCGCGTCAGCACGTAGAACACGGCGAAGATAATTAAGGCGACGACCGTGGTGCGAACAATGGCCCGCAGCATATGCGGGCCACCCGGCGCGCTTGGGGTGGTCCCGAGCGTCACGTCGTCGTTCTCATCCTGGGTGCGCAGGCTGAACGGCAGCATGGCGAACAACACCAGCCACCAGATGATGAAGAAAATGGCGAAGGCCGAAATCCAGGCCATCGGTCAGACCTGTTCCAGTTCCACGAGCGTGCCGAAGAAATCCTTTGGATGCAGGAAGAGGACCGGTTTGCCGTGCGCGCCGGTCTTCGGGTTGCCGTCACCCAAAACCCGTGCGCCTGAAGCCTTGAGCTTGTCGCGCGCAGCGATGATGTCATCCACCTCGTAGCAGACGTGATGCATGCCGCCGGACGCGTTCTTCTCGAGGAATGCAGCGATCGGCGAGCCTTCACCGAGCGGCTCCATCAGTTCGATCTTGGTGTTGCCGGTGTCGACGAACACGATGGTCACGCCATGCTCGGGCAGTGCCTGCGGCGCGCTTACTCTAGCGCCGAGCGTGTCGCGGTAGGTAGCAACGGCCCCGGCGAGGTTTGGCACGGCGATGGCGACATGGTTGAGGCGTCCGATCATTGGCACTTTCCCAAGGCAGTAAGGCAGTAGGGCTATAAGGCAATAGGGAAGGACAGTCGGCGAATTGTCGGCCACCGCGGGTGGCAATCCACTTACTGCCCTACTGCCCTACTGCACTACTCCCTATCTCGTGACAAATACCGTCACCAGCGGCTTCTTGCCCCAGGTTTCATTTGCCGCGCCGCGCACCGCGCGGCGGACCGCCTCCTGGACAAGGTCGAGATCCTTGCGGCGCTGGCGCGGAATGCTGTCCACCGCGCCGATCGCGGCATCGAGCATGATGTCCTCCAGGGTTTCGCCCGAAGCATCAGTAGCCGCGACGCCGATCGCCACAATGTCGGGATCGCCGGCCAGCTCGTACTTGTCGTCGAGCACCACGTTGACCGCGACATGCCCCGCGAAAGAGAGCTTGCGGCGGTCGCGGATGCCCATTGCCTGGTCGTCGCCGATCAGCTTGCCGTCCTTGTAGATGCGCCCGAACGGCACCTGGTCGATGATTTCGGCCGCGCCCGGCGCCAGCCGCAGCATGTCGCCATTGCGCACCTGCGCCACTTCCTTGATGCCGCTCACCGCCATCAGCGAGCCCTGCGCCACGAGATGCGCGGCTTCGCCATGCACCGGCACGCCAATTTTGGGCCGCGTCCATTCATACATGCGCTTCAGTTCATTGCGGCGCGGATGACCGGAAACGTGGACCAGCGCGTCGCCGTCCTCGATGATCTTCATACCGAGATCGATCAGGCGGTTCTTGACTTCGAGGATCGCCTTCTCGTTGCCCGGAATGGTGCGCGACGAAAAAATCACCGTGTCGCCGGGCGTGAGTTGCACTGTCTTCAGTTCGTCGCGCGAGAGCTTCGCCAGCGCCGCCAGCGGCTCGCCCTGCGAACCGGTACAGATGATGACCAACTGGTTGCGGTCGATGAAACCGTAATCCTCCTCGGCGACGAAGGGCGGCAGGCCGTCCATGTAACCGAGGTCGGCCGAGACATCGATGACGCGCTTCATCGAGCGGCCCATGACCAGGCACTGGCGGCCGACGTCACGCGCCGCCTCCGCAACCATCCTGAGCCGCCCAACATTCGACGAAAACGAGGTCACGACGACGCGCCCTTTCGCCTCCTGGATCAGCTTCTTCAGCGTCTCGCCAACCGCCTGTTCGGAAGGGGAATCGCCGTCGCGCATGGCGTTGGTCGAGTCGCAGACCAGCGCCAGAACACCAGCGTCCCCGAGGGCCTTGAGGCGCGCTTCGTCGGTTGCCGGACCAATCTCGGGCGTCGGATCGAGCTTCCAGTCGCCTGTATGGATCACGGTGCCGGCCGGCGACGTGATGGCTAGCGAGATCGGCTCGGGGATGGAGTGCGTCACAGGAATGGCTTCGATCGAGAACGGGCCGACCTGGAACGTCTCCCCTGCCCGGTAAATCTTCACCGGCACCTTCGCCGCGCCGCTCTCACCCTGGCGCTTGGCTTCCAGCAAGCCCGCCGTGAACGGCGTCATCCAGCATTCGACGCCAAGGCGCGGCCACAGGTCGAGCAACGCGCCGTAGTGGTCCTCGTGCGCGTGGGTGATGACGATGCCCTTCAGGCTGCCGCGATTTTCCTCGATGAAGCGGATATCGGGCATGACGAGATCGACACCCGGCAGCTTGTCGTCGGGAAAGGTCACGCCGACATCGACGACGATCCATTCGCGCGCGTTCGCCGGGCCATAGCCGTAAAGCGCGAAATTCATGCCGATCTCGCCGACGCCGCCGAGCGGAACAAACACCAGTTCGGGGCCGTCGTATCGCGCCATCAACTTACCTTCTCAAATCTAAGCAGCACCGGCCGAAGCCACAGCACCGAAGTGAACATCGCCGGCGGCGATCGTGACCCTGGCGCCGTCGCGCCCGCGGATCACGAAGCGGCAATCCTCGTCGATCGTCTCGAAGATACCGCGCACGACATTGCCGTCCACCTTGACCGCGACCTGGCTGCCGACACCGGCAGCACGCGCCAGCCATTTGCTGCGGATCGCCGCAAGCCCGCGGCCATCGTTCCAGATGCGCGCGTTCGCCGTCCAGGCGTCGGACAGTGCCAGAAACAGCGCCTCCGCGTCGATCGCCGCGCCGAGCGATTTCAGCGACGTCGCCGGATACGGCACATCCTCGGGGTGAGCCACGACATTCACGCCGATGCCGACAGCGATCGCGCTGCGCTTCGTGTCCAACAAATTCGATTCCAGCAGGATGCCGGCAAGTTTCGCGCCACTGGCCAGAACATCGTTCGGCCACTTCAGCTCGAAGCGGCCATTGCCGCCGGTCGATCCCCCATCCGGACCAACCGAAATGCGGCCGGCGGGCACAACGGCCTCGAGCGCGTCCGCCAGAGCAAGCCCAGCGACGAAGCCGAGCGTTGCGGCAAGCTTCAGATCCTGATCGCCGACCAGCAGCAGCGTTGCGGCAAGATTGCCTTCGGGCGTCGCCCAGGCGCGCCCGCGACGGCCACGGCCGCTTTCCTGCTTCTTCGACACGATCCACAGCCGGCCTGCATCGCCGTCGCGGGCGCGTTCGAGCGCCAGCGCATTTGTGGAACCGACACTGTCATGCGCTTCAAGGCGGTAGCCTTCGGCGACTGATGTCGGAGCCAGCGAAAATGCCATCAGAAGAAGGTTTTCGCGGCGGCCTCGGCCATGCCGCCGATCGGCCCGGCGATCAAAACGTAGAGGAGAACGAAAAGTCCCGAGGCGCCGAGCACCAGCCGCAACTCGCCGGCCATCGGCGAGAAGGCGCCGACCGGTTCGTCGAACCACATGATCTTGATAATGCGCAGGTAGTAATAGGCGCCGACAACCGAGGCGAGGACACCGATCACGGCGAGCGCATAAAGGTTCGCGTTGATCGCGGCGAGGAAGACGTACCACTTCGCCCAGAACCCGGCGAGCGGCGGAATGCCGGCCAGAGAGAACATCAGGATGGTGAGGATCGTCGCCATCATCGGATTGGTGTTCGACAGGCCTGCCAGATCGTCAATCTGCTCGACATTGCCGTCGCGCCGGCGCATGGCGAGGATGAAGGCGAAGGTGCCGAGCGTCATCACCAGATAGATCAGCATGTAGATGGCGACGCCGCGCACGCCCGCCTGACTGTTGGCCGCAAGGCCGACCAGCGCGTAGCCCATATGGCTGATCGAGGAGTAAGCCATCAGGCGCTTGATGTTCTTCTGGCCGATGGCCGCGAAGGCGCCGAGGATCATCGAGGCGATCGAAATGAAGACGATGATCTGCTGCCAATCGGGTGCGATCGGCTCAAATGCGCCGACGGTGACGCGCACAAGCAGCGCCATCGCCGCCATTTTCGGCGCCGCCGCGAAGAAGGCGGTGACTGGCGTCGGCGCGCCCTCATAAACGTCCGGCGTCCACATATGGAACGGCACGGCCGAAATCTTGAAGGCAAGGCCGGCGAGCACGAACACCAGGCCGAAGACCAAGCCCAGCTGGCGTTCGGCGCCGGTCAATGCGGCCGCGATCGCGTCGAAGCTCGTATTGCCGGTGTAGCCGTAAACCAGCGAGATGCCGTAGAGCAGCATGCCGGAAGACAGCGCGCCAAGCACGAAATACTTCAGGCCCGCTTCGGTCGAACGCACGCTGTCGCGATTGATCGCGGCGACCACGTAGAGCGCCAGCGACTGCAGTTCGAGGCCGAGGTAAAGCGCCAGCATGTCGTTGGCGGAAATCATCAGCATCATGCCGAGCGTGGCGAGCATGATGAGCACCGGGTATTCGAACTTGTCGAATTTTTCCTCGCGCGCGAAACCGACCGACATGATCAGCGTGACGATGGAGCCGCCGAGCGTCAGAAGCTTCATGAAGCGCGCGAACGGATCGACGACAAAGGCGCCGCCAAAGCCCTCACCCTCGCCGGTCATCAGAAAAAGCCAGCCGCCGGCAGCGATCAGCAGGATGACCGCGATGCTGGTGATCGTCGAATTGGCGCGCTCGCTCGAATAGACGCCGATCATCAGGAGAGCCATCGCGCCGATCGCGATGATCAGTTCCGGCGTGAAGAGCGACAGGCTCGCGGAGAGTTCGGGCGTCATCGGAGCCTCAATGCGCCGCGGCGGCCTGAGCCGCCTCGACCGAAACGGAGAGATTGTTGACCAGGGCCTGAACCGAGGCCGCGGTCGCGTCGAAAACCGGCGCCGGATAGACGCCGAAGAAGATGACCAGAACCACGAGCGGGTAGATGATCACCTTCTCGCGGGTCGACAGATCCAGCATGCTCTTCAGGCTCTCCTTCGACAGGGCACCGAAGATCACCTTGCGGTAGAGCCAGAGCGCGTAAGCCGCCGAAAGGATCACGCCCGTCGTCGCGAACAGCGCGACCCAGGTGTTCACCCTGAAAACGCCGAGTAGAGTGAGGAATTCGCCGACGAAACCGCTGGTGCCCGGCAGGCCGACATTGGCCATGGTGAAGATCAGGAACACCACGGCGTATTTCGGCATGTTGTTGACCAGGCCGCCATAGGCAGCGATCTCGCGCGTGTGCAGCCGGTCGTAGACGACGCCGACGCACAGGAACAGCGCGCCCGACACCAGGCCGTGGCTCAGCATCTGAAAGATCGAGCCCTGGATGCCTTCCTGGTTCATGGCGAAGATGCCCATCGTCACGTAGCCCATGTGGGCCACCGACGAATAAGCGATCAGCTTCTTCATGTCCTCCTGCATCAGGGCGACGAGCGACGTGTAGATGATCGCCACGACCGAGAGCACGAAGATGAAAGGCTGGAAGTCCATTGACGCAACCGGGAACATCGGCAGTGAGAAGCGCAGGAAGCCGTAGCCGCCCATCTTCAAGAGGATGCCGGCCAGGATGACGGAGCCGGCCGTCGGCGCCTCGACGTGCGCATCCGGCAGCCAGGTGTGAACCGGCCACATCGGCATCTTCACCGCGAAGGACGCGAAGAAGGCGATCCACAGCCATGACTGCATCGACACCGGGAAATCGTGGGTGAGCAGCGTCGGGATGTCGGTGGTGCCCGCCTGCCAGAACATCGCCATGATGGCGAGCAGCATCAGCACAGAGCCGAGCAGCGTGTAGAGGAAGAACTTGAAGCTGGCGTAGACGCGCCGCTTGCCGCCCCACACGCCGATGATGATGAACATCGGGATGAGACCAGCCTCGAAGAAAACGTAGAAGAGCACGAGGTCGAGCGCGCAGAACACGCCGATCATCAGCGTTTCCAGGATGAGGAACGCGATCATGTACTCCTTGACGCGCTTGTCGATCGCCTCCCAGGACGCCAGGATGCAGAGCGGCATCAGGAACGTCGTCAGAATGACGAACAGCATCGAAATGCCATCGACGCCCATCTTGTAGGAGATGCCGGAGTCGAGCCAGGCGAGCTTCTCGACCATCTGGAAGCCCGACTGCGAATTGTCGAAGCCCAGCCAGATCACCAGCGAGAGCAGGAACACGAAAACGGTCGTGAACAGCGCGACGCTGCGGATGTTGCGGCGTGCGCTCGCGCTGTCGTCACGGATCAGCAGAATCATGAACGCGCCGACCAGCGGCAGGAACGTGACCGTTGAAAGGATCGGCCATTCGACCATCAGAAGCTGCCCCCGAACATCATCCAGGTGACGAGAGCGGCCACTCCGATCAGCATGGCGAACGCGTAGTGATAGAGATATCCGGTCTGCAGGCGGACCACGTTGCGGGTGACGTCGATGACGCGCGCCGAGACGCCGTCGGGGCCGAGCCCGTCGATGAACCAGCCGTCACCCTTCTTCCAAAGAAAATAGCCAACCCGCTTGGCCGGATTGACGAAGAGGAAGTCGTAGAGCTCGTCAAAATACCATTTGTTGAGCAGGAACGCGTAGAGGCCGCGATGCTGCTCGGCCAACCGCTTCGGCGTCTGCGGCGAGCGGATGTAGAAGTGGTAGGCCGTCAGGAAGCCGACGATCATCGCGACGAACGGCGCGAGCTTCACCCACAGCGGCACTTCGTGGAAGTCATGCAGGATGTGATTGTCCGGCAGCGTGAAGAGCGACGCCTTCCAGAAGGCTTCATACTCCTCCTGATGGCCGATGAAGTAATCGTGGAAAAGCACGCCTGCGAACAGCGCACCTGCTGCCAGGATGAAGAGCGGCACCAGCATGACCGGCGGCGATTCATGCACATGGTGCATGACGTCGGCGGTGGCGCGCGGACGGCCGTGGAAGGTCATGAAGATCAAGCGCCAGGAATAGAAGCTGGTGAACACGGCGGCGATGACCAGCAGCGTGAAGGCCAGCCCGGCCACCGCGTTGTGGCCGACGAAGGCGCCTTCGATGATCGCGTCCTTGGAGAAGAAACCGGCGGTGCCGATCAGCGTCGCCGGAATGCCGACGCCGGTCAGCGCGATCGTTCCAATGATCATCATCCAGTAGGTGGTCGGGATCAGCTTGCGCAGCCCACCCATGCGGCGCATGTCCTGCTCGTCCGACACCGCGTGGATGACAGAGCCGGAGCCGAGGAAGAGCAGCGCCTTGAAGAAGGCGTGGGTGAAGAGGTGGAAGATCGCGGCGCTGTAGAAGCCGAGACCGAGCGCCACGAACATGTAGCCGAGCTGCGAACAGGTCGAATAGGCGATGACGCGCTTGATGTCGTTCTGCACGAGACCGACGGTCGCCGCGAAGAACGCGGTGAAGGCGCCGATGAAGGTCACCACCGTCAGCGCCGTATGCGACAGTTCGAACAGCGGCGACAGGCGGGCCAGCATGAACACGCCGGCAGTCACCATCGTGGCCGCGTGGATGAGCGCCGACACTGGCGTCGGCCCTTCCATCGCGTCCGGCAGCCAGGTGTGCAGCGGCACCTGCGCCGACTTGCCCATCGCGCCCATGAACAGCAGCAGGCAGACGATCGTCAGTGCCGCTTGCTTGTCCAGCGCGTAGCCAAGGAAGTTCAGCACCGTCTCGCCGGCGGGCGCCTCGACAACTTCGGTAGCGCCATGACCGGCATCCTGGGTCGCGGCTGGAGCCTCGGCAGCGGGCGCTGTCTCGCTGGCCGCCGGGGCGACGTCGTGACTACCCGCCGCCGCATCGCTGGCATGGATCGCGGGCGGCGCATAACTCGGGGCGTTGGCGAAGATGGTATCGAAGTTGACCGAACCGAACAGGACGAAGACGCCGAAGATGCCAAGCGCGAAGCCAAAGTCGCCGACGCGGTTGACGACGAAGGCCTTGATCGCGGCGGCATTGGCGGACGGCTTCTTGTACCAGAAGCCGATCAGCAGATAGGAGGCGAGACCGACGCCTTCCCAGCCGAAGAACATCTGCACGAGATTGTCGGCCGTCACCAGCATCAGCATGGCGAAGGTGAACAGCGACAGATAGGCGAAGAAGCGTGGCCGGTGCGGATCGTGGTGCATGTAGCCGATCGAATAGATGTGCACCAGGGACGAGACCGTATTGACGACGACCAGCATCACCACGGTCAGCGTGTCGATGCGAAGCGCCCAGTCCGCCTGCAGGCCGCCGGATTCGATGAAACGCAGCACCGGAATGGTGAAGACTTCGCCCTCGCCGAGGCCGACGGTGAAGAAGGCGATCCACGACAGGATCGCGCAGATCACCAGCAGGCCGGAGGTGATGTATTCGGACGCGCGCGCGCCGATCGCATTGCCGAACAGGCCGGCGATCAGGAAGCCGAGAAGTGGCAGGAAGACGATCGCTTGATACATAGTCTTCGCGTCAGCCCTTCATCATGTTGACGTCTTCCACCGCGATCGAGCCGCGGTTGCGGAAGAAGACGACGAGGATCGCCAGCCCGATCGCGGCTTCGGCCGCGGCGACGGTCAGCACAAACAGCGCGAACACCTGTCCGACGAGATCGCCAAGCGCGGCCGAGAAGGCGACAAAATTGATGTTTACCGCGAGCAGGATCAGCTCGATCGACATCAGAATGATGATGACGTTCTTGCGGTTCAGGAAAATGCCGAACACGCCGAGCGTGAAGAGGATCGCCGAAAGAGTCAGATAGTGCGCGATGCCGACAGTCATCGTCAGATCCCCTTCCCCGTTTCGACCTTCTTGGTCTCGATGGCCGTCGCCGGCGTGCGCGCGACCTGCGCGGAAATGTTCTGGCGCTTGACGCCTTCCTTGTGCCTGAGCGTCAGCACGATCGCGCCGATCATGGCGACCAAGAGCACCATGCCGGCGATCTGGAAGTAGTGGATGTAGTCCGTGTAGAGGATGTCGCCGAGCGCTGCCGTATTGTGACGTGTCGCGATATCGGGGATCGGCTTTGCCGCATGCGCCGCGATTTCCGGCGAGAACGCGTAGCCGCCGAGCACGACGATCAGTTCGCCCGCAAGAATCAGTCCGATCACCGCGCCGATCGGCGCGTATTGCAGCGCGCCTTCCTTCAGCTCGGCGAAATCGACGTCGAGCATCATGACGACGAAGAGGAAGAGCACTGCGACCGCGCCGACATAGACGACCAGCAGGATCATCGCCAAAAATTCGGCGCCGGTGAGCAGGAACAGGCCGGCCGCGTTGAAGAAGGTTAGGATCAGATAGAGCACCGAGTGCACGGGATTGCGCGCGGAAATGACCATGAACGCCGCCGCGATCGCGACGAAGGCGAACAAGTAGAAAAAGACCGCCTCTAGTCCGTTAAGCATTGCAGTTCCGGCTTCCCCGTTTGGCTCCGGCGTTGCCGCAAGCCGCGTGTTCCTTTAGAAGGCGGGCTGACGCCCGTCCATCGTCAATTCTCAGCGATACGGCGCATCGAGCACCTGGTTGCGCGCAAGTTCGCGCTCCCAGCGGTCGCCGTTCGCCAAAAGCTTGTCCTTGTCGTAGTAGAGCTCCTCGCGCGTCTCCGTCGCGAACTCGAAATTCGGCCCCTCGACGATGGCGTCGACCGGGCAGGCCTCCTGGCAGAAGCCGCAATAGATGCACTTCACCATGTCGATGTCGTAGCGCACCGTGCGGCGCGTGCCGTCGTTGCGGCGCGGGCCGGCCTCGATGGTGATGGCCTGCGCCGGGCAGATCGCCTCGCAGAGCTTGCAGGCGATGCAGCGTTCCTCACCGTTCGGATAACGGCGCAGCGCATGTTCGCCGCGGAAGCGCGGGCTGACCGGTCCCTTTTCGTGCGGATAGTTCAGCGTGGCCTTCGGCGCGAAGAACTGGCGCATCGACAGGAAGAATGCACCGACGAATTCGCGGAGCAGCAGTCCCTTGGCGGCTTGAGTTAGGGCGGACATTTCAATCTCCAGTGATGAGTCCGCCGATGAAGGCGCCTAAGACAGGGAACAGCGCCAGATCGACGATACCCACCGTATTGAGCACGGTCTTTGTCTCGGGAAGCTCGACGCGGCCGGCAAGCATCCTGAGCCCGATAAAGCTCACGACGCCTATGATCCCGCCAGCGATCGCTCCCATCATCATACCCGACATCACGCGACGATCCCCGTGAGCTTCAGGAAGGCGGCGGTGGCGACGACCATGAACAGCGACAGCGGCAGGAAGACCTTCCAGCCCAGCCGCATCAGCTGGTCGTAACGGTAGCGGGGCACGAACGCCTTCACCATGGCGAACATGAAGAACACGAAGCAGACTTTTAGCACGAACCACACGACGCCCGGCACCCAGGTAAAAGGCGCGATGTCCAGTGGCGGCAGCCAGCCGCCGAGGAACAGGATCGTGGTCAGCGCGCACATCAGCACGATCGCGACGTATTCGCCGAGGAAGAAGAGCAGGAACGGCGTCGCCGAATACTCGATCATGTGGCCGGCGACGAGCTCGGACTCCGCCTCGACCAGATCGAAGGGCGGGCGGTTCGTCTCGGCAAGTGCGGAAATGAAGAACACGACAAACATCGGGAACAGCGCCAGCCAGTGCCAGTCGAGGAACGAGCTGTCCAGGCCGAGGCGCGTCCCAAGGCCGTCCTGCTGCGACATCACGATGTCGGTCAGGTTCAGCGAACCGACGGCGAGCAGCACGGTGATGATGACGAAGCCGATCGAGACTTCGTAGGAAACCATCTGCGCGGCCGAGCGTAGCGCGCCGAGGAACGGATATTTCGAGTTCGACGCCCAGCCGCCCATGATGACGCCATAGACTTCCAGCGACGAGATGGCGAAAACGTAGAGGATGCCGACATTGATGTTAGCGACTGCCCAGCCTTCATTGACCGGGATGACCGCCCAGGCCGCGAGCGCCAGCACCGCCGAGACAAGCGGGGCCATCAGGAACACGCCCTTGTTGGCGCCGGACGGAATGATCGGCTCCTTCACCACGAACTTCAAAAGGTCGGCGAAGGATTGCAGCAGGCCCCATGGGCCGACGACGTTCGGCCCGCGGCGAAGCTGCACCGCCGCCCAGACCTTGCGGTCGGCGTAAAGAATGTAGGCGACGAAGATCAGCAGGATGACGATCAGCGCGACCGACTTCGCCAGGATGATCAGCGCCGGCAGAACGTAGAAGGAGAAGAAGCTGTCTTCCATGCCCTATTCCGCCGCCTGCTTGAAATTGCCCTTGTGGAGCGCTGAGCACTCGGCCATCACGGCGGAAGCGCGCGCAATCGGATTGGTGAGATAGAAGTCTTTTACCGGCGAGACGAAAGCCGTCTTGTCGAGCTTGCCGCCTGATGCGGCTATCTTCGATACATCGGCGGGGTCACCAGCCTTGATCTTGTCGACTGCCGCGAAATGCGGATGTTCGGCGTGGAGCTTCTTGCGCAGTTGCGCCAGCGAGTCGAACGGCAGCTTCTTGCCGAGCACATCCGACAGCGCGCGCAGGATCGCCCAGTCTTCCTTCGCCTCGCCCGGCGCGAAACCGGCACGGTTGGTCTGCTGCACCCGGCCTTCGGTATTGACATAGGTGCCGGATTTTTCCGTGTAGGCCGAACCCGGCAGGATGACGTCCGCGCGATGCGCGCCGGCATCGCCATGCGAGCCGATATAGACGACGAAGCCTGCCTCGACCGCCTTCATGTCCATCTCGTCAGCGCCGAGCAGGAAAAGAACCTCCGACTCCTCGGCGATTTCCTTCGTCACCTTGCCGTTGGCGCCCGGCACGAAGCCGACGTCGAGGCCGCCGACTCTGGCGGCAGCCGAGTGAAGCACGGCAAAACCGTTCCAGTCCTCGCGCACTGCGTTCAGATCGGCGGCGATCTTTGCGGCAAGGCCAAGCACGGCACCGCCATCAGCGCGTGACAGGGCGCCCTGCCCGACGATGACAAGCGGGTTCTTGGCATTGCGCAGCGCATCCATGAATTTGGAGTTGCCGTCGGCAAGTTCACGTAACGAGTCCGGACCCGCGCCCAAGTTATCGTAATTAAATCGCAAATCGCCGACATTGCCGATCACGCCAACGGGGAAATCGCCGGCGCGCACCCGCTTGCGAATGCGAGCGTTCAGCACCGAGGCTTCAAAGCGCGGATTGGCGCCGATGATCAGGAAGCCGTCCGCCTTCTCGATGCCTTCGATGGTCGGGTTGAAGATGTAGCTGGCGCGACCATTCGCCGGATCGAGCGCTGCGCCGTCCTGGCGGCAGTCGATGTTCTCCGAGCCCAGCGAAGCCATCAGCAGCTTCAGCGCATACATCTCCTCGACGGTCGCGAGGTCGCCGGCGATCGCGCCGATCTTGTCGCCGCTCACCTTGCCGACCGCCGCCTTGATCGTCTCGAACGCATCGCCCCAGCTTGACTGGACAAGCTTCGAGCCTTTGCGGACATAAGGCCGGTCGAGGCGCTGCGAGCGCAGGCCGTCCCAGATGAAGCGCGTCTTGTCGGAGATCCACTCCTCGTTCACCTGCTCGTTGACGCGCGGCAGGATGCGCATTACCTCGCGGCCGCGGCTATCGACGCGGATCGCCGAGCCGACCGCGTCCATCACGTCGATGGATTCGGTCTTCGTCAGCTCCCACGGCCGCGCCTGGAAGGCGTAAGGCTTCGAGGTCAGCGCACCGACCGGGCACAGGTCGATCACGTTGCCCTGCAGTTCCGAGGTCATCGCCTGTTCGAGATAGGTCGTGATCTCGGCGTCCTCGCCACGACCGATCAGGCCGAGTTCGGAAATGCCGGCGACTTCGGTGGTGAAGCGGACGCAGCGCGTGCAGTGGATGCAGCGCGTCATGATCGTCTTCACCAGCGGGCCTATATATTTGTCTTCGACGGCGCGCTTGTTCTCCTGGTAGCGCGAGGCGTCGACGCCGAACGCCATCGCCTGGTCCTGCAAATCGCACTCGCCGCCCTGATCGCAGATCGGGCAGTCGAGCGGATGGTTGATCAGCAGAAACTCCATCACGCCTTCGCGAGCCTTCTTGACCATCGGCGTGGTGGTGAAGACTTCCGGCGCTTCGCCATTCGGGCCGGGGCGGAGGTCGCGGACGCCCATGGCGCAGCTTGCCTGTGGCTTCGGCGGCCCGCCCTTCACTTCGATCAGGCACATGCGGCAGTTGCCGGCGATCGACAGCCGCTCATGGAAGCAGAAGCGCGGCACTTCCGCGCCCGCTTCCTCACACGCCTGGAGCAGCGTGTAATGTTCGGGTACCTCGATCTCTTTCCCGTCGACCTTGAGCTTTGCCATTCTCTACTTTCCCGGTCAGGCGCAGCGCGCCTGCTGCCAGAGCTTTACGTGCGGCAGGTGCGACCAGCCAAAGGCAAAGTCGCTGTTGCCGTTCTCGTTCAAGCTGTCGAGTCGCGCCTTCGCTTCCTCAAGCGTCGGAATATGCCCCTCGTCAACCCACCACATCACAAAATGCTGGCCATCCAGTACTTCGAACCACTCGGCGCCGCGCCGATAGACCTCTTTGTGAACGGAGGTCCAAACGTAGCGCTCAAGGCACTCAGCGTCGCGCCAGACGCTCATATTCGCGACGATCCGCTCGTCCGAAAACGCAGGGATCGAAGCTGCCTGGGCGCCATCGTCATTCAGGCGCCAGACGAACCCCTCACTCTGCTCCGCAGCGGCGTTCACGCTCTCGAGGCTGTTGACGAAATCCGCGACCCGCGGATCCTCGAAATCGTATTTCAGCCTGGCGATGTTGAGCTGGGCGAGATGCATGGCTAGGAGCCCCCGCCTTCGGCGGCCTGTGCTGCCTCGTATGCCTTGAAGAGATCGTCGACCTTAACGCCGTCGATCGTCATCCCCGTCCAGATTGCCTTCTCGATCCTAACATTGCTCATGTTCACGTCGGACAGGAACACGCCCGACAGGTTGGCGTTGTTGACGCGTGCATTGGCGAGCAGCACCTTGTCGAAAACCGCTGCCGACAGGTTCGTGACATGGAAGTGCGAGTTCGACAGGTTCACGTCCTCGAACCGCGAATTGGCGACGGTCGCGTTCTTCACGTGAAGCACATCGCGCGTATCGTGAACCTCGGTCGCCATGGCCGTCTCAGCTCCTCGCCCGCAATCTGCTGGCTTGCGCGACCCAACCATCCCGTTCGATACGACCGCCAAATGACAGGCGATTGTCCATCGCGGCGGCTTCGTCCGGCGTCCACGCGGCGATCTGCGCATAGGTCCAGACGCCGAAGCCGTTCAGCACCTTCTCCACTTTCGGGCCGATGCCGGGGATCAGCTTCAGATCATCCGCCTGTGTCGGCTCGCTCAAGGTCAGAGGCTTCGCGGGCTCGGCCTTCGTCACTGGAGCCGAGACGGCAAGCGGCTTTGGCGTGGCTTTGTGTGTCGATCGCGCCGCCGATTTGCGCGCATCGGCAAGCACGGTCACGGTGGCGCTGCGTACCGGCTCGGACGGAGCGGCCTTGGTATCCGTCTCCAACGCTTCCAACGCCTTGCGCGACGCCTCGACAGCGCCAGCCATGGCGCCCATCCAGACCCCGAACATCTGGCTCGCCATGCCGAGCGACAGCGCCGAAAACGCCGCCGCCCCCGCGGCCGGGTGCGCGACCAGGTTTACCGCGCTGGCGATTTCGGTCGGAATTTTGGCGGCGGGCCTGTCCTGCATGTCCTACTCCGCCGCGACCAGCACCGGCTCGGCCCGGTGCGCGTTGCGCGAGAATTCGTCGATGCGGCGTTCGACCTCGCCGCGGAAATGCCGCATCAAGCCCTGGATCGGCCAGGCCGCCGCATCGCCCAGCGCGCAGATCGTGTGACCCTCGACCTGCTTGGTCACGTCGAGCAGCATGTCGATCTCGCGCTTCTGCGCCTCGCCGCGCACCAGCCGCTCCATCACGCGCCACATCCAGCCGGTGCCCTCGCGGCACGGCGTGCACTGACCGCAGCTCTCGTGCTTGTAGAAATAGGACAACCGGGCGATCGCCTTCACCACGTCGGTCGACTTGTCCATGACAATGACGGCCGCTGTACCGAGTCCGGATTTCAGGTCACGCAGCGTGTCGAAATCCATCGGCGCGTCGATGATCTGCGATGCCGGCAAGAGCGGCACGGAGGCGCCGCCCGGAATGACGGCCAGCAGATTGTCCCAGCCGCCGCGAATGCCGCCGCAATGCTCTTCGATCAACTCGCGGAACGGGATCGACATTGCCTCTTCGACCGTGCACGGGTTGTTCACGTGGCCGGAAATGCAGAAGAGCTTGGTGCCGACATTGTTCGGTCGGCCGAACGACGAGAACCAGGCGGCGCCCCGGCGCAGGATGGTCGGCGCCACCGCGATCGACTCGACATTGTTGACCGTCGTCGGGCAGCCATAGAGGCCGACATTGGCCGGGAATGGCGGCTTCAGCCGTGGCTGGCCCTTCTTGCCCTCGAGGCTTTCCAGCAGCGCCGTCTCCTCGCCGCAGATATAGGCGCCCGCGCCGTGATGGACATAGACGTCGAAGTCATAGCCGTTGATGTTGTTCTTGCCGATCAGCTTCGCCGCATAGGCTTCGTCGATCGCCCGCTGCAGCGCCTCGCGCTCGCGGATGAACTCGCCGCGCACATAGATGTAGGCCGCGATCGCGCCCATCGCGAAACCGGCGACCAGGCAGCCTTCGACCAGCGTGTGCGGATCGTGGCGCAGGATATCGCGGTCCTTGCAGGTGCCAGGTTCGGACTCGTCGGCATTGACGACCAGATAGCTCGGCCGTCCGTCAGTGCTCGCCTTCGGCATGAACGACCATTTGAGGCCGGTCGGGAAGCCGGCGCCGCCACGGCCGCGAAGCCCCGATGCCTTCATCTCGTTGACGATCCAGTCGCGGCCCTTTTCCAGGATGCCCTTGGTGTCGTCCCATGCGCCGCGCGACATCGCGCCGGCCAGCGACTGATCGAACAGGCCGTAGATGTTGTTGAAGATGCGATCTTTGTCCGCGAGCATTATTTCGTCGTCTCCGCCTTGTCGGCGCCAAACAATTTCCTGGCGATGAATTCAACAGCGATGCCGCCCATCACCATGTAACCGGCCGCTTTCAGAAGCAGCATGGCAACGGCGGAAAGGTCCTTCTGCTGGAACCCGTCGTCGAAGGCCGTCTGTAATCCCCATTCGACACCCATGACCGTCGTCGGCTGAATGAAGGTCGAGTAGATGAAATAGGAGAGCCCCAGGACGCCTCCCGCGAGGAAGGGGCGCGACCGAAAGAGCTGCGTTCGCACCGTGTGCATGCCGTTCAACGACTTTCGCAGTCCGTTCAGGAACAGATAGCTCAGGCCGCCGAACAGGATCGGTACGACCGCCAGCCCGAACGCGTCGCGCTTGCCGTCGGAGATAAGGAACACCAGCGCAAAGACCGCCGCGCCCACCGCAAGATATTTCGGCCAATGCTTCTCGATATGTGAATCATGGAAGGTCGGCCGCTGCGTTTCGCCGTCGCGATAGATCACGTGCGGGCTCTGCTGCGGCATGGACGAACCGGCGAGCGGACGCGTCTTGAGCGCACGCGCGTCCGGCGCGATCGTGCTGCGTTGCCCAAATCTTGGCTTGTCGCGCTCGACCATCGCTATGCACCGCCACGCAAGCGCCTGGAGAGGAAATCGAGGACCAGGCCGCCAGCAATCATGGCAAGCGGCGCTTTCAGGAACAGAACCGCGATCGACGCGATGTTGCGTTCCTCTCCGACAAGCACATCGCGCGAAACCTCATCGGTCGAACTGCCAATCCCGAAGGTCCACGCGAGCAGGAACACAAGCCCCATCAGCGCGCCAACCTGAAAGGCGGGCGCCTTGAGGATACCGACAAGCGAGCGCGAAGCGGCCGGCTGCGACGCCGCTCCACTCTGCCCGACCGTCTGTTTCCGAGGCTCTACCACAACCCCACCCGATCCTATCTCGGCTCCTTGCCAAACACGCGGACATACTCAGCGCGCCCGCCTCTCGCGAGCGCGTCCGCCTGCTTCACCCAATCATCGCGGTCGATACGACCTTTGAAGTTCAGATAGCTGTCCACCCAGGCACGCTGCTCCGCCGTCCAGCCGGCGATCTGTGCGAAGGTGTAGATGCCGAGCGAATGCAGAATGCCCTCGATCTTCGGCCCGACGCCCGAGATCAGCTTGAGGTCGTCCGGCGTCGCCGGTCTGTCGACACCAGCGGGACGGCGCGGGTCATCGAGCGAAGGCTTTTGCGCAGCCTTCTTGCCCGACGCGCCGACCGGCTCACCTTTGCTCATCTCCGGCGATTTGAAGGCGCTTGCCGGTTCAGGCTCGGTCTTCTCGATCGGCCCCTTGCGTTCCTTGCCCGTATCGATGGACGTATTCGCCTTCGCTTCCGAGAACGCCGGCGCCGGGCTTGTCACGGCTTCTGCGGCCGGCGGCGCCTTCTCTGCCGATGGCGACTTCACCGCCGGGCTTGTCTCGGCAGCATCTGTCTTTGGCTTGGCCGCCTGCGACGGCGGAATGGACGCTGCGGCTTCCGCTTCGGCAGCCTGTTTTGCCTCGGCGTCGCGCGTCGATTTCAGGATCGCTTTCTCATCCTTCAGCGTGGTGAGCCCGGCAGCGGGTGCGGAAACCTCGCGGTCGATCTGCGGGCCAAGCGGCACCGAGGCGCCTTCTCCTGCCTCGAACAGATCGATGATCTCGGCGAGCCGCTCCGGCGTCAGATCCTCATACGTGTCCTTGAAGATCATCACCATCGGCGCGTTCACGCAGGCGCCGAGGCATTCGACCTCTTCCCAGGACAGCGTGCCGGACTTGTTCGTGTGGAACTGGTCGTGATGGATTTTCGACCGGCAGACATCCATCAGCGCTTCCGATCCGCGCAGCATGCAAGGCGTCGTGCCGCAGACCTGGATATGCGCCTTCGTGCCGACCGGTTTCAACTGATACTGCGTGTAGAAGGTCGCGACCTCGAGGGCGCGGATGTAGGGCATGGCGAGCCGGTCGGCGACATGCTCGATCGCCGGCTTCGACACCCAGCCTTCCTGATCCTGCGCGATCATCAGAAGCGGAATGATCGCCGACTGCTGGCGGCCCTTCGGATATTTGGCAATCCACTTGTCAGCCTCGACCGCGTTCGCCGCGTTGAAGGCGAAGGTCTTGGGCTGCAGCTTGTCTTCGGCGAGACGGCGTACGGACATCAGCGGTCAACCTCGCCGAACACGATATCGAGGGAACCCAACACGGCGGTGACATCGGCCAGCATGTGCTTGCGGCAGAGGAAATCCATCGCCTGCAGATGCGCGAAACCCGGCGCGCGCAGCTTGCAGCGATACGGTTTGTTGGTGCCGTCCGACACCAGATAGACGCCGAACTCGCCTTTCGGAGCCTCGACCGCGGCATAAACCTCGCCCGCCGGCACGCGATAGCCTTCGGTATAGAGTTTGAAGTGGTGGATCAGCGCTTCCATCGAGCGCTTCATCTCCCCGCGCTTCGGCGGCACGACCTTACCGTCTTCGTTCGAGACCGGGCCAACCTTTTCCGAACCGAGCAGGCGGTCAACGCACTGCCGCATGATCTTCGCCGACTGCCGCATCTCTTCCATGCGGATCAGATAGCGGTCGTAGCAGTCGCCGTTCTTGCCGATCGGAATGTCGAAATCCATTTCGGGATAGCATTCATAGGGCTGCGACTTGCGCAGGTCCCACGCCGCGCCCGAGCCGCGCACCATCACGCCCGAAAATCCCCAGGCCCAGGCGTCCTCCAGCGAGACGACGCCGATGTCGACGTTACGCTGTTTGAAGATGCGGTTCGGGGTCAGCAGATTGTCGAGGTCGTCGACCGTCTTCAGGAACGGATCGATCCACTTGCCGATGTCCTCGACAAGCTTTTCCGGAATGTCCTGATGCACGCCGCCCGGCCGGAAATAGGCCGAGTGCATGCGCGCGCCCGATGCACGCTCGTAAAACACCATCAGCTTTTCGCGCTCCTCGAAGCCCCAGAGCGGCGGGGTGAGCGCGCCGACGTCGAGCGCCTGCGTGGTGATGTTCAAGAGATGGTTCAGGATGCGGCCGATCTCGCAATAGAGCACCCGAATGAGCTGGCCGCGCTTCGGTACCTCGATGCCGAGCAACCGCTCGACGGCCAGCGCGAAAGCGTGCTCCTGGTTCATCGGCGCGACGTAGTCGAGCCGGTCGAAATACGGGATCGCCTGCAGGTAGGTTTTTGCCTCGATCAGCTTCTCGGTGCCACGGTGCAGGAGACCGATATGCGGATCGACGCGCTCGACCACCTCGCCGTCCAGTTCGAGCACAAGGCGCAGCACGCCGTGCGCGGCCGGATGCTGCGGGCCGAAATTGATGTTGAAGTTGCGGACGGAGGTTTCAGCCATGCGCTAGTCGTTCAGATACTGGAAGATGAGCCCCTCACCGAAGAGCCAGAATGCAGCGGCCGCGATGGCCACCACGATGATGATCTTGCCGATCGTACTGCCCTGCCCGCGCAGCGCATCCGACGCCTTCGAGAAGACGAAGATAACGCCCACCAGCAGGAGCACGCCGATGATGAAGAGAGCGACCGCTCTGGCCATCGCCGTGCCTCACTGCTTCGCCTTCTCGTCACCGGGCAGCACGTAGTCCGTGCCTTCCCAGGGCGAGAGGAAATCGAAGTTGCGGAACTCCTGCTTGAGCTCCACCGGCTCGTAGACGACGCGCTTCGCCTCGTCGTCGTAACGGACCTCGACAAAGCCGGTAAGCGGGAAATCCTTGCGCAGCGGATAGCCTTCGAAGCCGTAGTCGGTGAGCAGCCGGCGCAGATCCGGATGGCCGGAGAAGAGAATGCCGTAAAGGTCGTAAGCCTCGCGCTCGAACCAGTCCGCGCCCGGGAATACACCGCAGACCGACGGCACCGGCGTATCCTCGTCCGTCATCACCTTGAGGCGGATGCGCTGGTTCTGGCGCGGCGAGAGAAGGTGGTAGACGACGTCGAAGCGCTTGGCGCGGTACGGATAGTCGACACCGCAGATATCGACGATATTGATGAACTGGCACTGCACGTCGCGGCGCAGGAACGACAGCACGTCGACGATGTCGTCGAGGTCGACGGCGACGGTCAGCTCCCCATAGGCGACTTCGGCGTTGCCGATCTTGCCGCCAAGCTTTTCGCCCAGATAGGCCGCGAGTTCCCTCAAAGCTTCGCTCATACTGCCCTCACCGCTCGATCGTGCCGGTGCGGCGGATCTTCTTCTGGAGAAGAAGGAAGCCGTAGAGCAGCGCTTCGGCCGTGGGCGGGCAGCCGGGCACATAAATGTCGACCGGCACCACGCGGTCGCAGCCGCGCACCACCGAGTAGGAATAGTGGTAGTAGCCGCCGCCATTGGCGCAGGAGCCCATCGAGATGACGTAGCGCGGCTCGGGCATCTGGTCGTAGACCTTGCGCAGCGCCGGCGCCATCTTGTTGGTCAGCGTGCCGGCGACGATCATCACGTCCGATTGCCGCGGCGAGGCGCGCGGGGCGATGCCGAAACGCTCGGCGTCGTAGCGCGGCATCGACATGTGCATCATCTCGACCGCGCAGCAGGCGAGGCCGAACGTCATCCACATCAGCGAGCCGGTACGCGCCCAGGTGATCACGGCCTCGGACGAGGTGACGAGAAAGCCCTTGTCGGCGAGCTCGTTATTGATCTCGAGGAAAAACCTGTCATCCGACCCGATCGGCTTGCCGGTGTTCGGGTCGATGATGCCCTTGGGCTTTGGGGCGACGAGGGTGCCCGAGGCGTCGTTCAATCCCATTCGAGCGCGCCCTTCTTCCATTCATAAACGAAGCCCACCGTCAGCACGGCGAGGAAGATCATCATCGACCAGAAGCCGAGCATGCCGATCTCGCCGAACGAAACCGCCCAGGGGAACAGGAACGCCACTTCGAGGTCGAAAATGATGAACAGGATCGACACGAGGTAGAAGCGGATGTCGAACTTCATGCGGGCGTCGTCGAACGCGTTGAAGCCGCATTCGTAGGCCGACAGCTTTTCCGGATCCGGGTTGCGGTAAGCAACGATGAACGGCGCCACCAGCAGAGCGAGACCTACCGCGAGCGCCACGCCGATGAAGATGACGATAGGCAGATAGGAACTCAGGAGTCCGTTCATTGGCTGACTTTCGTTTGGCTCCGGACAGACAAGCACTATAGCATCGGCGCGACAAGCTGAACCGCGACCTAATGGCCCGATTCCGCCCTGTCCGCAAAGCCTTTGCTGCAGCGCGGCGAGGGTTAGCGCAGCGCCATGTATGAAGCAAGCGGATTGAGGCGTCGCAACGCGTCGAATCACAGCCGCGCTTTCCGCGTCCAAGCCCCACGTGAAGCAACCGCAACGGGCATCCCTTCTAGCCGTAGATTCGTGATCTCGCACCAGCCGATGAGGAACGATCGGCGTGACATTTCCGCCACACGCCACTGCCGTTACGGCATTCTCACCCGGCCATTTTTGGGTGTGCCGGACCCAACCACTTGCCGGTCGCGGCTTCTAAAGATTAGCTCGGGCCTAATTGCCGGGGACCAGCGGCATTGGGGGTTTTTTGCGCACTTTTCATCGCCGAGCGAATGCACTGACAGGCCGCGGCGCCGTCCGTTTCCTTCTGTCCCTTCTTTTCGTCTTCTTCGGCGCCGTCGGTTCGGCTTTCGCGTCGCCGGGTTGCGACGCCATCAATGCCGGCGCGCTCGACATAATCAGGAACAGCGCGGGCGGAACGCTCGACGAGTCGACAGGGACAATCGCCTTCGAGGCGAATGAGGTCATCACGCTCTCATTCAGCCGCGATGCGACGACAAGCATTACACGGATTGAGCTGTTCAGCACACCTGCCATCAATGACCAGTCCATCAGCCCGCCGGGAACGAGCGAAACCATGTCGCTGACCATCCCGGCAGATGGAAACTACGATGTTTCGTCCCTGATGGGTGAAACTGGCCTTCCTCCCATCAGCGCGAGTCTCACGGTTGTCTGCGTCGCGCCGCTGCAGTCCACCTCGACCTCCCTCGCCTCCTCCATCAACCCGAGCGACGCCGGCGACGCCGTCACCTTCACCGCCACCGTCACCGCTGCGGGCGGCGGCACGCCGACCGGCAATGTCGTGTTTTCGATCGATGGCGTCGCGCAGCCGGGCGTCGCCCTCGCCGGCGGCGTCGCCGCAGTCACCACGTCCACCCTGACGAGCGGTACCCATCAGATCGTCGCCGCATATGCGGGCGATGCCGGCTTCAGTCCCAGCACGTCCACGCCGCTGAACCAGGTCGTCAATGACGGCGCTCCGGTATCGACGGCGACCACGCTGTCTTCGTCGAAGAACCCAAGCAGCGCCGGCGAGGCCGTCACGTTCAACGCGACCGTCACCGCTGAAACCGGTACGGCAACCGGCACGGTGGCCTTTCTCGACGGTGGTGTCGAGATCGGCAATGCGGCCCTTGCAGGCGGCGGCGCAAGCTTCACAACCGCCTCGCTCGCCGCGGGTTCTCACGCCATCACCGCCCGGTATGAACCTGCCGGTGATTTTGCCGCGAGCACCTCTGCCGCGCTCAATCAGATCGTCGGTACGGCCGACAGCACCAATCTCTACCTGATGGCGGCGAAAGCGACGAAGATCGCTGCGCAAACCTCCGGGCAAGCCATGCAGGGCGCGGTCGACAGCGCTCTCGACGACGCTTTTGGCGACGGCAACAGCTTTGCGCCGGGTCCGAACGGCTTCTACCTGAGCTATGCTGGCGGCAGCCTGCCAACCGCCAAGCCGCTCGAGGCGGCGGCCTTCGAGCGGCGGACGGCAAGCGACGGCGACAAGGCGATCGCCGGGATGCTTGGCACAAGCGCGACGCACTCGGCGGACAATTTACAGCCAGCCGTGTCGAGCAACTGGCGCATTTGGATCGATGTGCGCAACACCTGGTGGAATTCGAACCTCGCAACCGGCGACGTGCGGGGCAGCCAGCTCAACATGCTGGTCGGCGCCACCTATGTGTTCACCCCTGCTCTCGCCGCCGGTGTCTTCGCCGGCTACGAGACGTTCGGCTACGAATCAGCGCCGCTTAACGCGCAGCTCGATGGCAGCGGCTGGACGGGCGGCGCCTATCTCGGCTGGAAATTCGCGCCACACTATCGGTTCGACATCGGCATAGCCGGCACGGCGCTCGATTACGACGCGGCCGCCGGGATCGCCCAGGGCGGCTTCGACGGCTCCCGCGTCTTCCTCACGGCCGGGGTGACCGGATCGCACCAAATGGGCGCCTTCAAGGTATCGCCGTCGGCGAAGCTCTATGCGCTGTGGGAAAAGGACGAGGCGTTCAGCGACACGCTGGGCGCTGCGCATGCCGAGCGGTCTTTCTCGACGGCGCGCGCCAGCGGCGGCGTCAAGGTCGCCTATCCGTTCCAGGCGAACGGCTTTGCACTCGAGCCCTATGTCGGAGCCTATGCCGACTACTATTTCTCCAGCGAAGACACGCCGGGCCTGAACGGGCTTCTTGTCGACGTCATCCGCGACGGCTGGTCCGCGCGGTTCACCGGCGGTCTCACCCTGGTTTCGGAGTCGGGACTGCGGGCGACGTTCGGCGGTGAGTTCGGTGGCCTCGGCGTCGGCGGCGCCCCACACGGCTCGATCCGCGCGAATCTGGCCATTCCGCTGAACTGAGGCGGGCATATCGGGTCTACAGCGACGGCCGCCTTTTAGAAATCCTGCCGTCTGCTAAGCTCTCTCGTATGGTAGACAAGCCACAGGTCTGTTTAGTCTGCAAGCAGGTGAAGGTGATCTGGCCTGGTGTAGTGTGCAGCGGATGCGTCAACACGCCGGAAGCGATGCGGGCGATGCGCAATTTCCGGTGCAAGTACATGAAACGCGGTAAGCGTAGCGTGCGTACGGTTTCTGGCGGCCTGCCAACGCTTGGCAAGCGCCGCTAGGACGCCAAGCGGCGAGCAAGCCGTTGCGCATTAGCTCCAATTGTACGGAAGAAATGGCGCGAGTGACGGGGCTCGAACCCGCGACCTCCGGCGTGACAGGCCGGCACTCTAACCGACTGAGCTACACCCGCGCTTCAAACGCGATTGCCTTTGGCCGCCGCGTCGTGGCGGTGAATTACGGGGTTCGCCGGGCGGTGTCAACCGCACAAACGCGCAAGTTTTGCGGCATTTCGCACCGGGCGGACGGCTCGTGGAACATGGCTGCCAGGCCATGGCGAGCAACGCGATTTCCCCTTGCGATGGCGGGTCCGACCGCTTAAACGTCCGCCCCACTCAGGGCGAATAGCTCGGGGCGATTAGCTCAGTTGGTAGAGCGCTTCGTTTACACCGAAGATGTCGGGAGTTCGAGTCTCTCATCGCCCACCAAACCCTGCTCTTCACGCCAAGGCGAAGTTTTTCCGGAAGGCCTCGAATTTTGCCCGGGTATTGCTGGATTCATCCAGCCTGACGCCGAAGTCGCCCGGACGCCGCCAGCGGACGATTCCAGCCATCCAGCCGAGGTCGGCGCTAAAAATCTCGACCCGGTCGCTGGTCCAGATTTCCTTCAATACGTCGGAGATCACGCGAATTCCGGCCTGCGAAATATCGACGATATGGCCGTCATACTCCTTGCCGCCGATGCGAATTTTCGCAGCAATGCGGCAACGGTGTCTGGGCGCTCGTCTTTTGTCTCCGCTCATGACGCTTTCGCGGGCGCAAATTTCGTCCTCGAACTATTAAGCAACCGATTCATGAGCAAACGCTTAAAGTACCGAGTACAGTCCAGGCTCGGCTAAGCGGCAGGAAGAGTTCGCGGCGATGCGCAAAAAAGAAAAGCCGGGCGCTGGCCCGGCTTTTCGAAAACAGGTTCTTCGGGACGCTTAGTTGACGGCGTCCTTGAGGCCCTTGCCGGCCGAGAACTTCGGCACCTTGCGGGCCGGGATCTTCACTTCCGCGCCGGTCTGAGGATTACGACCCGTGGTGGCCGCGCGCTTCGACACGCTGAAATTGCCGAAACCGACCAGCCGGACATCCCCGCCCCTGCTGAGTTCGTTGCTGATCACGGAGAACACCGCATCAACAGCGGTCTGCGCGTCGCCCTTGGAAAGCTTGGCTTCGTCGGCAACGGCGGACACTAGTTCGTTCTTGTTCATAAGATCTCCCTTTCGTGAGAAAACCGGGACACACGACTCAGCCGGCTCGAGGCGACAATATTTAGAACTCACGCCGCAACCAAGCTGCAAATCGAGCCTCGACACTAAAAAAGCCCGGATTTCCGGGCTTTTTCACAAAAAAGCCGGGCTTGCAACCCGGCTTTTTGCTTTTCACCGATTTCTCGACGCAACTAATGCGCGAAAGTCTGCGAACCAGTCTCCTCCTGGGCGTCCGGCGTAACCGCCGGTCCGACCGGAGTTTCAACCCAATCAATGGGTTCCGGCATCCTGACCAGAGCGTGAGAGAGCACCTCGCCGACCCGGCTGACCGGGATGATCTCCAGGCCACTTTTTACGTTGTCCGGGATCTCGGCCAGGTCCTTCACGTTCTCTTCCGGAATCAGCACCTTCTTGATGCCGCCGCGGAGCGCTGCGAGCAGCTTTTCCTTGAGGCCGCCGATCGGCAGCACCCTGCCCCGGAGCGTGATCTCGCCGGTCATGGCGATGTCGGCGCGCACCGGAATGCCGGTCATGACGGAGACGATTGCCGTCGCCATCGCCACGCCAGCTGACGGACCATCCTTGGGTGTGGCGCCTTCCGGCACGTGCACGTGGATGTCCTTCTTGTCGAACAGCGGCGGCTCGATGCCGAAATCGACGGCACGGGAGCGGACGTAAGACGCCGCGGCCGAGATCGATTCCTTCATCACGTCCTTCAGGTTTCCGGTGACCGTCATGCGGCCCTTGCCGGGCATCATGACGCCTTCGATGGTGAGCAACTCGCCGCCGACCTCGGTCCAGGCAAGACCCGTCACCACGCCGACCTGATCGTCCGTCTCGGCCTGGCCGTAGCGGAAGCGCGGCACGCCGAGATAGTCGGCGAGGTTGTCCGGCGTCACCTTCACGGACTTCTTCTTTGTCCTGAGGATCTCGGTCACCGCCTTGCGGCCGAGCTTCATCAGCTCGCGCTCGAGGTTACGGACGCCCGCTTCCCGCGTGTACGTCTGGATGATCGCTCGCAACGTGTCTTCGCCGACGGAAAACTCCTTCGGCTGCAGCGCGTGGTCACGAGTCACTTTGGCCATCAGGTGCCGCTTGGCGATCTCGACCTTCTCGTCCTCGGTGTAGCCGGCGATGCGGATGATCTCCATGCGATCCATCAGCGCCGGCGGGATGTTCAGCGTGTTCGCCGTCGTCACGAACATCACGCTCGACAGGTCGTATTCGACCTCGAGGTAGTGGTCCATGAACGTCGAGTTCTGCTCCGGATCGAGCACCTCGAGCAGCGCCGATGACGGGTCGCCACGGAAGTCCATGCCCATCTTGTCGATCTCGTCGAGCAGGAAGAGCGGGTTGGACTTCTTCGCCTTCTTCATCGACTGGATGACTTTGCCGGGCATCGAGCCGATATAGGTGCGGCGGTGACCGCGGATCTCGGCCTCGTCACGCACGCCGCCGAGCGCCATGCGCACGAACTCGCGGCCGGTCGCCTTGGCGATCGACTTGCCAAGCGACGTCTTGCCGACGCCGGGAGGGCCAACGAGGCACAGGATCGGGCCTTTCAGCTTCTTCTGGCGGCTCTGCACGGCGAGGTATTCGACGATGCGGTCCTTGACCTTGTCGAGACCGAAGTGGTCGGTATCGAGAACGTTCTGCGCGAAGTCGAGGTCCTGCTTGACCTTGGAGTTCTTGCCCCACGGAATCGACAGCAACCAGTCGAGATAGTTGCGAACGACCGTCGACTCCGCCGACATCGGCGACATGGTGCGCAGCTTCTTCAGCTCCGCTTCCGCCTTCTCGCGCGCTTCCTTGGTGAGCTTGGTCTTCTTGATCCGCTCTTCGATCTCGGCCGCCTCATCGCGGCCGTCCTCGCCCTCGCCGAGCTCCTTCTGGATCGCCTTCATCTGCTCGTTGAGGTAGTACTCGCGCTGGGTCTTCTCCATCTGGCGCTTGACGCGCGAGCGGATGCGCTTCTCGACCTGGAGGACCGAGATCTCGGCTTCCATGAAGCCCATCGCCTTTTCGAGCCGTTCCTTGACGGAGAGGGTCGCGAGCATCTCCTGCTTCTCGGGAATCTTGATCGCGAGATGCGAGGCGATGGTGTCCGCCAGCTTCGAGTAATCCTCGATCTGGCCGGCCGCGCCGACCACCTCGGGCGAAATCTTCTTGTTCAGCTTGACGTAGTTCTCGAAGTCCGAGACCACCGAACGCGCGAGCGCCTCGATCTCGACCTCTTCCTCGCCCGGTTCGGCCAGCGCCACCGCCTTCGCCTCGTGGAAATCCTCGCGCGCCGTGAAGGCCGTGATCTTGGCGCGGCCGGTGCCCTCGACCAGCACCTTCACGGTGCCGTCCGGCAGCTTCAGGAGCTGCAGCACATTGGCCAGCGTCCCGACCTCATAGATAGCGTCGGCGGCCGGCTCATCGTCGGCGGCGTTCTTCTGGGTGGCGAGCAGGATCTGGCGCTCGGCGCCCATCACCTCTTCCAGCGCCTTGATCGACTTTTCGCGCCCGACGAAGAGCGGAACGATCATGTGCGGGAACACGACGATGTCGCGCAGCGGGAGCACCGCGTAGACGCCGTCGGCGGAAGATCGTGAAACTGTAGCCATTTTCTTGCCTTTCATGCCGCGGCCGCCCGATGGCCGACCGCGAATCTCATATTAGCGGCCACGACCCGCCCCGCCTACCGCCGATTGAAAATCGGCTTAATTTTCAGCACGGAGACGATCCCGCAGCCCAACTGTCGTTAGTTGGCGTTGCAGTGCGGCAAGATCAAGGGTTGCGGCCCTGCCCTATTGGATTGGG